>JAGCLR010000072.1 GCA_017646885.1 Methanobrevibacter sp. | reverse complement strand
TATCTCCAATTTTCTTCCATTTCAAAAAATCACCAAGGGAATTGACTGATTTTCATCATCATTTTAATTCAATAATTATAGTATATTTTAATAAAATAAAATGTTTTTGAAAAAATTCCTTAAAAAAACTTAAAAAAATTAACTGTTTATGCAAAATATAAAACTAATTTGAAAACATTTATATAATACAAAATTAATAATAAATGTAAATACATTAAAATAAATTAAAGTTATTAAAATCAATATTAGCTTATAAATTAAAATATTGATTAGTATT
Organism: Methanobrevibacter sp.; assembly: GCA_017646885.1. The sequence goes on along the minus strand of JAGCLR010000072.1, from coordinate 6,419 downwards.
AGGTAGTTTAAATAAATATTAGAAAAAAATGAGTAAAATTAAAAATTAAGAGCATTTTAGTCTTGAATAAGAATATAGATGAATTTAATAAATAAAAAAATTATTAAAAATCATAAAAAATAATCAAAAAGATGAAAAATTATTTTAAAATTGTCCAAAATAACGAAACTATTATATATAATGTATAACATAATAAGAATAGGTTAGGAAAAAGAGTTTATTTTAATGAGTTTAACTTAATTTTATCAATCTTATAAACTTATCAATCCTGACAATTTCTAATTTTAATAATAATTTCAATCATTAAATATCATTTGTATTTTAGATTATTTTTTATTATTTAAGATTAACATATATACATTTAATTTTACAATATTATACGAGGTGTATTAATATGGCTGATAAAAACACATTTGAAGGTACCACTACTGTTGGTATTACCTGTAAAGATGGTGTTGTATTTGCAAGCGAAAGAAGAGCAAGTATGGGAAACCTTGTTGCTCACAAAGTAGCTGAAAAAATATTCAAAATTGACAATCACATTGCAGCTACCATTGCAGGATCTGTTGCAGATGCACAAAGCTTGATGAAAATCATTAGCGCTGAAACTGCATTATACAGATTAAGAAATGGCAAAGACATTAGCTTAGAAGCTGCTGCAGCTGTAAGTTCTAACATATTACACTCCTCACCAGCATATGTACAAACTCTTATCGGAGGAGTAGATGACACTGGTGCATCAATCTATTCTTTAGATGCAGCAGGAGGTATGATTAAGGATACCTTCATTTCTACCGGTTCCGGTTCTACATTTGCATACGGTGTTCTTGAAGACAGATTCCACGAAGACATCACTGTAGAAGAAGCTAAGGAATTAGCTTTAAGAGCTATCAAAGCTGCTACAGAAAGAGACACTTACTCTGGAAATGGCTTCTTAGTAGCTGAAGTTACTAAAGACGGATACAAAATGTTAGAAAAAGAAGAAGTTGAATCTATTATTGAAAAAATTAATAGCTAAAAAATATATACGAATTATTTATTTTTTAACTTTATTTTACAACTAATTTTACATATTACAGTATAGATAGTATATGCAATAAATTAAGTAAACATCTTTTTTATGACACAGAAGCTGTTTATTTAATCAATAAGAATATTGATGTCGTAGATTTAAATCAATATTCTTAATTTTTAATTTAATTTAATTTTTAATCCTTAAATTTAGAATATTTAGATAAATTCTAGATAAGATTAGGATTTATTTATTAGTTAATCAATTTAATTATTGAAGTATAAACGGCTTATTTAAAAATTAACCAAAATTTACTTAACGAATATTTTTATAAAAACATTTTTCTATAAATGAATTAAAAGAAAAGAAGAAAAGAATTGAAAATGCAAAAATATTGATTTTATACCATATGCTAATTTTATACGTCTATTTTTCGAAGTGATAATATGGCTTCAAACGTTTTAGAAGAAATCAAAGAAAAAATTACAAAAAAACTACCTGATGAAGTTCAATTAGCCAATATTGAATTTGAAGGTCCTGAGGTTGTTATTTATACAAAAAACCCAGACATTGTAGCAGACAATGGGGACTTAATCAGAAACTTGGCAAAGGAACTTAGAAAAAGAATCATAATCAGATCAGACAAATCAGTTTTATTACCATATGAAGAGACTATTCAAAAAGTCGAAGAGATTGTTCCAGAAGATGCTGAAATCAGTAACATCACCTTTGATGAAGTTACTAACGAAGTGGTTATTGAAGCTACCAAACCTGGACTTGTAATTGGAAAATATGGAGTGACCTCAAGGGAAATCGTTAGAAAAACCGGATGGGCTCCAAAGATCTTAAGAAGCCCACCAATCAGATCTGAAATTATCGATAGAATCAGAAATACCTTGATGCACAACAGTAAGGAAAGAAAGAAAATCTTGCAGACTTTAGGTGCAAGAATCCACCAAGGCGGAAAATATGATAATGACTGGACCAGATTAACTGCTATGGGAGGATTTAAAGAGGTAGGACGTTCCTGTATGTTACTTCAAACTCCAAACAGTAGAGTATTGCTTGATTGTGGAGTAAACGTAGCAGGACAAGACGAAAAAAGTTCATTCCCAATGCTTGGAGTTCCTGAATTTTCAATTCAAGACCTTGATGCAGTTGTAGTCTCTCACGCTCACTTGGATCACTGTGGATTCATTCCTTACCTTTACCACTACGGATACGAAGGTCCTGTATACTGTACCTCTGCAACAAGAGACTTGATGACATTATTGCAATTGGATTACATTGACATTGCACATAGGGAAAACAACCCGCTTCCTTTCAATGTAAAGCATGTGCAAAAAATGATCAAGCACACAATCACTCTTGACTATGGAGTTGTAACTGACATCTCTCCAGACATCAAATTGACATTGCATAACGCAGGGCACATCTTAGGTTCTGCTATGTGCCACTTCCACATTGGTGACGGTGCACATAACTTGCTTTATACTGGAGACTTCAAATACGAAAGAAGCAGACTCTTGGAACCTGCAACCACAAGATTCCCAAGAGTTGAAAGCTGCATTATGGAAAGTACCTACGGTGGACATGAAGACGTTACTCCATCAAGAAACAATGCAGAAAAAGAATTGATGAAAACCATCTACAAAACCTTGAAACGTGGCGGAAAAGTATTGGTTCCTGTATTTGCAGTAGGAAGAGCACAAGAATTGATGATTGTGCTTGAAGAGTACATGCGCCATGGAATGGTTGATGAAGTGCCAATCCATCTTGACGGTATGATTTGGGAAGCTACTGCAGTGCATACTGCAAGACCTGAGTACTTAAGCAAAGACTTAAGGGATCAAATCTTCCATATGGGAAGAAACCCATTCATTTCAGAATCATTCAATAAGGTTCAAAACAATGCTGAAAGAAAACAGATTGTAGAAGGGGAACCGTCAATTATCCTTTCAACATCTGGTATGATGACTGGTGGAAACTCTGTAGAGTACTTCAAATGGTTATGTGAAGACAAGAATAATTCCATTATCTTTGTAGGTTACCAATCTGAAGGATCCCTTGGTAGAAAAATCCAAAAAGGACACAAGGAAATACCATTGGAAGATGAAACAGGCAAGAAAAAAATCTACAATGTTAAAATGGATGTTAAAACCATTGAAGGATTCAGTGGTCACTCCAATAGAAGACAATTGATGGAATTTGCAAAAAGATTGCATCCAAGACCGGATAAGATCATCACTTGTCACGGAGACCCATATAAAACTGTAGACCTTGCTTCAAGCATTCACAGAAGCTATAAGGTAGAGACTAAAACTCCACTTATCCTTGAAGCAACCAGACTTCAATAATTTTAAATATTTTTTAATATTTTTAAAACTAAAATTTATTTTTTTAATTTTTAATTTCAATCGTTTATATCAAATGATTACTTAAAATAATTAATATAATATAAATAATAGCTAAAACAAATATTATAATGTTAGCTATTATTTAATTGTTAATAATGGCCTATTTAAATAAAACTTTGAAAATTAAAAAATTTAGAAATTATTATTAGGTGAATTTTATGGTTACTTATTCAGAATCTGGTGTTGACATTGACCTTGAAGCATTAACCGTTTCAAAATTAGCTTCAAAATTGCAGCCAACATTGGAATACAGAAATATTATTACTGACAGCGGACACTTCGCAGCATTGGTCGAACTTGGCGATAAGGCTATTGCTATGAGTACAGATGGTGTAGGTAGTAAAATATTAGTTGCAAAAATGATGGAAAAATATGATACTGTTGGAATTGACATGATTGCAATGGTAGTTAACGATATCCTTTGTGTAGGTGCAGAACCTATTGCATTAGTTGACTACTTAGCAGTTGAGGAACCAGATCCAAAAGTAGCTGAAGAAATTGCAGATGGCCTTGTCCAAGGGGCAAAAGAATCCCAAATTGCAATCATTGGAGGAGAAACCGCTTCCCTTCCAGGAATTGTAAAGGACTTTGACTTAGCAGGAACCGGTATCGGTTTTGTAGACAAGGATAAAATCATCACTGGTGCAGATATCCAAGAAGGAGATATTTTAATCGGTCTTAGAAGCAGCGGTATTCACAGTAACGGTTTAAGCTTAGCAAGAAGAGCAATCTTTGAAGAAGGTGGATTCGATGTTAACGATAAAATGCCTAACGGTGAAACTACCATTGGAGAAGAAATGTTGAAACCTACCCAATTGTATGTCAAGGCAATTGTCGATCTCTTAAAACATGACTTCAACATCAAAGGTCTTGCTCATATGACTGGTGGTGGAGTAAACAACCTTTCAAGACTTAAAAAAGGAATCGGTTTTGACATTACAGATTACCCAGAGCCACAAGACATCTTTAAATTAATCTACCAACAAGGAGTTCCTTTAGAGGAAATGTATAAGGTTTTCAATATGGGTGTAGGATTCTGTGTCATTGCAAGCCCAGAAGAAGCAGATGCTGTTGTTGAAGCATTGAATGAAAACATTGAAGCTCAAATTGTAGGAACAGTAACTGCTGAAGAAAAGATCACTGTAAAAACATTTGAAGGAACTGTAATTGAATATTAATTTCAGTGAAAAAAGAAAATAAAAGAATAATAGAATTAAAATAAAATACATAAAATTCCAATAATAATTTTAAAAAAATAATTAAAACATTTAAAAAAATCAATATTACAAAGATATTTCAACAAATGCCAATCATTAAGGAGGGAAAATATGAGAATTAGTGTTGAAAATGAAAGAAAACTTGTAAATGAAATCTTAATCAACATTGGAGTGCAAGAAGACCATGCAAAAATAATTACCGAAGCTACTTTAGACTCCGATTTAAAAGGTTTCACTTCACATGGACTTGGAAGATTCCCACAATACATCAGAGGAATCAATAACGGTTTCATTGAAACCAAAGGAGATTATGAAATTGTCAAGGATGAGGATTCCATTGCACTCATTGATGGAAAAAGCTTATTTGGACAATACATTGCACATGAAGCAATGATGATGGCAATCAATAAGGCAAAGGAAACCGGTATCGCTGCAGTAGGTACCTTCAATTCAAACCACTTTGGAATAACCGGTTATTACTCTGACCTCGCTATTAGAAATGACATGATTGGTATTGTAATTTGTAACACTGAACCTGGAGTAGCTCCTTTAGGTGGTAAAAAAGCTATTCTTGGAACTAACCCAATAGCTATTGGTATCCCTTCTGAAACTTATATTGCTGTAGATATGGCAACTGCTGTAAGCGCAAGAGGAAAAATCTTGGAAGCTAAAAGAAAAGGTGAGGAAATCCCTCCAAACACTGCAATTGACAAGGACGGAAATCCGACCACTGACCCTGAAGCTGCATTAGAAGGTTCTATCCTTCCATTTGGTGGAGTTAAAGGATACGCTTTAAGCTTTATGATTGAAATTATGACTGGACCTTTAGTAAATGCAGCATTCGGTACTAAAGTAACTGGTACTGCAGGAGACTATAAGGAAGACTGTAACAAAGGTGACTTGTTTGTTGCAATCAATCCTGAAAAATTCGTTTCAATCGACGCATTCAAGGAACAAGTCGAAGAATTCGTAACAGAAATCAGAGAATCCGGAAACACTTTCATTCCAGGAGATCTCGAAGTAAAAAGAATTGCTGAAAATGAGAAGAATGGTTTAGAAATAGATGAAAAACTCTATGAAACCTTGAAGACCATTTGTGATAATGAGAATATAGATTTAGACAGTTACTTAACTGAATAAATCTAACTTTTTTTCTTTTTTACTTTTTTTATATTTTTATTATTCTTATTTTTTAACATAATACTAATTTTATTAATTTTACAAATTTTTAAATTTATTGCTTTTTTTAAAAAATTAAAAATTTAAATTTTTTATTATAATTTTCTATTTTTTATAAAAATTTTTATGAAAAAAATGCTAAAATTTTAACTTTCCAAGACATATAAAAATTTTAATAATGAAAGTTCATTAAAATAGAGTTTAGATTAAAAAGTATTAAAATAATTAACCACATCTTAAAAATACTGAAAGTATGATTCATATTATAAATTTTGATAATTGCTAATCTACATCATGCAAATGAGAAATGGCAATATAGTGAAAAAATGAAAAAATGATCTTTTGAAAAAATAGAAAACTGAAATTTCGAAATAGAGAAAAATAAAAATTTAAAAAAATTGTTGAAAAAATAGAAAAGTAAAATTTCAAAAGATTGAAAATAAAAAATTAAAAAAAATTAAATTGCACAAGATGGTGCAAATCCTAAGTCATTCAATAATGTATCAAGTCCTTTCTCTGCCATGACCACATCATCGACCAAACAGAAGATTCCTAACTTGCCTTCCTTAATGAAAGTTGAAAGTTTGCTTGCAT
>JAGCLR010000071.1 GCA_017646885.1 Methanobrevibacter sp. | reverse complement strand
GACTGGATTGACCTTCGTGCAGCTTACGATTACACAATTAAGAAGGGTGAATTTGCTCTTATTCATTTGGGTGTTGCTATGAAACTCCCAGACGGATATGAAGCTCATTTGGCTCCTCGCTCTTCTACATATTCCAAGTATGGTGTAATTCAGGCAAATTCTGTTGGTGTTGTAGATAACAGTTATTGCGGTCCAAGTGACTGGTGGTATTTCCCTGCTATCGCATTGGAAAAAGATGTTGAAATTAAGAAGGGTGATAGAATCTGTCAGTTCCGCATTATGGAAAAGCAACCAAACATAAAGTTCGTTGAAGGCAAAATGACCGACAAGGACAGAGGTGGTTTTGGTTCTACTGGGACTAAGTAGTTATGAATAAAATCCGCCGCGACATTGACAAATTGGACGATAAAATTTTTAAGCTGCTAAAGGCTCGTTTGAGCAAAGCAAAGAAAATAGCAGCTCTTAAAAAGTATATGAAAGTCCAAGTCAATGACGATGAGCGAGAAAAAGAAATTTTAGACAAATTAGATTGTGAAGATTACAAACCTTATAAAGAACAAATGACTGCGATATACAAAGAAATCTTCCAGCAAATGAAGGATTTAGAAAGTGGAGAAGACTAACACTTATATTTTTCTTATCAGTTATTTGGATGACATTTGGAGTGAATCACTAACGGAAAAGAACGAAGTAGTGAAAGCAGAAAATATAAATGAAGCGATGAAAGTTATTCAAACGAAATACGGGCATAAAAAGAAGCTCGTTATTCGCTCTGTTTATTGCGAATAAGTTCCAAAAAAATAAAAATGTTTCACAACCAAACTAAAATTAACTATATTTGTTTGTAACAATTTAAAACAAAAAGGATGATAAAAAATGATTAAAGAAATGAAATACAATAACCGGGTTCATTGAACTTATGAGTGAATTGGCTGCCATTAACCCACAGCTAATTTTCAAGAAGAAAGAAGGTGATGAAGATACACTTTCAGTTCGTGCAATAGCACCGGATAAATCAGTTGTCTATTTCTTGGAAGCACCAAAGGACTACTTCGCATTTGAAAGTAACTCCCTTTCTGTAATTGACTTCAACCGTTTGGTCAGTTATTACAATGTTTTCAATAACCCAAATTCCGACCCAAAGAAGAATGAAGTTCCTGAAATGAGCATTGAATATAACAATGACCAGTGCGAAGAATCAGTTGTCCTTCATATTAAGAGTTCTTTGAGAAATGCTAATTTGAAGCATAGATTGGCAAACGAAGATGTTATCACCAAGCCAACCTTCTCTAAGGTCAAATTCCCATCTGTTGATGCTATCGTCAATTTGACTGAAGACCAGCAGAAGACCATAAATGCTCGTTTGAAGCTCATTGGTGCTGACCGAATGAAGTATGCGTTCTCTGGTGATACATTGACATTGACTTTGTTCACCACAAAGACAGGTGATACCTATGCTGAAGATTACAAGTTGGACGAAGCCGTAACTGAAGATTTTGAATTGGTAACTCCAGCTACTGGTTTCTCACTTCTTCCAGTTGGTAATTTCAAGGTCAATGTTTCCAAAGCTGGTATTATGGAATTCAAGCAGTTGCGTGATGACGCAGTTGATTTGAGTCTTTATATCGCTAAGGCAAAGAATGACTAATAAATAGTTATTAGAAGCTACTTTTATAGTAGCTTCTTTTATACCTTTTTTAATTTGTTTAGAAAATATATAAGAGAAGTTATTATGGCATACGTTGTAAAATACCATCAGCAGAATAGAGTTAAAGACCTTCCTAGTGTATTCAATGACGAATCCACAGGTTTGGAAATTTTCGTTAGAACCATTATCAAAGAAAAACTTGAGAAGGGTATTTCTAAAGAAGAAATCCTAAAAGAGTTGAAGGTCTTGGAAGTCAATGAAACAAACAAATTAAAATGCGAACAAGCTATTAAGGAAGAATTGGGCTTGGATGCTAAGGTTTCATTGGAAAATTATTTTGATTTTAATACAACAACTTGGAAATCAAACAACGAAGATGTAGGGTCATTTGAGGACTTCTTTGTATGACAGAAAAAGACACTTTCATTAAATGGATGAATGAATCAGGCCTGGAAAAGGTCTATGAAGAATTGGAGAAAACTTTGGAAATTCAGTTAATGGAATTACAAACAAAGAAACCAAACAAATACAAGGAATTAGTTGAATGGGAAAAGATTGTAAACTCACAAAAGAACAATGTGAGATGCTAGACATTGAATTTGAAACCGACCCGGAAGTTCAAAAAGAAATGGACTTACTCGCCGCTCTTAATAAGAAATATGCGAATGAAATGACTGATGAAGATACTGACCAAGTTAACCTTGAAGAATTGTACAAAAAGAAACAACAAGAAGCGGAAAAAATGGTCAGTATGTATCGTGACTTTGACCCAGAAGACATTATAATAACTAAAAACGAAACCGGACTTGAAGATGTCCAATTCTTTTAAGGAGAAATAATTATGGCAGTTATATTTTGTGTAATAGCAATTACGGCAGCATTAGTTTATGCTAGTCATGTACAAGTTCACGAACTTGATAGAGATACTAGAAAAGACCTGAAAGACGAAGTTTAATCAAAAACATCTTTTTGTTTTGTGGGGTTGCTTGCAGCCCCATTTTTAATTATATTATTATCATTATGGAATTAGTTTTACCAGACATTACAAATAACAGAAAATCAAATTATATTGACTTAAATAATTCATTTCCAAGATACTATCGGACCAGTTGTTGATACTTCCGACTTGGAGAATGGTATCAGATATATTGGAACGATAGATAATGCTTATAACAGAAGCCAAGTAGATAATATGAGCATTAAGATTATCTACGAAATTGGAGACCGAAAAGTCACATTTCATTTTAAAGTAGATGGATTTAATTTATACGATGGCTATACTGATGAATCAAACATTTATATGGAATACTTCTATTCTTGCTGGTTGTATAGTGTAACCGATGATAGTGAGTATTTCAACTATAATTGGAACTTGCCAAATTGTAGAGATTATTTCCGACAACCATTACAAATAAAAGATATGACATTCTTGACAGATTTGATTTTGGAAGTAAAATTCTTTGGCAACCCTAGAGGTATTACAGACGAACAAATCTGTGATAATAAATTCCTAAATAAACTTCGTGATGCTTACAGAAAAGAACAAAACTTACAGGAAGATTTTAAATGATGGGCAGATATGACTATGAAAGGTTTATAAATTTTTTCAAAGAAATAAATACTTCCAATGTAGATGCTTGGTGGTTTGGAATTAAATACAGAATCATAGATGATACTTGTGAAATTTGTTGTATTCCAAAAACGGATTTTAAGGACCAAGAAGTTTACTTGTATAAACCACAGTTACTTTGTAGTGAATTAGACCCATATTATGAAAGCATTTATTATTTTGTACCACTTGAAACTTTACAGAATATGACACCAGAACAAGTTCATAATACACTAATGATTTTTGACTCAGATGTTCTAATCAAGAAATGTAGAGAAGAAAGAAAACTTAGAAATATAGAGAAGGACTTTTAATGCGTGTTGAACCCATAAATGGTATTAAAAGATTTTTCAAAGATACCACTGATGAAGATGATGAATACTCAAACGGCTTAAGTTGCCGTTTGAATGGTGATTATATCGGTCCTTGTTTTTATGGTAAACCTTGGCTCCAAAAGCACAAAATAAATCCACTGGAGAATCAGTTCTATTTGATTAACGATGGTGAGGGCTATGATGTTGTTTTGTTTTTACCTTTGTATATCCTAAAAAATTTGACTGAAGAAATGTACAGTGAAATAATTAAAAAGTTTGAATTGAATTTAAAGAAAGCAAAAGAACAATTAAAAATAGAAGATTTACAAAATGACTTTTGAAGAATTTAAGACCGAATTTTTGGCAACAGTTCATTTAGATGAATATAAGAAAGAAGATTCATATATTAAAGAAATGTGGGAAAACGGTAGAATAGCGGCTATCGCAACAAGTATAAAGGGTAAATATATTCATTCAGTATTGAATGATTTAACAATACACGACATTACACTAGAAGAATACAGAGATTTGAAAGCATTAACTTTGAGATGTGTAAAAGAAGATAGATTAGATAGCAGGCTAAAAGAACTACAAGAGGATTTTTGATGATACGCAGAATAGATTTTAAAACAGTAAAAAAGTATTTGAAAGATGAAGTAAAAGAAACCCATACTTTTGAACCAGATGGTAAAATAAAAGACGAATTTTGTATTTGGATTGGAATAACTGAAGATACAGTTCTCAATGTTCCTGATGTATCTGGTCCTGGCATTACGATTGGAAGTTCTGTTAAAAGATTCCATACAGATGACCCGTGGATGAAAATTCACGCTGACTATCAGTTCAAAACAAAAAGCGAAATGCAGCATTTTACTGAAGACGATTATAACAGAATTTGTGATATGCTTGAAATGGAATATAAAACAAAAATCCTAAACGAAAAAGAAAACAAAATACAAGAGGATTTTTAATGTATATACCTTCATTAACAGAAGCTTTAGGATGGTTAAATTACTATTGTAATAGTTTTGAAGTATTTACTAAAAAAGGCAAATTAAAACACAGATATTCTGCATATTTGTCTTTAACCGAATATACAGGTAGACTACCAGGTAAAAATAGAATATCAGTTATGGCAGGTACAGGAAAAGATATGGATAAATATGGTTTCCGAGCGGCCGATACAAAATTATATGGAATTTATTATTTTAAAGACAAAAAAGAAATTGACAATTTAAACGAAACACGATATAATGAAATTATATCAGAACTACAAAAACAATATAAAGATTATTTGATAAACGAAAAAGAAAACAAACTAAAAGAAGACTTTAATGACTAAAGAAGAATTTGACCAGTTAGGTAGGGCATACGGATTTTTCACTTACAGAGATAGTGATAAACTATTTTTAAAACCACAGTATATGTGGGGAGATATACCTGTAATGACTTTTGAAGAAGGTAAAGTTCAGCTCAGTGTTAGATTAGACGAAGATGGTGACATTTACAATTATGGGGCTGATAGAATTATGGTGAGTGAAGTCTCTACAGCACGATTTTTCTTAAATGAATTGTTGAAAAAAAGAAAACAGATTTTGGAAAACAAGAAACTTGCTAAAATTAAAGAAGATTTCTAGGTATGTAAACAAAAATTTACAAAAAATATAACTAAAACTGCGTATTTGGTATTGACAAATGGCAGTTTATTTGTTATATTTACTATGTAAAAAGAAAAAACTCAACAAAATAAGAGGTTTAACTATGGCTAATGAAAATTTCTATATCGCTCTTCCTGAAGTATTTAACACCAAGTTGGTGATTTTTAAAAACGGAAAGTTTGAAAAATGTAATCTCAAATGTGGTGAAGCTATCGGGCAGACAGTTGAAAAGAGATTAGCCCAAGAAGCAGCAAACTCAGGTGATATGTTTTGTGTTTATAAGTTCTTTATGGAATTAAAGAAAATTCACAACACCAAGAAGGACCATTTTGATACAATTATTTTCGGTCATGGTGATATTCTTAATGTAAGTAATAAAACAATTTGGAAACATTGTGAAACTATCCCTACTTCCGAAGGACGAAAGACTGGTTATGGTCAGGAATATATGGATTGTTCCAATCTTTTAAACATTTGGATAAAGAATACTGCTTCAGCAAAAAATTTCATTGATGCTATTAATGACGCCAAAGAAACTGATGAAAAGCGTGAAATTATTAAGAAACTTATTAAGGTTTTGTTTGAATGTAATTTTAATAAAGCCGTTGAACAATTTACAGACTCAAAGATTGTTAAAAAGAATGTAAATATGTTCAAACATCAATGCCTCGTTTTGGAACAAATTTGTTATCTTTTGAATGCTGGTAAGAAGAATCTTGTAACTCAAATTCCTTGCCGTTTTGGTAAGACTTTGACTTTCTTGTATCTCTTTTTGAACAGCCCCTGGAAGATTATGGTTGTTTCTTCTTACACCAAGACAGTTGGTAATTCTTACACAAAAGAAATTAACGATTATGAAGAATTTAAGAATGTTCAAACAGTTAACATTGACAACATTGACAATTTTGTGTATGCTGGTGGACAGGTTGTTATTGAATTTCCTACTACTGGATCAGTGGATGGAACGATTGAACGCAGAATTGAAAATATGCGAAAGATTGTGAATATGGTTAAGGCAAAATCTAGTGATATGTTCTTGCTCAATGAAGAAGCGGACTATGGTCAGCATACAGATAAAACTGATGAAAAGTTTGAAAAATTTATGAGTAAGTTTAACCAAGATGGAAATATGACTATCATTTCTACCACAGGAACAGAAGCATTTAAGGCTGAAAAACTCAATGCTTTTGGCAAATTTGATGGTAAGATTTCTGTAAACGAAAATGATTGGTCGCAAATCATTATGTAAATAAAATTTTACATAAAAATATAACTTTTTTTGAAACTGGTATTGACAAAATACCAGTTTATTACTATATTTACTATGTAAACGAAAACAAGAGGTATATAATGGCAAATCTTTTTGATACATCTTTCATTAACAAACTCCAGCAAAATAACAATAAGGCTAAACGAGTAAAAATCGTTCATCATGTTCGTAACATTGAATTTGATAAATTTCTAAAAGAAACTGAAATTAACGATATTAAAGCTGGTGATGATGAATACTCATTCCGTTGCCAAAACATTCTTATGAAAACCACAACCAGTTTTCTTGACTATATGTGGAATCCGTCTGTAAAGACGATGTTTGTACAAAAGACTACTAAATCTGGTAAGAAAATTTCAAATTATGACCCGACAAATAGTTCCAATTTCTATCTTTCACAAAATGCTGGCGAAGCAACTATCATTTTCACTTCGTTGACAAACAAACAACAAACAGAATTTGTAAAGACCGCAAATCTTTGGGGTAATAATCTAAATATCAAATTCTTTGCCATTAATGGTTTGGAAACTTCAAATGCTTGTGCCGAAATTTTGGCAAATGGATTGATTAAGGTTCATTCCGATAAACACTGTGTATTCGTTACATCCAATATGGCAGCTCGCTCGTTTTCTGTGCCGAAAATCGTAAATGGCATTATGATGGTGAATGAACCTGGTTATGCCTCTGCTATTCAAAAATACAATCGTCTTTCTACCATTGACTGGGATAATCTTAACAAGGTTTCTCACATGTATTGGTTTAATTTCAAGTCTTTGAAGCTCATTTGCCCATTGTTTAACATTATGTACATTGATTTGAACGAAAATAAAAAGCATAAGGACATCAATGGTAAACCCATTAAGACTATGTTTGATACCATTGATATTTTCAGCCAAGATAATGAAACTCAGGCAGAAACTACAAAGAAGTGGACAGAACAAGATATTTTTAACGAAATCAATAAGGGAATCGTAAAACACGATTTTATTGCTAATCACCTGAGAAATTGTGTTCCTGAAATTGAAGAACTTGTAGCAGAAATTCGCAATAGCATCAATTTTGATGATTTTGATTTGAAAACTGTTAAACTCGGTAAGACTGCCCAAAAAACTATTGGTGGTGGAAAGAGTGGTAAAATTATTAGACCAGACAAACCTGAAGATGAAGAAGAAACTGAAAAGAAGATAAAAATAAAATTTTCAGATTTGGAAATTGCTACAACTATGGTTACATTGACATTAAACCACAATGAAACTGACAGAGATTTTAGAACATTCTGTGCTGATTGTAAATATCTATTTACATTTGAAGGTATAAGAAAGATTGGTGAAAAGAATATGAAAAAATTGTGGTCAGTATTTGAAAACAACATTAAGAATTTGAAGTGGAATGTAAAATAATTTTTACATTCTTTTTCATATTTTTAGTTGACAGTTTTGAATATATTTTCTATATTAGATATAAACAAAACGAGGTACAACAATGGCAAAAGAACTTTCTATTAACATGAATACAAATGAAATTTATGAATTTTACAAATCTAAACTTATAGACCCCAAAAAATTAAAAGGTAAATCTGTTCTTATTCTTGAGCTTGGAAATGTAAAATACATTGACGAAGTTAAAAAATATGCTAAAAATGTTTGTATAATTGATGATAGTTATAATGTGTTTTTTGGAGATGTTTTTGTAAATATAAATACACTTGAAAATCAAATTAAAACTTTTTTGGAGAAAAATAAAATGCCCAAATTTGATATTGCCATTATGAATCCTCCCTATGACAAAAATTTACATTTAAAGATTTTGGAGTTTATGATTCCAAAAGTTAAGTTGACAATTAACATCAGTCCGATTCGTTGGCTCCAGGACCCACTCGCAAAATACAAATCTTCTTCTAACTATCTTAAATTTGAACACAGTATTTCTAAACATTTAAAATCATTAGAAACTATTAAAAGTAATAAATGTGATGAATTATTTGGTGTTCGTTTTGATTGTGATTTAGGTATATACACCCTTGATAAAAACGGCGGTTTTGATTATGTAAATTTCAATTCCGATAAGATTATTGATAAAGTAAGAGTGAAATGGAGTAATGCCAACATTGAAAATAACATGAAAAATGGTTGGCGAATTAAAATCCCTACTATCAATGGTGTTTCTCAAATTCATGGTGTAAAATATAAAGATATTAAGCCACTAGGTGAAATTCATATTTTTTACAATGGTAAGAAAAATGGTAAGAAATGGCATGAATTTTGGAGTTGTAATCAACATAGTAAAACAACAGATGAAATAACCCATTCTGTTAGTTTTAATACCAAAGATGAAGCACAGAATTTTGCTGATGTATTTGAAACCAAATTCGGAAAATATGTACAAACTAAAATGCAAACCGATATTCACCTTGAATCCTACAATTTGTTGTGGTTAAATGATTATACAAAACCTTGGACTGACAAGAGATTGTGTAAGTATTTTAACATTACTGGTTATATCAATGATAACAAGGCACTACCTGGTAGTGATTGGGAACTTATTTTGAATACAATGGAAGAAATTAAGTAATATGACAATATACGATTTTGACAATGATTTCGCCCATTATGAGGCAAATGAAGAAACCCAAAAAGCACTTGGGATGGTGTGGACACCGTACAACATCATTGAACAAATGATGGATAAAGCAGGTCTAGTATCAGATAAAAATTCTATTTGGTATGACGAAACCAAAACCAATTTGGACCCGACTATGGGTGCGGGTAATATCGTAATTGGTATGCTTTATCGCAGAATCGTTGAATGTGGGCAAAATCCTGTTGTAGCACTATCAAATGTTTATGGGGTTGAACTAGACAGTAAAACACTCAAGTACGCCAGAGAACGCATTTACAAATTTATGATGGCGGTTGAAAAGAAATCAGGAGCCAAGTGGAGCGAAGATAATTGGAAGAAAATACAAGATATAATCTATTGTAAAAATCCATTTACAAATAGTGATTATCCGAACTTTGTTTGCTCTGACATTTTCGCTTGGAACATTGAAAAATGGAAACCTGAAAGCGAATGTAACGGCGAATTTGACGAATTCTTTTCGTAAACAAAAATTTACATCAAAAAACTAAGCACCCCATTGACAACTGGGGTGTTTTTTTCTATATTAGTAATACAAACAATAAGAGAGGTAACAACTATGAAAAGAGATGCTAGAGTTTTTGTTCGTTGCGGCGACACTCCTTGGATTTCCACATATTGCCCGAATTGTGGCAAAAGAATAAATGCTGATGACCATTTCTGTAAGGAATGTGGTCAG
>JAGCLR010000010.1 GCA_017646885.1 Methanobrevibacter sp. | reverse complement strand
TATAATCCTCATTTTTAGCATTATTAAATTTATCACTTGTCACTGAATAGTTTTTGATACAGTAGCTATCATTCAGCAATCCCTTAAATGCCTTTATACTATCTTCGTCTTCATGATAATGACTCACAAAAACATTCTTAACCTCTTTATTCTCTGCCATATTTATATTGTTTTAATAAGCGTTCTCCATTTCTACATGCCCATCTTGCCGTTTATTTCCCAGTTCACGAGCACCAGCAAACGACAAATAGTTTTTCTCCATTAATCGCATCAATACCATTAAAAATCTCTCACAATACAAAGATAGGAAAAAAATTAATGCTTTTATCTTTTCTTGAACATTATATATCAGAAGTTGCATTTTGCATCTATCCGCAGAATTCCCCTACCCTCAAAATACATTTTCAAAGCTTTATCCAACAAACAAAAGATTAATTTTTCTCTTATTTTATAAGCAACTCTATGCCAAAATGCTTATCTTTGCACGATAGTGAATACAATCAAATTGGTTTTAGCATTTTAATGGAAGCGACATATCTTTTCCCGAAATCGTTTAACCCTAATGACGTAGACATTAGGCTACAAAACATATCCGTCAGTCAACTAGAAAGAATGATTGAAACGGGGCAATTACATATACCCAAGACGGAGGAGTTGCAAAGAATGTCGAATGTCTGGAATCAGAAAGAAAGAAGTTCGTTCATAGAGTCCATTATGGCAAATCTACCAGTTCAATTAATCTATTTGGACGGAAGTAAAACACCTTGGACAATAATCGATGGTTTACAGAGGATTAGTTCACTTCATAAGTTTATTCAAGATGAATTCGTACTGGACGGATTGGAATATTTTAGTAAAGAATGTGAAGGAATATCTTTTTCTTCCATTCCCTTTTATTTGAGAAGTCGGATTGAATCAACCAATATAGCAGCTTATGTTATCAATCCAGGCACTCCTGATGCCGTGAGATTCAATATTTTCAAGAGAATAAATAAGATAGGCAAACAACGCAACAGAGAGGAACTAAGAAATGCTTTTTTTCAAAGTACTGTATCAAAGTATATTGCAAAATTGGCAGAATCCCCCGAATTTCTACAGGCTACTCATCGAATGATGAATCAAAAAGGAATGACTGACAGGGAACTTGTATGTAGATATTTTGCTTTTAGGCTTCTTTATTCATTCTTTGATACAACAAAGGATATGGATGATTTTTTAGATAAAGGGATGGATGCTCTTTCAGCCTTGTTTGAAAATGATTTTGAAAAAGAAGTTATTCGATTTAAAACGACAATGCAGCGTTGTTATGCGATATTAAAGGATATTACATTTATCAATATAAATTCTAAACAAAAACGTATAAACAAAAATTTATTTGACGCATTTTCTTATACTATATCTCGATTGAGTGATGTTGAATATCAAAGTTTGCTTCGACAATCGGAACAATTAAGGACGGAATATATGCAACTCTTTGAGGTAGAAGGATTTTTAGCAGAAACAAAATTACGGAAAACTTCAAAAAGAGCAGTTCGTGAACGATTTGATACTATGGATAGATTTATCAAGCAATTTACTTAGTTTATTATGATAACGGAAATAAAACTTAAAAACTTTAAGGTTTTCGAAGAAGAATCTTTCAATATAAAACCTCTGACTTTGATAACAGGGGTAAATGGTATGGGAAAATCCACCCTAATACAATCATTGCTATTTCTCAAACAGAATTATGAATTAGGTTATTTATCCAATCCTAAGAAAAAATTACGTTTGAAGCACGATTTTGTAAACCTGGAATCAGCTGGAGATATATGCTATACTTTTGCTGAAGAAAAAAATGTATGCATATCTATAAAAGAAGATAACGGGAATGAATATCAATGGATGTTAGATACCAATGAAACTGGAAGTGAAGAAGTTTGTTATACATATATAGGTAACGATATTCACGAACTTTCTCTATTTGATGATAGATTCATATTTCTGGAAGCGGATCGATGGGGACCAAAAGCCCAATATAACAAATCGGAATCTAGAGCATATAATACTTCATTAGGCATACAAGGAGAGCTTACTCCTGCTTACTTGAACAATGCCTTATCTGTTAATGAAGAGATTGGTATAAAAGACATGAAGCATTCAAGCTTGAATGATGATCAGATACAACTGACTGAGAATGTGAATGCCTGGATGGCTCAAATCATGCAAGTTCCTTCGTTGAAAGCAAATGCTACAGAAATAGACAAAGATAAAATCAGACTTGAATATGGCATGGCGGGAACTAAAGGAAAGAAGTATTCGGCTCTGCAAGTTGGTTTTGGATTTACCTATTGTTTACCGATTATTGTAGCTCTACTTAGAGCTAAAGTGAATGATTTGTTAATTTTTGAAAATCCGGAAGCACACTTGCATCCATCTGCACAAGTGGAATTGGGCAAACTCATAGCATTAACAGCCAGTAAAGGAGTACAAATCATAATTGAATCACATAGTGATCATATTTTGAATAGTTTAAGATTGGCTAGGAAAGAAAAAGTCATTTCACAGGATGATTTGAATGTTATTTTTGTTCAAAGAGATTTTGGTTCAGATGATGACATGGAAATTACTTATATTGATGAAATTCAAATCACAGATGAGGGGAAATTAAGCATACGTCCTAAAAATTTCTTTGATAGTTGGGATGACGTACTGACTAGATTAATTGAATAAAAAGATGGAAGCATATTTTAATGAATTAAGTGTTAGAGTATTCTCTGAAAACAAAGATGCTCAAGATGCTTTCTCGCTTTTAGGCAAATGTTTGCATAAAATGTCTGATTTGGGCATTTCAAATGTTCGTATGACCAATGAGGTAATGGAAAAAGGAATACTTCCTAGACAAACTTGGAATAGGATCCTAAATAATGAAACAATTATTAAAGATGATTTAAAGTCCGTATTAATTGCTAAATTGTGTACTTTGGAACCTGTTGATAGTCTTGAAGACAAGTACAATGCATTGGGCTTCACTTATAATGAAATTCCATGTAAAGGTTTAGG
>JAGCLR010000009.1 GCA_017646885.1 Methanobrevibacter sp. | reverse complement strand
ATTGCAGTTATAGTGGGAGCTTTCTCAGCTATTTTTGTAAAGTATCTATTCGATTATATTTTCCCAAATCCTCAAGGAGGTAGCAAATAATGGATCTAATAATTGGCTTGATTCTAGCAACAGTCATCTCTTGGCTTAACTTTGTTATAGTTGACACCTTCCTCGGTCTTCCTGAAGCTCCAGGTGTAAAAGGGGCTGAAACTGTAGGATATTCCATAAAAGCAAGAAAAGGAGATTTGGCAGGAGGATTCTTCCAAGGTAACATCCTATGTTCTCCAGATGCATCAGCAGGTACATTGATGGCATCAATTGGAGTTTACATTCTTGGAATTCAAGGAGGTTTAATCGCTGCATTGCTTGTTTACATTGGAAATAGGTTATGTGCAGATCCAGGATATGCTGGAACTACCGGTGCATTGACCATGACACTATTGATATTCATCTTCTCATTTGTTGGAATCACTCCGGAGATGTTCATTTGCGGTATGGTAATTGCAATATTCACTATTCAAGGAATTCACCATCCTACAAGCTCTAGATTAATTGGAAAGATAGCAAAATCCTTTGGTAGATATACTAAATATGATAAATAAATGATAAAATCATTAAAAATGATTAAATGAATTAATGTAAATTAAAAATTAAATGAAAAATACAAGGTTAAATTATGTTTATTGAAATTATTGGAGTTATTACAATTTTAATGGCTTTAAGAGCCGTAATAACCAAAGATAGAGCAGAAAAATTACTTTACATAAATGTAATAGGATTCTGTGTTTCTGCATTGATTGCATTGTATATTCAAACTCCATTTGGTCTTGTATTAGCTGCTACTTTCTTTATCTCTTCAACTATCGGAGCAAATGCAATTGCATACAGCTTAAAGGATTTGGAAGATGAAATCACTTTCGATAAGGATATGGAAGAGCATAAGGAAAATTAATTTTATTAAATCAATGGGTAAATTTATTTATTGTCCGAATATTAGAGAAAATGGGATTTAAATGTTAGAATTTATTGACTTGACAACAATATCAATTGCTTTGATGATTATAGGTGCTATTGGAGTTGTCCTTCTAAAGAAACCATTGGATAAAGTGATTATGGTTTCAGTTTTGGAAGCAGGTTTATTCCTAGCTATTGTTAGCTTCAAGTATTTGGACGTCGCTTTTTTAACTGCTGTTCTTGACCCATTGTCCATTATTGTATTTTTACTTGCCTTAATCAAAATAAATGAAGTGAGAAAATCAAAGTTAGATGATTATTCCACATTTGATAAGGTGAATTACACTACTGAAAACAAAGAAAGAAACTCTGAAGGTGGTAAATAATGTTCAATCTTGCTCTCTGGATTTATGTAGGTTTGGCATTGGCTATCTTTGGAAGCATTGCTGCAGTATGGGGTCCTGGAGTGAAAGACCCAATCATAAGGACAATCAATACTGAAGTGGCATCTGTAGGAGTTTCATTGATTTTACTTACTTACAATTCTACATTAGCTCTTTTGACATTGATTGCAACTACAATCATAGTTACTTTAATCCTATTTAGAGCTATTGCTCGTTTAGAAGAGATAGGAGCTGATGTATAATGCTTATTGATTTATCAAAAATAATGCTGGGAGGAATCTAAAAATGCCTAGAATAGCTAAATTATGGAATAAGTTGGCAAATCCTAAGAATATTCCTAGATTGTTTGCTCTAATTTTAGGTTTGCTCTTGATTGCTGGATTCCTGATTCCTATAGGATTGGAAAGCGATCAACTCTACACTCGTCCAGCTCCTCAAAGTCAAATGGATGCAGGTCTTGCAATTGCACCATATGACAGAGGTGGAGAGATTTTAGAAAGTCCTGGTATTACAGAAGCCCAATATCCTGAAAATTCCCAGAATTTAGGTTGGATCAATTCATATATGACTCCAATAGCTGAAGCGCTAAAAGGCATTTCCCCATACTTTGGAACAAGTATCTGCGCATCTCCTGGAGGAGTTATAGATGAAATCCTTTACTATACAAGAGGTTTCGATACAATCCTCGAATCTTCCATCCTCATGATGGCATTTATCATTGCATCATGGCTTGCAATTAACTTCACTATGGATAGGAAGGAAGAGAAAGGTAAAGGAGATATCAAGGAAGATGTAAAAAGAGCTATTGCAAGTTCTGACAGAATAGCTAGTGAAGTGGAAGAGAGCAATAGAAAAGCTCGTGCTAAACAAGCCAAAAAGGAGTTCAGGTGATTTTATGGTTGCTAGTGTAATTCCTCAATTTGTTCCTGCTTTCTACCAATCAATGTATACTACCGCTTTGTATGGTGGTTTGATTGTAGCTTTCATAGGCTTGATCGGTATTGCAATGGAGAAAAGGGATATTCAAGTTCTTATATTGACTGATATTGTAGGTCTTGCTATGCTTATTGTCGTCGCTGCAGTGGGAACCGATTTGTCTGAAGCATTGATTCTTCCTGGTTTGGTAGTGGAATTGGCAGAGATTATGGCAATATCTGAGATTTTGATATCTCGTGAAATGAGAAAAGCTGATAAGGATACCTCATTTACACCAATGCCTTTGAATATTGATATGGAGATAATGACAACCGCTCCTAATTTCATAGCATTGCTGCTTATTGGATATGGTGTATTCCTCTCTGGTTTTACCGGTGGTGCAGTAGCTGGTGGAGGTATTGTGATTTATGTATTAAGCAGAAAGGCAAGAGGATTGCCTATTGTTGTTCTTGATGGTGTAGGAGCAATATCCGGTATCTCTTGGTGCTTGTGGATTGTTGGTTTCCTATTGTTCTTCTTGTTGCCTCAATACTGGTTGCTCAGTTTATTCTTGGCAGCACTTGGATTGCTCTTGAAAGTGGCTTCCAAGATTGGATTGATTGGAATCCTAATGAGAGAGGAATATGGAAGAAAATGATCAT
>JAGCLR010000070.1 GCA_017646885.1 Methanobrevibacter sp. | reverse complement strand
CCTTTAGCGGAAACCCAATTTCAGTTCAAGCAGGTCTTTCCACATTAGCAAAACTTGATTATCCTTTCTATGGCGAATTGGCAAGAAAAGGAGATTTCCTAAGAGATAATATGAAAGACATTGTTGAAGACTTGGAGCTTGACGTGCAGGTTGTAGGTCTCGCATCAATGTTCCAGATATACTTTAACCCAGAACCTGTAATCAATTATGAAATAGCTAAGAAATCAGATACCAAAAGGTTCCTTGTCTACTTCAGAGAGCTATTGAAGAATGGTGTATTCATTCCTCCAAGCCAATTCGAGTGCAATTTCATTTCCGGTGCTCACACTGAAGAGGATTTGGTAAAGACTTCAGAAGCTATTGAAGCTGCATTGAAAGTCGCTTGGGAAAAGTAGATATTGAATAATCGATTATATTAACTTGTTTAACTAAAAAAACTTTAAATAAGTTTAAAATATATTATTAAATAATTAATAATCATTTAATTATTAATGTAAATATAAATTGGAGGCAAAAAGATGAAAATTATTGCATTACAAGGAAGTCCACGTATTGGTGGAAACTGTGACGTATTAATGGATGAAATGATTAAAGGTGCAGAAGAAAACGGTCACGAAGTAGTTAAATACTACCTCGAAGAAGAAGACATTGCTCCATGTAAAGCTTGTCTTTTCTGTGCTGAAAACCCTGACTGTGTACGTGAAGACGATGGTAACAAGATCATCAATGATTTAGTTGCTGCAGATGGTGTTATCTTTGCAACCCCTATTTACTATGGTCAAATGACTGCACAAGCAAAAACCATTATTGACCGTTTCTATGCAATCGGTCAAAACCCAGATAAAAGCTTAAGCGGTAAAGCAGCTCTTATCTTCACTGAAAACCAACCTGAAGGAACCTACGAAGCATACATTGAATTAACCAAATTCTCTCCATTCACCTTTATGGGATATGAAGTTATCGGTCATGTAGATGCAGGTAGTGCTGGTCCAGCAGGAATCGTTGCAGACGAACAAGAAGACAAATTAAAAGAAGCTTACGAATTAGGTAAACAATTCTAATTTATCTAATTTCTTTTTTTCTTTTTTCTTTTTTATCTAATTTTATCTACTTTTTTTCTAATTTTTCATACTTTTACTATTTCTAACTATTTCTAACTATTTTTAACAAGAATTTTTTCTCTTTCTGATTTTTTATAAAACTATAAATTAAATAATAAATAAAACAATTACTATGATTAGAATAGTGGCTGGTTTAGGAGAAAATGAAAATATCATAAAGGCTTCTAACGAACTCAATGAGATTGATGATTTGGAAATAACTTTAGTTAAAACTGAAGATGAGCTTATAGAAGCATTTAAAAATCCAGAAATTGATGCAGTTATCAGAGGATCTTTAAAGGCATCTAAAGTCATTAAAGCCATTAAAGAGTTCAAATCAGATAAAACAATCAATAGAACCACTTATATCAACACAGAAGATGATGAAAACTTTTCTAATAATTATGAATTCCTCCTTGCTCCTGTAGGCATTGATGAAGGAAAGAACATTGAAGAAAAGGTGACATTGGCTATTCAAGCTGCTAACTTCATCCAATACCTTGGCAGGATGCCTAAAATAGCTGTTTTGGCTGAAGGAAGAAAGGATGATTTGGGAAGAAGCGATAGAATAGATGAAAGCTTGATCTCTTCAGAGGAATTGACAAATCGATTAATGGAGACTTTTAAGGAATTGGATAATTTCGATAATGACAGTGATGATATATCCAAGAATTACTCTATTAAGAACTATTATATTCTCCTGGAACAGG
>JAGCLR010000069.1 GCA_017646885.1 Methanobrevibacter sp. | reverse complement strand
GAATAAACAATCAGGAAATAAAGATCAGACAACCTGATGTTCCATATTCCCAATGCTTGGGAATTACTTCTGACGATAATCTTTTCATGTGGAAAGCTGAGCATGGAGATAAGGAATTGGGATTATACCAATCCTCTAAAGAGGCTTTTGAAGCAAGGGAAATTTATATCAGTTCAATTCCAATGCCTAGAAAGATAGGCGGTGCATATTCCAAAGCAAGAGGAATCTCATTCAGCAAAATCCAGAAGTTATGGTCTGCAAGCGTTAAGGGACAGATAATCTCATACCATGCAACTGAAAATGAAGCAATCAAGGCAAGAAAGGATTATTTGAAGGAAAACGATTTGGTTGATGTTAAGGTCAAAGGTGGCTATAAGACCATCACCCTTGAGGAAAGGGATAAGCTAAGGGCTAAGGCAAAAGAGAATGCTAAAAAGACCAAAAGTTCCAAGCCAATCAAGTCAATCGATTCAAAGTCAAGCATAAAGAAGGAAATGGCAAAAGGCAATGAGTCCAATAAGAAATCTAAATTGGATTATGCTAAGGAATTCAAAAAGGATAATGAAAAAAGCAAGGTCAAGGTTGAAAACGGAAATAAGGTTTCATCTCAAAAGGCCAAAAAGAAGGTTAAGGTTAGCGGTGGAGCTAAGGTTTCCAAGTCCAAAAAATCCGAGTCAACATTAAGTCAGAAAAAATCCTCTAAGTATGAAGGTGTTTTCTATGAGGAAGGATTATTCATGTGGAGTGCTGAAGTTGACGGCAAGCATTTAGGTTTATTCCCAACTGAAGAGGAGGCTCATGAAAAAAGAGCAGAATACATTAAAAACAAATCTTGAATTTAGGAGATGAAAACATGATGTCTAATTTTAAGTATTGCCCAATGTGTGGAACACAAAGAGAAGATGGAAGTCAATTTTGCAAAAATTGCAATTTTGAATTTTTAGTTGGAAAGTATGTTAAGTTAGATGATGAAAAGTCTTCTCAAGATGAAAAAATTGAAGTTGAAAAAGTCTCTCAAGAAGAGTTTGTTGAATCAAATGAAATGTTAAGACAAACTAAGAATAAAATTAATTGTTGCATTGCTAAGTATCTAAATTATGAATTGACTAATCAATATAATGAAACTTACGAAGAAAACATCAATATTAGTGTAAGTGAATATACATATCACAGTTCAAATAGCTCATCTGATGACATTTTTGAAAAAGAGTATCTTGAAAAATTTGAAAATTTGATTCATGATGAGAAATTTGTAGATTCAAAAAATATTTTCATTCAATGGATTGGTGAAAATCGAGGTCACTTGCCAGGTATGGTATTGAATCAATACAAAGTTCCAATTCAATCAAACATTGAAAATTTGAAAAATGTAATTTCATTGGATATGGTTGATAGTGATGAGAATGAAAAATTTAAATGTCTATTGAATGAATATTTGAAATTTGAAAATGAGTTTTTAGAAAATTTAATTTAATTTTTTCTAAATTCGTAAAAATAATTTTTTTATTTAAGAATGAGATTGAAAAAATATTTTTAAAAAAAGAAATTATGATAGAAATTTATTATTTTCTATCAATTAATAATTCACCAGCTACTCCAATGCTTTCTGGTGGTAAAGCGTGTACCAATACGGTAATCGCTTCAACAGGCAAATTGTATGCTTCAGCTACTGTTTCGCTAACTTTTTTTACCATTTCTCTTCTATTTTCTACACTTATGTTTGGGTTTCCTACAATTGTTACTACAGGCATTATTTCACATCCTTTTTTAGTTATTTAATTCTATTCCTTTTATTATAGATATTATTTTTCTTTTCTCGATTAACAATTCTTAATTTCTTCAATTACAATAATCTTTATTTAATAAAAATTACAAATAAAAATTTAATTATAAAACATTATTTTCAGTGATATGATGAATAAAAAAAGGTTTTTTTCAGTTTTAATTGCAATTTTTCTAATTCTTTTAGCCCTATCTATCTATGGAACAATAATGTTGGGAATGGATGAAGGGCAATATGATTTAGGCCATGATGATGTTTCCATTGCAGTTACTGGAGATGTGATGTTCGGCCGTAAGATGCCTGCTGTATTGGATTCTGGCGAAAGCCCATTCAGGTTTGTAGAGAATGTAACCAAGAATGCAAATGTCTTGCTTGTAAACTTTGAAAACCCTGTTACCACTTCATCCTATGCAGTGAAAGGGGACGTTCCATTAAAGGCAAACCCTAAATACACTTACCTCTTGGCTAATGCAAACGACAATGTTGTGGCATCACAGGCAAACAACCATGCATTGGATTACGGTGAAGCTGGATTGAATGAAAGCATAAGGAACTTGAAGGATGCTGGAATTTATCCAATCGGTGCAGGAAACAACATCAATGAGGCAACAAAACCTGTAACTATAGAATCTGGAGATAGAAAGATCACCATATTGAACTATATGGATGCAGATAACTTTAGGGAATATCGTGGAGTGATGGATCCTGCAACAGCAAACAGTTCAGGATATTCTGCATATGATTCAGAGCTTGCAGAAAGACAGGTTCAGGAAGCTCGTGAAAATGGCTCAAGCATCATAATCGCTTATCTTCACTATGGAAATGAGTACAGCAGAAGCCCTAATGAAAACCAGATAAAGATATCCCATGAGCTCATCAATGACGGTGCAGACATTGTAATCGGTTCCCACACTCACGTAACCCAAGGAGTGGAGATGTACAATGGAAAACCTATTTTCTACAATTTAGGCAATTTCATATTTGACCAGTCAAATCCAGCTACTCACACATCCTATTTCCTGAATTTGGCTTTGCATGAGGATAATTGTACTGTAACCCTTTATCCAACATATCTCTCTAACTATTTGCCACACTTCATGGATGCAGAGTCCGGTAAGGCATTGATAAATGTCTTGAATCCACATAGCGACCAATTGAAAGTAAATGATGATGGTACAGGTGAATTGACATTTAAATTAGGTAACAATACTTTAAATTCTACAGATTAATATTTGAATATTAATCTTTTTTTTTATTAATATATGTGAAATTTTTTAATCTTTAATTTCTTTTATTATTTGATGTGATAAAATGCTTGGTGAAATCGAACTTAAAAAACTCTTTCCAGACTT
>JAGCLR010000068.1 GCA_017646885.1 Methanobrevibacter sp. | reverse complement strand
TTTGAAGAAGTTCAATATATTTTTCATAGTCATATTGGAAATTCAGGATATGGTCTTCCATGATTCTAAACAAGTCAATTTCAATTTTAAAAGCAGTTTCAAGCTCTTCCTTCACTTTATTGATCAGTTGCTTTTCATCATCTGTAAAAGGCAATTTTCCTCTGTTTCTTGTTTTATGAATGAATGAGCCTAAAAGAATCCTGTCATTGAATCTAACATGATTCTCCTTAATGTTTTCATTGTTTCTAAAATGATGATTCAGATAAGGTGACTCAATAGTTTCAAAGCGTTTTCCATATTCGTTAAGGGTGTCTTTTAAAAAATAGCTATAGATATCCTGATATTCATCTTCAAATATGACTTTTCTTGGATGGTCGAATATCAAAACATCCACATTTTCGCTTCCGCTTAATGGATTTGATAAAATGCTGTTTTTGAGAAAAGGCAGAAATGAGTTTATCTTATCAAATAAGGAAAGACTTGACTGTTGAGCAGATTCAAATACATTTGTCTTTCTTGTTATTTCATAATATAAATACATTCTAATCAATTGCCAAGGATAGCAACCTTGAATCTCCTTATGATTCAATTCATATTTCTCTTCAAGATTCCAAATCTCTTGACAAATCTCTTTCACTGTAAAAGTCATAAAAATTCCTTGATGATTATAATTTATTCTAAATATTCATATTTAATCAATTCATCTTCAGCAATGTCCATTTTTGCCTTTTTGCCGATGATTTTGTCTATTTCACTTGGTGAAATACCTGTTCCAGGCCTTTTGTATGTAAGCAGGTCCTCTGAAATTACAGTTCCCTCTTTAATTTCCTCTTTTGCAATGATTGAACGTCTTGCTTGCTTTCTTGATTCGCTTTCACAAGGGAGTGGAACCTTATCATATTGACCATTGATAGTTTTGATAAGCTTTATGTTTTCATTGAATTTTCTAATGTCTTCTGGATCCATTCCATGATAATGGTCATTTCCTTGCAAAGTTTTGTCCAATGTATAATGCTTTTCAAGGATTGTTGCTCCATAAAGGTAAGCGGTTGTTAAAATAAGCATGTTTTCATCAGGTTTTGTATGATCTGAGTAACCGATTTCATAGTTAGGGTATAAATCCTTAAGGTTTTTAATCATAAGTAAGTTTGCATCACTGTTGTCTGTAGGATATGAAAGGACACAATGCATAATTCCTATTCCAGCTTCCCCATTTGCGTATTTTTCATTTGCATTTTCTATTGTGTCTATTGCCAATTTAATTTCATCAAGATTGGAAGCGCCAGTTGAAATGATGATGTCTTTTCCCTTTTCAGCTATCTTCTTAATGAATGGAATGTTTGTAAGGTCTGATGATGATATCTTATAGACATCCATGAATTCATCCAAATAATCAATGGAATCAAAATCAAAAGGTGTTGATAGGAACATTATTCCAATTTCATTACAGTAATCAGCTATTTCCCTATATTCCGCTTCTCCAAATGAATCGAATTTCTTAAACAATTCGTATTGGGAAGTTGTAGGTTCTTCATTTGTATCCCAATATGCTGGAGAGTTCTTGGAAGCTATTGTATTCGCTTTATATGATTGGAATTTAACTGCATTGCAACCTGCATCTTTTGCTTCTTTTACCATTAGTTTAGCAGCATCCATATTGCTTATATTTTCCTTTTTTGCAATATCATAGTAATTTACACCAATTTCAGCTATTAAAAATGGTTCTTCATTGAATATGCTCATATTTTCACCTTACTTATTCATTTCTTCTTTCCATTCCTTGTATGATTTCTTGATTAGCCTTTTAATGTTATCAAAACCATGCTTCAAGTCAACTTCACTCATTCTCTTGTTCATTTCCTGTCTTAATTGGAAGTCTTCAATTGTATTTTCAAAGGTTTCCTTTATTTCCTCTTTAGAGACTTCACTGCCTAAACCTAAATTGATGAATCCATGCTCCACATTTCCAAAGATATGGCTTAATTCCCTTTCATTTTGGCAAAGGCAGATGCAAGGAACTCCAAGTGAAGCTATTTCATACATGGTTCTTCCTGCTGAAGTGAATATCAAGTCAGCATCGTGCATATGCTCACTCATGTTCTTAACGTTTTCATAGATTTCTATTCTTTCATTATCCTTGTATTTTTCTTGGATTTCCTTTTTGTTTCCATAACCAAGCCCTAAGATAATTTCGATTTTGTTTTTGTAATCGCTTTCCAAGATTGCTTCAAGAACCTTTTCAGTTAAGTTGTTTGGATCTGTTCCTCCAAATGTGAGAAGAACTTTTTCAACATCTTCTTGGATTTCCTTAAATGATTGATAGTAAAACTCATCTTTGAGTATGTAATATTTATGTCCAGAGTAAAGGTTTTTAAGAGGTATTTTATGTTCATATAATGCATCGAAGACCATATGTGCATATTTCACTCCACCACCGACATCTTCAAAATTGACTATGAAGAATCCTTTGTCCCTGAGGGATTTAGTATACTTGGAATTTGTATTTAGTATGTCATTGATTACAATATCTGGGTCATATTCAACAATTTTTTCGATTAATTCCTCTTTTGCCTCATCATCCGCTTCTTTTCCTTTGCCTTTATTGCTGTTGTGAGTAATGTAAGGATAGTTGTTATTTTTTACGATTTCAATTCCTAATGGCTGTGCTTCATCGAGCAAAAACACAACCTCATGATTGACTAATTTGGAAGCTATTGATAAAGCCCTGTAAATATGACCGGTTCCGATTTCATGGGAAGCATCAGCTTTTATCAAAATTTTCTTTTTCTTCAGGATTCTTTCAGCTACCCACCAGTCTTCATAATTGTCAATGTCAATGCTTTCTTGCTTTGAGATTTCAATTAACCCAATATTATCTCCAAGACGGCTGTTTTCAGTTACAAATTCCCGTTTTGTTGCAAAAATGCTTCCGGTTTCCTTAAATGCTTTTGGCAGGTATTGCCTATTTACCCTTTCCTTGTATAATGGGAAATACTTCTTCTTATCCTCATCGTATCCCCAACTCAAGTGTCTGTCATCAACAACACTGATAATTGTATCATAGAACTCGTTGTCTTCATTTGAATTTAATAATGTTTCAATAGCTAAATCTAAGGTTTTTGTTTTAAGAAGTGGGGAAGTAGGTTGCACTGTAATTACAACATCATATTTTTCGTTTGCTTTTTTCTCTTTTTGAACTGTTGCATCATAGATTACTGGATCAAGCGGAATTGAGTCTTCTGCAAGTTTTCCATCTCTTTTAACAGTTTCTGCACCGAATTTCTCTGCAATGAACTTTATCTCATTGTCATCTGTTGTTACAAGAACATCATCAACATATTTTGATGCATTTCCCATTTCTATTGTATGTGCTATAAGTGGCTTCCCTCCAAGCAATCTTATGTTTTTTCGAGGAATACCTTTGGAACCGCCTCTAGCAGGAATTACAACTAAAATCCTATTATCATTATACATTTTAAAACCTTTAGCTATTTAATTTTTCATTAATTGTTTTCTTGTTTATTTTCATTCATTATTTGAAATTTTAAAAATTTCTTTAAATTTTGTTTGAATTTTAAAAAATATTATTAATTAAGACAAACTAATAATAGTATATTATTAATTAATATTAAATTTTATTAATTATAAATAAATTAATATAAAACAATTTATACGCAAATTTAAAAACAAATTTAAAAACAAATTCAAAAATGAATTAATCTGATAATTTATTATTAAGAAATTTAAGGTGTTATAATGGCTAGTATGAAAGAGATGGCTGATACTTTAATTAAAAGAATAAATGATTTAGCTACTCCTGTTAAAATTATGCATGTTTGTGGTTCTCATGAACATACCATTATGGAACACGGCATAAGATCTTTGCTTCCTCCTGAAGTTGAGATTGTTGCAGGGCCAGGATGTCCTGTATGTGTTGTTCCTTCAAGAGAAATTGATGAATGTTTACAATTGATAGAAAAAGGAGTTACTGTAACCACTTTTGGTGACATGTTGAGAGTGCCAGGTTCCAATGGCTCTCTTGCAGAAGCAAAAGCGGAAGGAGCAGATGTAAGGGTTGTTTACGGTATTCCAAATGCTGTGGAAATTGCAGAAAAACTAGACAATGATGTTGTATTCATGTCTGCAGGTTTTGAAACAACCGCTCCTGCAACTGCATCTGAATTATTGAAAAAGCCTCCTGAAAACTTTTCTATCATTTCATGTCACAGATTGATTCCACCAGCTATTGACTTCTTGATCAATTCCGGTGAAACCAATTTAAACGCTTTAATTGAACCTGGACATGTATGTACCATTTTAGGAACTGAACCATTTGAAAAGTTCTCAACTGAATATGGCATTCCTCAAGCTGTAGCAGGTTTCAATCCATTGGATATCTTGATGTCCGTTTACATGATCTTAAGGCAAATTGACAATGGAACTCCAAGAATCGACAATGAATATAAGCGTGCTGTAAGAACTGAAGGAAATGTCATCGGTAAGGAAATGATGGATGAGGTTTTCCATGTGGAAAGCAGAGAATGGAGAGGTTTCCCAAAGATTCCTAACTCAGTTCTTGAAGTTAATGATGAGTTTGCCCAGTGGGATGCAAGGAAGAAGTATGACATTGAAGTTAAAGATGTTACAGAAGCTCCTAAAGGATGTATTTGCGGCCCAATCTTAAGAGGTATGGCAAAGCCAACTGACTGTAAATTGTTTAGAAAGGCATGTAATCCAATGCATCCAATAGGTGCATGTATGGTAAGTAAGGAAGGAACCTGTAACATTGCTCACAGATATAGTAGATAATATAAAACAATTGATTTTAATAGTTCTTTATACAATCACTTTTTAAGGATTTGAAAACATGGTAAAAATAGAAGCGATAGCTGTAGAT
>JAGCLR010000067.1 GCA_017646885.1 Methanobrevibacter sp. | reverse complement strand
TGAAACTGTAGTGGACATGTTTGCTGGAATCGGCTATTTTTCCATTCCTATTGGGGTTCACAGTGATGCTAAAGAGATCATTTCAATTGAGATAAATCCGAACTCCTATCATTTCCTGAAGAGAAATATCGAATTGAACCGGATTAATGAAAAGGCAAATTATGATAGGATGATTCCTGTTTTAGGGGACTGTGCTGTAGAAGCTCCCAAACACTCTGCTGATAGGGTGCTGATGGGTTATGTGAAAACAACTCATCACTTCTTAAGGCCTGCAATGGAATGCGTAAAGGATGGTGGAATAATCCATTATCACGAAACCGTTCCTGATAAGCTGATTGAAACCCGCCCATATGAGCGGGTGAAAGAGATTGCATGGGAATGTGGAGAAAGGGAAGTTGAAGTATTGAACATTCAAAGGATCAAAAGGTATGCTCCTGGTGTAGAGCATATAGTCCTTGATGCAAGGATTTATTAAAAATTCATTAAAAATTCATTAAAAATTTTATTAAAAAATTATATATATTCAAAGAAAAATATTATGATTAGATTATATTTAAAAGAATTATAGTGATTAAAATATTTCTAAGGAAGGATCATCATGATTGAAACTGATGTATTGGTAATTGGTGCTGGACCTGCAGGCTCTTCCGCTGCAAGATTTGCAGCTAAAGGAGGTGCAAAAGTAATCCTTATGGATAAGAAATCTGAAATTGGATTTCCTAAAAGATGTGCTGAAGGGGTTTCAAAGAAGATTTTTGATAAATTAGACCTTGAAATGGATCCTCATTGGGTTACTAATGAAATCAGTGGCGTAAGGTTTGTTGCTCCTGATGGAACAGATATTTGGCTTAGTGAAGACCAAATAGATTTGCCTGATGCAGGTTATGTGCTTGAACGTAAGGTATTCGATAAGCATATGGCCGCAGAAGCTGCAAGGGAAGGGGCAGAAATCAGAATCAAAACTCAAGCGAAAGGCCTTGAAAGGCAGGAAGATGGTACATTCATTGTCACTTGTGAATCCATGGGAAAAACCTATGATATTCATGCTAAAATTATTATTGGAGCAGATGGTCCTGAGTCCCATGTAGCCAAATGGGCCGGATTAAATGCTATCATAAAACCTCAACATATGGTTGCTGGCGTGCAATATGAAATGTGCAATGTCAAAATGAAAAGAAATGATTATCTTGAGTTCTATTTCGGTAGTGTAGCTCCTGGAGGATACTTCTGGCTATTCCCTAAAGGAGGGGATGTTGCAAATGTTGGCCTTGGAATCATTACAAATATGGCTGAAAAATCAGCTTATGAATACCTTGTTGATGCTGCAGACAACTGTTATGCAACCCAAGTTGCTCAAGCAGTTGAATTGAATGCTGGTGGAGACCCTGTTGGAGGTCTTGTCAAGGAAATGTACGGCGACAACATAATGCTTTGTGGAGATGCTGCAAGTCAAGTGAATCCTTTGACAGGTGGTGGAATCACCAATGGTATGTTAGGAGGCAGATTTGCAGGTGAAGTTGCTGTAGAAGCCTTAGAGGCAGGGGATTGTTCCAGTAATTTCCTTAAGAAGTATGAAAAGCTCTATTTGGAGGAAATGGGTGCTGAAATGCAAAAATACACTAAAGTCACTGAGTATCTATGGACTTTAGATGATGATGACATCAATAAGATTGCTCATAAATTCAAGGAAATGGAATTTGAAAAGTTAACTACAACAGATATTGTTAAGGTGGTTATCAAAGCAGATCCAAAATCACTTTTAAAATTAGGTAGAATTTTCTTATAAATTCAAATATTTTTTTAAAGAGATTAGTTATTCTAATCTCTATATAATTTAATTTTTTTTTGAAGAGTTTAACTATTCAATCTCTTCTTGTGCTCTTTTTGTTTTTTCCAATAGATCTGGATTTTCAATATATTTTTCATTTATGTATTTTTCATATATTGCCAATCTCTCTTTTAATTCGTATCCTGCATCATTGGTCAGTTTTTCCAATCTTTCAAGAGTTGGCCATGGAGATGATGGATTCACATAATCTTCACTAAGTGGGGATACTCCTCCCCAATCGTCAGTACCGCAGAGAAGGAATATTTGACTTGTTTCATAGTTTAAGTTAGGTGGCACTTGAACAGAAACATCTTCATCGAAAAGCAATTGTGCAGCTGCAACGGTTCTAACCATATCCAAAAGACTTGGCTCTTCATAGTTTTCCATTTCAATTCCAGGGCTTACGGTAAAGTTTTGAATGATTACCTCTTGAATGTGGCCATACTTATCACAAAGCTCTTTTATTTTAAGCAGGGAATCCGCTATTTCTTCCTTTGTTTCACCGATTCCAATAAGTATTCCTGTTGTGTATGCGATATTGAGCTTTCCAGCATTTTCAATTGTTTCAAGACGTATTTTAGGATCTTTTCCAGGACTTTTTTCGTGGGCTATTGTGCTCATCAATCTTTCTGATGAGCTTTCAAGCATCATTCCCATTGAGATATTGAATTCCTTTAGCTTTTTCATATCATCATATGAGAAGTTTCCTGCATTTGTGTGTGGAAGAAGTTCAGTCTCTTCAACTGTCATCTTGCAGATGTCATAGATGTACTCACACATGTTTTTAAAGCCTAATTTATCCAGCTTTGCTTTAACTGCCTCTTCGGTGTCTGCATCCTCACCCATTGTAAACAATGCCTCTTTGCACCCATATTTTTCAGCTTCCCTTAAGGTAGCCAATACCTCTTCCTTATCGAGCAATATGATTGCATCAGGGTCGTCTGGGCTTTGCTTGAATGCACAGTATCCACAATCATTTCTGCATATCTTTGTAAGTGGAATGAACACATTCTTAGAATATGTGACATAATTGTGTTCTCTTTTAGAGTTAGCTAAAGTCATGATTTCCAGAATGTCCTCTTTTTTGCATTCTAAAATAGCTATTAAGTCGTCACGACTGAGATTTTCAAAATCAATATTGGATAGATTAGACATTTTACACCTATTGTTGAAGATGATTTAATATTTTTTCATTTTTATTTAATTATCCTTCAATCTCGTCTCTTTCAGTAGCGGTTACTTCAACGTATAATGGGCCGAATCCAGATTTGTCTTTCCAAATAGCAACAAAAGTTCCTACATTAGGCATAAGGAATAGCTTGTATTCCACATGCAATCCCATAGCTTCCAATTGCTCTTTCATTTTGAGCAATCCTCCACTGTCTGGTGCTACACCACCTTCTTCTCCGTCCCTAATATAGGAATCTACTTTCTCAACAAACTCCTTACCGTCATCTGATAAGACATCAACCTCTTTAGCTTTAAGAATGTCTTCAAGTTCCGCCAACTTAGCTTCCATTTCATCAATTTCTATTGGGTCACGGCTTATGCCTCTTACGATAACAACATGTTCCCCATGAAATGCAGGTCTGGAACCTTTAAATGCATTGAAATGTCCTATAATTTTCCCTGTAGTTTTTAGTAATATGTCTGACATAAAATCACTTTATTGTTTTAAATCTTTTTAATTATTGCTTTTAATAATGCTTTAATAATTTGCTAATAATTGCTTTGATTATTGCTTTATTATTTTTTATAAAAATTATATAGTTATTTTTAATTTAGATAGTATATAAATTTTACAAAATATGATTGTGTTTTCAAATGAAATTGTTTTCATAAGAATTATATAAAAAAAGATATAAATTAAACATAGAAAGATATTGTAAAAAATTATATTAGTTTTCAAAATTAATTTGAATTTTCTTATATAATGACATTTTTACGACGATTTTACTTATTTTATTCAATTAAAGTGATTCTATGAATGAACATTCAGGATGGGGCTCAAAGCTAACATTTATATTTGCAATGATGGGTGCTACAATAGGTATTGGAAATATTTGGCGTTTTAGCTATGTATTTTACAATAATGGAGGAGGCTCCTTTTTCATTCCATATTTCATTGCAATTGTTGTAATGGGAATTCCATTTTTAATTTTAGAATACGGATTGGGATTCAAATTTAAAAAGAGCTTTTCAAAGCTTTTGCATGATATCAATCCAAAATTTGAGATAATCGCTTGGATGTTAATAATTTTTGTTTTCATCATTGCAATTTACTATATGGTTATTCTAAGTTGGGATTTCATATATTTCCTGAATAGTTTTACATTTGGATGGGGAACTGATCCATCCAGCTTTTTCACATCAAGCGTCGGAGGATCTTCTGATTTGATGGGTATGGAATCTATAATATTGCCTACCTTTATCGGCTGTATAATATTATGGGTTTTATTCTGGCTTGTTTCAAACAATGATGTTGATAAGGGTATTGGTTTGATATCAAGGATTTTGATGCCATTGCTTTTCATTATAATGTCCTTGATTCTTGTTTACTCATTAACCTTGCCAGGATTCGATTTAGGTGTGAAAACCTTGTTCACTCCAAATTGGAATATGCTTCTTGACATAAACATCTGGCTTGCAGCATTTGCTCAAATAGTATTCTCTTTAAGTATGGGGGAAGCTATTGCCTATACATATGCATCTTACTTATCTGAAGAAACCAGATTGATTGACAATGTCTTTATGGTAGTTGTAGCCAATTCCATTTATGAGATATTTGTAGGATTAGGAATATTTTCCGTTTTAGGATATATGTCTGTAACACATTCAATTCCTATAACTGAACTGATCACTGAAGGGACAAGCCTAATCTTTGTTGTTCTTCCGGAAATTTTTGATGTAATGGGTCCTGTTGGAAGAATCATGGCACCATTGCTGTTCTTATCAGTATTATTTGCCGGTTTCACTTCATCATTGGCATTAGTTGAACCATTATTGTCCTCCCTTTGTGAAAAGCTTGGTTGGTCTCGTAAAAAAGGAGTAACTGTTTTAGTTATCATTGCATGTTGCGGTTCATTGCTATTTTCAACAGGCATCAGCAGTTATTTGGTTGAAGTAACTGATACTTTTGTCAATGAATTCGGATTTTTGATTTTAGTGGCATTGCAGGCGATAATATTTACCTGGTACTTTGATATAGATGAGATAATTCCTGTTTTAAATAAGAATTCCTCTATTAAAGTTGGGAAGAAATGGAAATTCACCCTTAAGTATATCCTTCCATTAATGTTGATTATCATGTGGATTATTGGTGTAGCTCAATTGATCTATGAAATGGATTTATTTAAGTTAGGAATATATCTTTTGATTGCTGTGATTGTATTAGGATTTTCAATATTTTTCGTTAAGGTTAGACCTAATGGTCAGGATTCTAAAGAATAATCTAATGCTTATTTCATTAAAAATAGTTTTTAAATGCTCTATCAAAAATTATATTAGCACTGCTTTTCATAATATATTTATTAATTTATTTTGGAAATGATACTATGGAAAATTTTGAAAATCAAAAATTTTGTCAATCTTGTGCAATGCCTATGACTGAAGAGCTTTTTGGAACCAATGCAGATGGATCAAAAAATGAGGATTACTGCATCTACTGCTTTAAAGATGGTGAATTCACTTCTGACATGACTATGGAAGAGATGATGAATTTCTGCATTGAAAAAATGGTTGAAGTTCATCCTGAAATCGATAAGTCAGAAGCTTCTAAAATGATGAATGAGGTTTTCCCTCAATTGAAAAGATGGTCAAAAGATTAAATTAATTATCCATAATATATGGTGTTTGGATATTTAATTTGAATTTCATTAACAATTTTTGCTTCTTCTGATTTAGCAAAAACAAAAGAAACATATGCTATTGCTAATGAGCTTAAGATTGATAATACGCTTATAAGTAAAATAGTGTTCATAATTTTTCCTCCAATTTTTTAGAATAAATAATTCTGCTTACTTTTTTATCTATTAAAAGAATTATATAAAGCCTTTCGAATGTAAGCACTTACTTGCATCTTTAAATTATGAAATTGAGAGGAAAAAATTATATTTTAATAAATTAATGATTTAAAAATAATAAATTTACAATAAATTAATCAAAAATAAATAATAAATTTATTTAATAAACCTTATATTGACTAGGTCTATTAAATAGTAAAAATAGTTCTTATTTTTATTATCTTCTGATTTTAGATTATATTAAAAGCAAATAAGCAATATTTGCATCTGTGTTTAAAAAGAAAAAATAAAAGTTTAAAATTAAGTTCGCTATGAACTTAATGGAAACTTCTTATTATAAATTAAGTTCTTCTTTAAGAGAACCTAAAGTAGAAACCTTTTCTGCATAAGCATTGTGCCTGTGAATACTTTCATGGTTTTCTTGTCTTGTAGTGATTAAAGTGTCATCAGGCAAGTATGAGAACGCTTCAATGATCTTTTCATTCATTGTTCTGACACAATCCTCTACAAATACAGGATTCTTATGAGCACGCATTACAACTGCATTTTCATCAGGACGTTTTAAAAGTTCTGAAATAGGGGAACTCATAGAGGATTCAATGATTTCAATCAATTTTTCACCATCGATGTATTCCTTTTCAGGAACTTCTATTAAGATTGTTCCCACTCCTCTTTGGTTGTGGGAAGCGAAAGTAACAGTGTCCAATACTTTTTCGCAGGTTTCTTCATCTAAGAATTTTAATAAGTTGCTTTTATCCACTTCTCTTACAGATTCCTGTGCACATGGGC
>JAGCLR010000066.1 GCA_017646885.1 Methanobrevibacter sp. | reverse complement strand
TTTCCATCTCTAAGGGTTGCTTTTCTTGATGAGCCTTCTTCGCTGGAAAAGAAGGCGGAAGGAGTGAGAATTACTTACGAGGTTTTAATATCTCTAAATTCTTCTGAAACATTTTAAAGGTTATGAGATTTCTGAAGAGGAAAGATCTAGTATCAAACATCTTAATCATTGAGTCTCTAAGCTCAGCGGAGAATAGCTCATCGAGATATGGGCGCATCGCTATGACTGTGCCCTTTTCTCCGTTGTATTGAGCAACGCACTTACTATCCCAAACAGTAAACCAATTTTCCTTTCCGCGCGCGAATTTAATTACCGCGCTAGGCTTATTTAATCTTCCCTTAAAAACGAGGCTTTCATCCGTTTTAATCTCGTTTGTAAAGGTCGAGGCTGTTGGCATCAAAATATCAGCTATCGTGCCTCTGCGCCTGTTTTTGTAGGCTTCGCTAGGCTCGATGTAGTCAATAACGCATCTTTTCTTTTTAAGCTTATAGCGCCCAAACTCTTCAGGAAGGAAATTAAACGCGCAAAGGATGTCAGAAGCCTCTTCTAAGGTGTTGCCAATACAAATGACTCTTAAACGCGTTTTCGTGCTTCTAACGAGGTTTTCAAGCTGATTAGTAAAGGCATAAAGGATGTCAAAGCTTCTCTTTTCGCTTTGTTCTCTGTTCATTTCATCTAAACAAATGTTGTAATACATATTTGGATCATCTAAAAAGTCCTTATCAAAAAGCCCTGAGCCTTTATCATTATAGAAAGTTGAAAGAGCTAGGACTCTTGCCATGAGCTTCTTTTTTAAGATTTTGCCATATCTGACAAATTTTCCTTCGGCATCATAGACTTTTTCGCGCTCTAGGACCTCATAAACACCATCTCCGCGCACAAAAAGGTCAAGCTTGTATTTTCTCCTGATGTCAGGATCTATGAGCTTCTCCGCGTTGTTATTCAATAATTTCATTTGAGAGGTCTCAGTTAGCCTTAGCCAATAAAAAGGTCTCTCATATTTTCGCCATTGTCGGCAGAAGAAGTCTGTAACTGTGTAAGACTTGCCTGCTTCTCTTCCACCTAACAACATAAGAAAAAGCGCCCATGAATAGCCTAGCATCGACCTGATGCTATACCACTCATAATTGAGCTTTGCTTTTTTCTTTTCTAATTTCTTTGCTAAATTTGGTCTTGCCATAATTATTTACTATCGAAGTAAGTCTGCCCTATTTGTTCTTTGGCTTCTT
Source organism: Methanobrevibacter sp. (assembly GCA_017646885.1). The sequence continues at coordinate 12,508 of JAGCLR010000066.1, read as the reverse complement.
TAGCTGTATAGCCCTGATTAGTTAAGACTTTATAATAGTCTTTAATTTCATCCCATAAGCCGACTTCTTCTTCTACAAATTGCCCCTGTCTAATTAAGAGCGCTAAGTTTCTCTCTTTGTATATATCAACAGGCTCTCCCTTTTCGTTTATTTCAGTCCTAAGGAAAAGTCCTCTATCTTTAAGCATTTGCTTTTCTTCTCTTTTTAAATACTCAGCAACAGCGCGAGCTTTGGCGCGAGATAATTCGTAAGCCTGATCGTTAATCATCTCAGTAACAACAGAGCCAACTTTTTCTCTTTCTCCCATTTCTACCTCTTCTTTTAAGGTGTTTCTAGTTAAAAGATATTGTTCTTTAAAATCTCTGTAATTCCAAGCCTGAGTTTCTTCGCCTTCTTCAGTTAATCTGAAACCATATTTAGCGGAAGCTTTTCTCTTATTAAATCTTTCAAGATAAATTTTATATTCTTTCTTTAAAAATTGAGCTTGTCGATAAGGCTCGTTCCACTCTCTAAATGAAACAGGATCAAGCGATTTAGCCTTATATTGTTCATACTTGGCTTTACGAGCACGATATTGTCTTTGTGAAACTCTTCTGCTTTTTCTATATCTTCTCGCCATTTAACTTAACCCCCTCTTCTTCTGTGAAAGTAAATATATCAGGAACTGCCTTTTTTGTATAGATGTCTCCCCATTCCCAATTTAATTTTGTATCGTTTGGGATGCCTCTAACAACAGGGAAATATTCGCCTTTTTCAATAAATTCATAGACTCCTGCTGAGGACATTCTAAACTTACAATTTATGTGATCGTTGTGCCATTGTCCTAAGCCTTCGCCCTCGCCTTTGCCATGATAAATTGGTCCATCATACCAAAAGCCATCTGTATTAAATACTAACACTTTTCTTCCTGCGTTTTCTACTTCTTGGGCTAAATTTCTAACTCTATCGTTATTGTCTTTAATTGCATCTTTAGAAAGATGAGCCCAACGCGCATTACAGCCACTTATTGACTGCATAAAGCCTATTGAGAAGTTAAGAATGTGTTTGTTCATTTCATCCTTTTCTCTGTCTCTAAAAAGCTTTTCTAATGTTGGTCTAAACTCAGGATGTGTATTAGCTAGTCCTGCTGTAAATGAGCTATGAAAGTCTATATGATGTGCATTACTGAAAATTTTATCTAAATAAAACTGATGGTGCGCTTTTACAATATAGGACTCTATTTCTTTTTTGACTTCAGGACCATTATCTATTGCGTATTGATCTAAGTCTATACCATCTTTTAGAAGAAGCCTTTTGAACTTAGTAAAGGCTGTCCTTCCGCTTAATTTCTTAGGAGTTTCTGTCCTAAACTGTATGCGCCACGCAAAGCCCTCTAAAATAGCGGTAATTTCAACACAGTATTTATTAGCTCTGACATCCCACGCAGGAACTCTCATGTGAGAGCCATTTTCAATACCTCCTGAACGAGTCCTTTTAAGCTTATAAAGGCTTTGTTTCTTCAACCATAGATAGATTTTGTTAAAAGCGACAGCGCCCTTCTTGTTAATAGGAAAATTAGAAACAGGAATTAAAAGATAATTTATGCGGCAAGAAGCCTTACAATGCTTTAATTCTTTTAATTCTTTAATCATAAAGAACTCCTAAAAAGGTAAATATTCATCATCTTCAAGCCATTTGATAATCGCTCTAGCGGTTGGCATAGGAATAAATTCATCTCTAGAAGGCTCAACTTGGAAAGTCTCTAAAACTTGTCTTTCTTCAACTTTCTTTTGTTTCATCATGCCTAAGATATAATCTCTTTGAGCTTCAGTCATAGGCTTGTCCATTCCTGAAGGTTTTCCGCCTTTTTGCGCTTTTTGTGCAGATTTTGGCTTTTTATCTTCTTTTTCAGGCTTTATTTTTTCTTCTTCCTTTGGTTTTTCTGTGTGCAAAGGCTTAGAAGCTTCAAAGTCTGAGTCATCTCCGTAGCGGAGTCTAAATAATTTTAAAAGAGCATATTTAACCGCGTATGTGTAAGCCTTACCCATAGCTTTATCGTTATCATCGATACCCATGCTGACAGACTCTGTGCCGACCATTTCTTCAGGGAATAAACAATTATGAAACACAACCGCAACCTCAATAGTAGCAATAAATTGAAGCTTCTTTCCCTTAGATCCAAAAGCTTCTCTTATTTGAAGATCAGATTTTTTGACTCTGATTTCATAAAACCATTCGTGTTCAATTAAAATTGGGTTGATAACATCTAAAATAGCTGACTCACTAATGGCTCTAAAATTGTTACCGTTTTCCGCTTTTAATAAATCAGGAACTAATTTTTTATCTTCTTGGACCGCCTTAATAACTTCATTAAAGCTTCCAACTGTTATTTTCTTATTTTGATTTTCCATAATTACTCCTTAATGATTTCATCTACTGTTACCCCTAAAAAGTCCGCAAGCTTTTTTAAACATGGAACTTCTTTAGATAAATGTGGCTGATTTAAAATCTGCCAATAGCGCATCCTAGAAATGTGGTAACATCCTAAGAAGCTTTCAATAGTGCCATGTCTATATTTGACAAGCCTATTGACAAAATCTTTATTGACTCTAATTTCGCATTTACTCATTAAAATAACTGTCCTTTCATATAACCATTTTTAATTAGCCAATTAGTAGCTTTTCTATGAGCTTCTGTGGCTAACATATCGGTCCTATTGCAAATCATTTTGCACATAGTAGCCATCTGTGTTTTTTCAGGTTGAATTTTATATAGTTTCCATAAAGGCTTGTTATATTTTTCAACCCATTTTTTGAAAGCTTTAAGGTCGAATTTAGTTAAAGCTTCTAACAACTTTTCTTGAAAAGTAGTTGCTTGTTTTTGGTCTTTTTTAGCCATACACTAACCTCCCAATAACATTATACTACTACTTTATAAAATGTAAAGGACTAAAAGAATTTTATTTTATTTATAAAAAAAATGTGCAAAAATATCTAATGAGGACTTTGTTCCTCAGTCAGCGGAACTGCGTTATATCTACAAAAATCAGGATGTGAGAGTCTAACCGAAGAGGTCCTCACTTCTGACTAATTGGACACTAGGTTTGTTCAACGCAGTCAACCCTTATGACTTTCTAACAATAAGGAGGTTTTAGTTTATGTTGTTATTCGTTAGAAGGATGTTATTATTAATGTTCCCTGATCCAAAGGGAGAAGGCGGTGGAGATCCAAAGCCTGAAGAAAAAGAAAAGGAAAAAAAGCCTGAGCCTTCCAATTTGGAATTAGCAAAGGCTTTAAAAGAGCTAAAAGAAAACTCTGTTTCTAAAGAAGATTATGAGAAACTTCAAAATGAAAACAAAGAACTTATAGCTCAAGTTATAAACGGAGATGGCGGTTCTGGCAACGGTCAGCCCACTCCTGAAAAGGCTGATATTAAATCTTTAAGAGAAGAGCTCTATGGTCCAAAAGGTGCTGACTTATCGAATTTAGACTTTTGGAAAAAGACTCTCGAACTTAGAGAAGCGGTTATTGAACAAGAAGGTTATGATCCCTTCCTTCCTCATGGCGCTAAAATCAAGCCTAACGAGCAAGATGTTGAAAGAGCAAATGCAGTTGCTAAAACTGTGCAAGAATGTATTGACAAATCAGAAGGCTCTTCTGAAGTCTTTACAGCCTTATTACAACAAGAAACTGCTAATGACTCTCCAAGCTTCCTCGCTCACTTAAAGAAAATAGGGGCACTTAAATAGGAGGGCTAAAATATGCCAGCTTTTTCAGGATCACTTAATCCTAATGAAATTTTCTCTTCCTTATTTAACATGATTATCAGCCAACAAATCAATGCTGATAACATTAAGGATGGCTTCTCTAGTTTAGTCAATAGGGCTAGAGTCGATGGTGGCTTATATGGCGACACTAAACTTTACTATGACACAGATGTTTTAAAATCTCACGCGTGGGGCGGAGATACAGAAGCATCTAACTTGCTTTCTCTCGACAGACCTGCCGATCCAGAATGTCAAGCTATCTTCTTAAATGTCTTTAGACAAATCAGAGTTACAGTTGACTACTATCTCTCCAAGAGAGCTTGGAAAGATGAAGGCGCTTTCGCTCAATTCAATGCTGTTACTCTTGGTTGGTTAAGAGATACCAAAAAGGTCTATGACCAAACAACTTACAATGCCTTCTTAGGTGTTGCTGTTTCTTCTGTGCAAGCGGATGTTAATGTTACATTAAGTGGCATCACAACTCCTGCAACAACCGCAGATGAAGAAAGCGAAGCTCGTTTAAGAGCACAAAAAATCGGTAATGCTTTAGCTAACTTAATGATCGACATGAAAGATGTCTCTCGTTCATTCAACGATTACGGTCATTTAAAGAGCTATGATGAAGATGAAGTTATCATCATCTTTAACTCTAAGTATGCCAACGAGATCACTTATTTAGATCTCCCAACCATCTTCCATAAAGAAGGTATCGTTAAGAAAGTCTCCCAAGATATGCTTCCTGCAAGATATTTTGGTGACATTTTAACAGCTTCCAAGACAGTCGGTGCAACCGATGATGTCAGAGCGATGTATGAGCAAGATGTAACAGTCGGTGGTGTTACAACTCACTTATTCGCAGGCGATAAATTCCCTGTTAGTGCAGTTGTTGCCTCAGGCGATGGTTACGAAGTCAACCCAAACATTATCGCAAAGGTTGTTACAAAACTTCCTCCATACATGAGCGCGTTTGAAGTTGGCACTTCCTTCTTCAACCCAAGAAGCTTAACCGAAAATCACTATTTAACATTTGGACACAACAGCTTAGAACATCTCTACGCGCATCCGTTTGTTAGAGTGGTCGAAAACTAGGTCTAGTCTCGTAAGAGTTAGATAACTAAAACCTATCAGGAGGGGAGTCATTTATTGCTCTCCTCCTGATGCTTAGGAGTCTTTATGGCTAAAACACACTATTGCTTTTTAGAAAGATTTAATAATTATTTTAATCGTAAGCTTATCAGAAGAGAGTCTCTCGAAGATTATCAAGATGCTTCAGAGAGTTTCTATATTCCTTCAGACTCTGATGGAAAAGCTCTCCCTTTTGATTTCAACCCTAATGATAATATTACGACTGAAATAATTGCTAATGATGTTCCATTTGATCCTGATTATTTTTTGCTCTTAGATGAAGATTTAGAAATTGTTTCTCGTTGGTTTGTTTTAGAGCAAAAGAGAAATAGAAAAGGACAATGGCTTTATTTTCTTAGAAGAGATGTTTTAGCGGACTCTTTTAATGATTTAAGAGATGCGCCAATTTATGTTGAAAGAGGAATTATAAATGACATTGACTCTCCTCTGCTTTTGAACAATGAAGATTTGAGAGTAAATCAAATTAAAAAGAGAGAAATTTTACTTAAAGATAAATCTAATTGTGCATGGCTAGTCCTTTATCTTAAAAAAGGTGTTTTAGGCAACACTTCCATAGGTAGCAGTGGAAAATTTGCTTTGAATGTTTCTGATGACAGCACCTTTGTTTATGAGACTTTAAGCACTCCAATTACTGCATGGCAGTATTACGGAAATATTACCACTCCATATAAAGTTGCTAAAAAACACACATTTGTTGTTGATTATAATCAAGTATTTTATTCTTATGGTTATATGGTTAATAGCTTACAAGAAAGCTCTGTAAGCAGTTATTCTAGCTTTAACTACAACACAAATTTAAGCACAGATAAAAGCACAAGTTTTGTATTGACTAATTTAAATGGACAATTTATTTCTAATATGTCAACTTTGATTAGCACAACAAATAGCGCTTATGGTTACAATTCTACCGATGGCTTATCTGCCTATGATGGTAAAATTATTAAAGACAGTCAGGGCAAATATTTTAAAGTTACTTTAAGCTATTCAACATCTACTGTAAAAGAAGATGTTACTACCGTTCAATTTTCTTTAAAAACTCTAATGACTAATTATTGGAACACAGCTTTATCTCAAAGCGCATCTCCTAATAATAAAGCTTTTTCTGTTACTTCAGAGATTACTTCTATTACAGTCTCTTTAGAAGAAATGAAGGATCTTCAAACTGAAGCCGATTTAGGTGCTTATTCAGGAAATGGAACAGCGGACTCTTCACTATTTGATGCTATTTGTTTACCTTATGGAAACTTAGAAATGTTTATAGGGACAGAAGTCTCTATTGATACACAAGCAACAGCGGAGAAGAGTCTTAAAATTATGAACTCGTTAGCAACTGCTTTGACAAGCGAATATGTTTTAGATCTTCAATTACTTCCATATTGTCCATGTCAAAACCTAATCAATGAAGATTATGGAGCTGAGGGCGGTATATTTGTTCCTGAAGATTATGCAGGAGAAACTATAAAATGTGTGCATAGTGGAGATGTTACAGACTTTTTATTAGTATGCCATAGCGCAAACTTCACTCTTGATATTGCTCAAAAAGTAAATATAAGCATCAGCAACAATGTTCCTCAACCCTATAAAATAAAATACATAAATGACTGCACTCTTGTTAGATTATGCTCTCCTAACTACAATGGTTTATTTGACATGAACTTAGCTAAAAACGGTGGAGAAATTACATCTTTTAATGTTGATATTACTTTGAGACCGTTCAACCCTTATATTCATGTAAACCCTGATTTTTCATTCTTGTATGGACAAGATTTTAATGATATTAGAGGCTTGATTTGTGGTGGAGACTTCTCTTTAGGAATTATCAACGATGCTTGGAATGTTTATGAAATTCAAAACAAGAATTATCAAGCTATTTTTGATAGACAAATTCAAAACTTAGATGTTAATAATGCTATCAATTTACAAGAGGCAACTTGGGGCGCTATTGCAGGAACTATTCAGGGAACAGCTAGCGGTGCTATCGCAGGCGGTATGATGGGCGGTGGCTATGGTGCTGTTGCAGGCGCTGTTGTTGGTGGTGTTGTCTCAGGTGCAGGCGGTGTTTTAGATGTTGCAAACATTCAAAAAAGACAAGAAGAAGCTAGAAACTATGCTTTAGATAATTACAACTTACAATTAGGCAATATTAGAGCGCTTCCTAATAGCATTACCAAGACAAGCGCTTTAACATATAACAATAAGCTCTTTCCTTTTGTGGAAATTTATGAATGTTCTGAAGTGGAAAAAGAAGCTTATTTTGAAAAATTAAGATATAATGGTATGTCAGTAAGAATTATTGATAAAATAAGAAGCTATATTAGCGATGATAACTCTCAATATTTTAGAGGTCGCTTGATTAGACTTACAACAGTTTCAGAAGATAATCATTATGTCGAAACAATAAACGAAGAATTAATGAAAGGAGTCTATATCTAATGGCAGGACCAATTCAAAGCGCATTTAATCAAATTTTAGGAACTGCAACTGCTGTTGCGGTAGCAGGCAAAAAAGCTTATGAACATGAAAGACAAGCTAGTGAAAACGCATCCGCTGAGGCTAAGGCTCAAGCGGAAGCTGAGTCAGCTCTTCAAAAGGAAGCACAAGAAACAGCCTTAGAAGCTGATTTAGTTAAAATGGGCGCTGATCCTGAAAGCGCTAGAGCTTTTATGACTGCTCGCTCTTTAGGCTTATCTACTAAGGGTTTTGGTATGATTAGACAAAAAGGCAAATATGTAGGCTCATATTCTACTATCGCTGAAAGATTATCAAAAGATGCATTAGCTGACTCTTTATCTTCTCGCATTATCAACGAAGAAGGCTTCGCTAAAAGAGTTATGGCTTTAGGCGGAACTCGCAAAGGAAGAGTCCAAGCTTTAGTGGAAGCATCTAAAGGAGGTAAAAAGTAATGGGAAAAAATAAAGGTCCTCAACTCATAGATCCTTCTTTATATAAACAAGCAGGCATCGACCAAAAAACAGGACTTCCATCTCGTATGGTGGAAAATGTTTTAATGCTTAAAAATATGAAGCATATTATGAGACTCATCGATGAACAAGATGCAGTCAATAGATATAAATGGTATAACTTGCCATGCAACATTTCTTCAGAAGAATTAGAAAGACTGCTTTATTATAAAGGTCAATTATGTTTCTTCTATTTTAAAGATTTAGATGAATTTTACTTCATGCCATTTGCTTTAGATGGCTCTATCGATTTTTACGGTAGATACAATACAATTCATCCTGTTCCAATGTCTAGCGGAACTGAAGGCACTAAAGAAGAACAAGAAAAGAGAAAGAAAATTTACGAAACTCAAAGATCTCTTCTTTCTATGCTTAGACTTAATGTTGTCAAAGCTATTAAGCCTTTAGATGAACTTAAAGAAGAAGATCTCTATAACTCTGCTGTTATTCTTTGGGACTATTCAAGACAAATCGGTCAAAATATCGTTCCTCGTGCAGATGTCAACGATACATTATTAGAAACTATTGCTGAAATTCCATGTTTTTTAAGAACAGCCTTAATTGCCTCAACAGGTATTAAAGGCATGAGAGTAGCGGATGCAGATGCGAAAGCCGAAGTTGTGCAAGCTGTTAATGATGTGCTTAAATGCGCTCTTACAGGTAAGCTTGCAACTCCTATTACATCTGCTATTGAAATTCAAGAACTCTTTGAAGGTCCTGTTGGCAAAGCACAAGAATATCTGCTTTCAATGCAAGCTTTAGAGAACTTCAGACTCTCTACCTATGGCTTAGAAAACGGTGGACTTTTTGAAAAGAAAGCGCATAAACTAGAAACAGAACAACAAATGAATACTTCGACTGTTGGGCTTGTTTATGAAGATGGCTTAGCAATAAGACAAAACTTCTGTAACATAGTCAATTCTATTTGGGGCACTTCTATTTGGTGTATGCCTTCAGAGTCAGTAACAGGCTCTGATATAGATGGAGATGGCTATATGTTTGACAATAACGAAGCAGGCGAAAATAGCGGTGTGGACTCTTACAATGAGCCTGCACAAACAGGAGGAGAACAATAATGAGTTACCCTGAATTAAGACCTGAGTATGCAACAAAAACTTTTGCACAAGTTTATTCTAGCTACGAAGAATTTAAAGAAGATTATGATGCCCTCATAACTCTTGTTTCAGGTGGTGTTCTACCTTTAACCAATGCTAATGTGCAAGCAACCTTTTATCTTTTGTTTGCGCGTTATGGAAACAACCCCATTGTAAACTTTGACATAACTCAATTTAAAATGAAGCTTATGTCTGTCATAGCTACCTATGGTCCTGTATGGGAGAAGAAAAAAGCCATTCAGAAGAGCCTTAGAGATTTAACTGAAGCAGAACTATTGCAGGGCGCTAAACAAATCTATAATCACGCGTTTAACCCTTCTACTGAGCCTTCTACCCAAGAGCTAGAAGAGTTGACACATATCAACGATCAGAATGTTACGAATAACAAAAAAGCAAAGATGGAAGCTTATTCTATTCTTTGGGCTAATCTTCATGTTGATGCAACTGATGAATATTTAAATAAATTTAAGAATTGTTTCTCTCGCTTTGTTGGGGATCAATGTCCTATACTATTTGTTGTGGAGGATGAAGAATAATGGAAGAAATCAAAGCTTTTTTAATTCAAAATTGGCAGTTATTAGCCTCTGTCTTATTATTTATCGTTTCTTTTATAATTGGTTTAATGACTAGAAGAAAAAAAGGCTATACATTCTCAGACATTCTCTTAGGCTTAATTGCTGAGCAACTTCCTCAATGGATCTCCCTAGCAGAAGCTTCAGGAGGCTCTGGCGAACAAAAGAAAGTCCAAGTTTTAAATGATGCTCTCAATTATGCAAGTAAGACTCTAGGAAGAAAGCTTTCTGAAGAGGAAACTTCTTTCTTAATTTCCAATGCTTCCGCACAAATTGAAAAAATTCTAGGAACTCCTCAAAAAAAGGATGATCCGAAACAAGCTCAAATAAATAAAAAGTCAAAATATAGATAGGAGATCTTTATGCTTAGAATTAATGACAAATGTTTTATGAATTTACAAGAAGCTGTCGCTTGGCTTCTTGCCAACAACCCACTCCCTTTCCAATGCGACTCAGATTTTATGGCGAATACGGAAATAGCAAAGTCTGCAATTATCAACCCTTCGCCTGCACAAATTAAAGTGGGTGCTTTAGTTTTGTTTGCTGACTCTAAGGTTGGCACTGTCTCAGCTGTAACTTCTAATGGCTTTATGGTTGGTCCTAATTTTACAGACATCAGTAATGCTTTAAGATACATTACAGGCATTAATATTAATGCAAGCGCTCATTTAATTGTTGATTTATCAGATCATACCCAAATTGATGCAGGCTTGATCAGAGAAATAACAAGCTTTGAAATTGATGCATCGGCTCATTTAATCGCCTATTATAACGATGGAAGCAGTGATGACTTAGGTGCATTAAATTTATATGAGTCTATTAGAGATCAAAATGGACATTTAAGATTTGTTGAAGATGATGGAAACCCTTCTGATATTGCAGGCTTAACATCCGCTTTCTGTAAGTGGTCTTTAAGTGGCTCGCACTTAATGATGGTTTTTGCAGGTAGCATCGCAAATGGATCTGAAATCGCAGGTCAAAGTAATTTATCAGCTTTTACTTTGCCTAGTTGGATCGCTGATAAAATTTACCCTGTATTCGCTAATATTATCGAACTAAAAGAAGTAACTTTTTATGGCGATGACTACACCACCGAAACCAAGAACGTGTTTGTTTTAAAGAGTGGTAACGATATTATCTTTAGATATGCGAGCTCTCTCCCATATAGTCTTACTAAAGATAGACACTTCAGAATCGTGTGCGATTTATTAATTGATAATGACTAAAACAAAGGAGGCTAAATAGCCCCCTCGAGCCCTCAATAATATAATTGAGCATCTAAGCCTAACCGCTTACACTTTAGCCAAAAGCGGTGGGCTTTTTCTCTATCTATAAATAGATAAGTCTTAAAACGGTTTTTTCTTCCGAACACCGTTACACCTCTTGCTAAGAATGGCATCTTAACACCCCCTTTCACTTTCATAATGTGCTCTCAGAAAGGAGTCTATTTTGGCTTGTGGGACTCCTACAATAAGCACTTCATCAACATGACCTTTAGTCTTGCCATGCATCCCCCTAGCTACATTAGGCACTCTAAAAATAATATAATAGTCTCCGTTTTGGTTGCGGTTGATACAGTCAAGAATTAGTCCTTTAGTTTTGGTTACTGCTTCAGCTTCTGAACTGCTCATTTTGACTACCCCTCTTTATGCACTAGACCGCACGAACTTTCATAGCTTTTAATGGATCGCTGAAAAGCCTCAGCTTCCTGCCATGCATCGCCTGAGTTTTTGTGCCATTTGGTTGTATGTCTGTGCCACTTGTTATTGTAGTCTAGCCACCTAATACGAACTGCCCAAATCATCACTTTAACACCCCCCTTTTACATTTCATAAATTGTGCCGAACATATCAAGCGGAAAGCTTAACAACTCGCCATCAATTTTTAATTTCAAAACAGCATCATGCAACACACCTGAAAAAAAGTTAATGATCTGTTCATTTTCTACGCATACATAAGTAGCCACATCATAAGCGCGGACCTCTGCGCCTTCGTAAAACTCTTGAATGATCTTTATAAACTCCTGCGCTCGTGGGTGGCTGTTTCTGACTTCTACAAACATGAAAGACTCCTTTTCTCGCTCTGTCTTTGAGGGCTTGCGACCTTCCACGCGTTAAGCATGGGCGACATTAAGAAAGGGCTTTTTTAATATGCCCTGTAAATCATCCTGACTGCTTGATAAAGCGCTCTAGCTTGGCAGTCTAGCCACTCTTCGCGCGCATTAGGTCTGCGTTCTCCGTTGCGTGTGATCTTCAACTCTGAAGGCGTGCATAATCTTTGTGCGATGTCTTGATCATAAATCAAAGAACAACCGCCCCAGCTGTAAGCCTTCCAATTTTCCGCCCCATTCAATAGAGCATTTTCTAAACTCTGAAGAGGTCCGCCCACTTCTTCGCCTTCGTAATTTTCCAAAAGTTCGAGCGCGTAAGCTTTAACACCGCGAGCCCAAGCACTGCGCGCTTTTTGCGCTTCAATTTTTTTAATTAAATCTTGTTTGTTAATCATACTTTAAAACCTCCTAAAATGTAAAACCGACAAACACTTTTTTATTAGCTTTGATAAAAACCCATTTGTTAATGTCTGAATAGGCAACACAGCAAAAACTTTTTGTCGCTCTGTCATAATCGCCCTTAATATAGACTTCTTTAGCATCCGCTTTGCGCTTTAAGAATTCGCCCTTCTTTAGATCCTTTAAAATTTTTTCTTGCATCATCGAGCCCTCCCCATTTTATAGGATACTCTTATTATATAAACCCCTTTATATTTTGTAAAGATGTTTTTTTAATACAAAGAAAAAAAGATCTTGAAAAATTAAAGGACATAAAAACAAAATCAGAAGCCGAAAAGCGCCCAAAACACAAAAAGGGGCGATTTAAGGCACGAAACAAAGGGCGCAAAGGGAAACACACGCGCCCCCCCGAAAATATAGCCACATTAAGCCATTTGATAGGCTTATGTGGCAATTATCGC
>JAGCLR010000065.1 GCA_017646885.1 Methanobrevibacter sp. | reverse complement strand
GTATTCGGTGATGAAGGATACGAATCCCTTTTAGATGATTATGTTGAAAAGCCTAAAGCTAAATCTAAATCATCTAAAAAGAAATCTAAATCTGCTAAAAGAGAATTAAGTGATGATGAAGATAGATATTATGACTATGAAGGAAAAGGTGCAGATTCTGTTTTCAATTTAGATGACTAAATTATCATGCTTTTTCAATAGTTAGTGGTATTTATTTTCAATTTTTATTTTTTACCTTTTCTTTTTTTCATTTTTTAATTTTTTTTAATTTTTCATATAAAATTCAGCTATTTTTATAATCCTTTTAATAATAATATATATAAAGATAAAAACATAATTAATATTATCTTAAAGAAAGGTGTATTATATGGATAAAAAAATGGCTATTTTAATAATTGCTGTATTTTGTTTATTATGTGTAGGTTCATACTTGATATTTGAACCAGGCAGAGATGTCACTTATCATCAGATCAATTTAACAAATTCCTGCTCTGCTAAAGTTCCAGTAACTGATCAAGTGTCTGAATATACAGATAATCTGGACATTCATTACTATTCTGATTATGATTATGGGCTCAACATTACCAGCTTTAACAATGCGTCCCCAGTTACAGGATCACAAGGGCTTCTAAGATTTAACAATATTAAAAAAGAAGTTTTAGGTACTGAGAAAGCAAAAAATGGCAATTTCACTTATTATAAAAACAATAAGCTTGGAACTTACACTGTATTTGTTGAGGATAAGATGTCAAGTAACTTTATTTTAATGTCTTCAAAGGATTTAACCATTTTAAATACAGTTTATGATAGTTTAGAGGCAAGAATCGTTGTAGATGATTATGAGTTGCAACAGATGTATTCAAACAATACCTCAAACAATTCATCTCATTATTATTAAGCTTTTTAGTTTTTAATTTTTATTTTTTCATTTTTTAATTTTATTTCATTCAATGTGATAATATGAACACTGCAGAAGCATTAATCAAATTGCTTGAAGATGATAGTGTCAAGCATATATTCGGTCACCCTGGAGAGCAGATACTCCCTTTTTATAAGGCCCTAAAGGGTTCTTCAATCGAGCATATTTTAACAAGGCATGAACAGGGGGCTGCTCATGCAGCAGATGCATATGCTCGATCATCAGGCAATTACGGATTATGCATTTCCACTGCAGGTCCCGGTGCCATGAATCTGGTTATGGGAGTTACCACTGCCTTTAAGGATTCTGTACCTCTTCTTGTCATCACAGGGGATAACGATTATTCCAAAAAGGATGAGGATATTTTCCAAAATTCACCAATCAACAGTGTTTTTGAAAATATAACAATCAAGAGTTTTCACCCATCTTCTGGAAAATCAGCTATTTTTAATTTGATTGAAGCTTTAGTCATGCTTCATAAATATCCTAAAGGACCAGTTCATATTAACCTGTCTAAAGATGTTCTCCTTGAGGGCATTGACTTTGATGATGTTGATTTGAATGGGATAATTGATTCTTTTGACCATGATATTTTTGAGGGTATTGATTCCAATTTGGAAATATTCGATGAAAAGATTTCCAGTTTTGACGATTTCCATGAATTGGTAAATATCTTTGATGATCATTTCATTTATTATGGTGGAAAATTAGTGTTCCGTGATGATTTTACTAAGAATTTTAACTCTTTTTCAAAAAATAATGCAAGTGATGTAGATAACAATATCAACTTAGCTATTGATAAATTCAAACTTTCACGAAAACCATTAGTCGTTGTAGGAAATGGCATAGTGTGGGGTAAAGCTATCGATAAATTAAGCACTTTTGTAAGTAAAACATGGGTGCCTATTGCTACCACTTTTCACTCTAAAGGAATCATAAGTGAAAGCGATAAATTGAACCTTGGCATTGTTGGTCTAAGGGGAACTTCACTTGCCAATTATGCATATGAGAATTCAGATTGCATTTTGGTTTTAGGTGCAAGATTATCTGAAAGGACAATTGCATCCTGCGAGTATGATGATGTCAAGGATAGGATAATTCATGTAAATATTGATGAGGATTGCCTTAAAGGCAGTGTCAATATATGTATGGATGCATCAGACTTTTTGGATTTATTGTTAAGTGAAATCCAATCCAATGACTATAAGGATAAGGAATTCATATTGTATAATGATTGGATCAATGAAATCTATTCCCATTATGAGGAATTGATTGTTGATGGAATTGATGAGGTTGAGGATAATTACATTCCATTGAGGCCACCTTATGCAATAAATAAGATTGTCAATGCATTCAAAGGCAGCTATTTCCTATCAGATGCAGGAACCCATACAACTTGGACAACATTGCTTTCCAAAAATGACAAGTTTGGAAAACTCTTGTTCTCAGGAGGATTTGGGCCAATGGGTTATGGTTTGCCAGCTTCCATTGGTGTAGCTATTGCCCATCCCGATGAGCAAGTCGTTGTCATATGTGGTGATGGAGACATTCAGATGGTCATTCAGGAATTGGCTACAATTAGGGAATATGACTTGAATGTGAACATTTTCATTATAGATAACTCACAATTGGGAATCATTCGCCAATGGGAAGAGACAATTTATGATATGGATAAGTATCAAATTGATTTGGTAAATCCTGATTTTGCAAAATTAGCAAAAAGCTATGGAATCGATTCAATGAAAGTGGAATCTCGAGAAGACCTTGATCTGGCTATTGATAAAGCTTTCAAGTCCAACCATCCATTTTTAGCGGATGTTTGCGTTTGTGAAGAGAATATTCCTTTACCTAAATAAAACTTCTTTAAATTAGTTCTATTCTACTTATATTGGGCTAAGAATTGTTCTAATAACTTATTTTTATTTTCCTC
>JAGCLR010000064.1 GCA_017646885.1 Methanobrevibacter sp. | reverse complement strand
GCACACTTGTATTTGTTTATGAAATTCCAGAAACAGATTCAAAAACCATTGCTTTTATCGAATCCTATAGATTATTGGAAGCTTCTTATAATCATTTGACCAATCAATAGATTGGGATATGAGATTTTACCATTCACTAAGCAATAGATTTATATACTTAAATTTATTAATAATTAAAAATATAGTTTTAAATGAAGATAATTAATTCAAATTAAGATGATTATTTTAAATGAAACAATGAATTAAATTTATTTTGAGGCAAATGATGGATATTGAAATTTTTAAATTACTGATAGCTATTGTAGGCGCAATTTATTTTATGCTCCCTGCTTATGTTGCTAACCTTAGCGGTCTGGCATTTGGTGGAGGAACACCAGTTGACGGCGGAAAGGAATGTAAGGATGGGCGTAGGCTTATTGGTAATGGTGTAACTTGGAAAGGCTGTCTAAATGGTACCGTTGTTGGAACCCTTGTTGGTGTAGTCTTAGGAATTATAGGTACCTTTTATGGAGATTTAAGTGTTTTGACTGGTGGAATAATAGATCTTCCTGTATATGGCAGCATAACTGGCGGTTTGATTTTAGGATTCTTAATGGCTTTTGGTGCATTGTTAGGTGATGCAGTTGGAAGTTTCATAAAAAGAAGAATAGGCCTTCAAAGTGGTGAGCCAGCTCCTATAATGGACCAATTGGATTTCGTTGTAGGTGCATTGGTATTAAGCTTGTTGGTTGTTAAGATCAGCTGGGAATTTTTCATTATCGTTGCTATTTTAACTCTTATTTTGCATTTGGGCTCTAATATGATTGCTTATTTGCTTGGAATTAAGGATGTTTGGTATTAGTTTTGTATTAGTCCTTTTTTCTATTTTTTATTTTTTTATTTCTTCTATTTTTTCTTAGTCTTTTTGCAATGATTTATTCTATTTTTAAATCATTCATCATCAAAAATGTCAACTAATGGCTTTTGCTCATTTGTTTTAATGATTGGAGTTTCCTCTCTTTTTTTACCTTTATCATCTCGTTTTTTAAATCTCCAACCATATTCCTTAAGCTCTTTTTCACGAACTCCATATTTGTTCGCTACCCATCTTAAACCGTGTTCTTCAACTTCCGCTTTGACATCTTCCGGATCATTGAAGGATATCGGTTCGATACTTTCATAATATTCAAGGACTTTTAAGATTCTGTTATTAGGTATGTTGTTTAATTTTATCCATTCGCTTAATTTCATGTTATGCACCTAATGATAATGCTTTCTTTTCAAGAAACTCAATTAATATTATTTATTTCCTTTCTATTACTTAATATATTTCATATATTCCTAAATATTCCAACATCCATAAAAATCTAAAATTATTACATTTTTATTACATTCCTATTTCATTTTTTATAATAAGTTTATATAATATAAAAGATATATTAAATACATTATGTTGATATAAGCATTTTATAAAGTTAATTTAGTTTAGAAAATTTTTATTTAATTTTCTTTTTTAAAGTTTCTAATCTCATTCTCTATAAATTGCTTAAATTCTAATAATTACCTTTATTAAAATTCAAAAATTAAGATTATTACACACAAGATTACAGATTAAAAATCGATGGGTGAGAATATGCATATTAAAAATACAACTAGTTTATGTCCTATCTGCCTTAAGCCATTAGATGCTGAGGTTTATGAAGCAGATGGAAGAGTCTGGATTAAAAAAGAATGTCCAGAACATGGGGAATTTAATAATACTTATTGGAGTGATGCAGAACTATACGACAGAGTTGATCAAATTGACTCAATTACTCAGGATTTGGAAAATCCTATGGTGGATAAAGTTGCAAAATGCCCTTCAAACTGTGGTATCTGTTCTGAACACGAATCTTACACAGTATTAGGTTTGATTGATGTGACAAACAGATGCAATTTGAAATGTCCTATTTGTTTTGCAAATGCTGCTGTTTCCAAAAAGCTATTTGAACCTACTCAAGATGAGATTCGTCAAATGCTCAAGAACTTAAGAAATGAAAAGCCTGTTCCTGCTCCAGCTATTCAATATGCTGGTGGTGAACCTACTGTAAGAAAAGATTTGCCTGACTTAATTAGAATGGCAAGGGAAGAAGGATTTTCACATACTCAAATAGCTACCAATGGTATCAGGATTGCTAAAAAAGAAGGTTATGCCCAAGAATTGAAAGACGCAGGTTTAAACACAGTTTACTTGCAATTTGACGGTGTTACTGAAGAGCCTTATATGGTAGCAAGAAACAAAAACTTGTTGGATGTTAAATTGGAAGCTATCAAGAAATGTAGAGAAGCTGGTTTGGGTGTTGTAATTGTACCTACAGTTGTAAAAGGTGTAAATGACCAGCAAGTTGGAGACATCATCAGATTCGCTATAGAAAACATCGATATCGTTCACGGTGTAAACTTCCAGCCTGTAGCATTTGCAGGAAGAACTCCATCTGACCAAGTGGAAGAACAAAGAATCACCATTCCTGACTTCTTGAAATTGGTTGAAGAGCAAACCGATGGCCAAATTTCCAAAGATGATTTCTATTCAGCTACTTCCGTTCAACCTGTATCTGAATTTATCGGTGCTTTAAGAAATGAAGAACCTCCAGTGACATTAAACTGTCACCAACACTGTGGTTCAGCAACATACATCTTTATGGAAGGAGACAAAATCATTCCTATTACAAGATTCATTGACATTGACAAATTCTTGGCATTCTTAAACAAATACACTGAAAAATTGGAAAACGGTGCATTCGGTATTAAATCCAGAATTGTAGCAAGTGCTGCTAAAAATCTTCCAAAAATCCTTGATGAGGAAAAATCTCCTAAACTTTTGGATATGAAAAAGATTTTAATGGATATCTTTAAAAATCAATCTTATGAAGCTTTAGGTGAGTTCCACGTGAATTCATTACTCATTTCATGTATGCACTTCATGGATCCATTTAACTTCGATACCGACAGGGTAAAAGACTGTGTTATTCACTATGCAGTGCCTGATGGCAGAGTCATTCCATTCTGTACCATGAACTCCATTTACAGACAAGGTATTGAAGATGAATTTTCAGTTCCATTAAATCAGAAAATGACTGAGTTCAATGACAAGACTGGAGAAGAAGACGAAGATAAAGATTAGATAATCTTTATTGCTATTTTTCTTTTCTATTTCTTTTTTTTATTTTAATTTTTATTATTCTATTTTCTTAATTTTTTTCTAATTTTTTAATCTTATTTTTTAGTCTATTTTTTTTCTCATTTTTTTAGTATTTTTTTCAAATTTCTATTCTATTTTTCAATGATTTTTCAATAACTGTACAATAAGTTTAAATATTAAAATTTATATATAAATATTCGAATATTTAAGTATGTTAAATATTAATTAAAAGAATAAATTTGATAATTGAATAACAGTTGAAATTGAAAGATTTGCTTTTCAATTATTGAATCAATATAAAAATGGTCGTGAAATTATGATTATTAGAGCACCTTCAAGATTACATATGTCTCTTATCGACATGAATGGGTCTTATAAGAGAATTGATGGTGGTATAGGTCTTGCACTTAGCGATCCACAATTTGTTTTACAAAGTGAAGAAACTAATGAAAAAGGATACACATTAGAATTTGCTGATGGCATTAGAGAAGATTCTAGAGAAGAATGTTTGGATAAAATTCCAAAAGCTGCAGAAAAGATTGCAGAACTCTGTGATATTGAATCTGGATTCCACTTTAAAGTATTGGAAGCTTACCCAGCACACTCCGGATTAGGTTCTGGAACTCAAATCTCAGTTTGTACTGCTCATTTGATGACTGAAACTGCAGGACTCAAATTCTCAAGCAGAGACTTAAGTGCTATGGTTGGCAGAGGAGGAACCTCTGGTATCGGTACTTTTGCACATGATTTAGGTGGTTTCATTGTTGATGGTGGTCACAGTCTAGAGGAAAAACCTGGATTTTTACCTTCATCTGCATCTAAAGCAAAACCTGCTACATTGATTGCAAGATATGAGTTCCCTGAAGAATGGGACATTTTGCTTGCTATGCCTGAAGTGGAAGAGACTATGCATGATCAACAGGAAGTAAATGTTTTCCAAACTTACTGTCCTCTTCCAAAAACTGAAGTGGAACAGGTTTCTCACTTGATCTTAATGAATTTGCTTCCATTCTTGCTTGAGAAGGACATTGTCAACTTTGGTTGGGCAATTAAGGAACTTCAAAAAGTCGGTTTCAATAAGCTTGAACACAGTTTAGACTCCCATTACTTGCCTACTATGCAAGCTCTTGATGATGCAGGAGCTTATGGTACTGGAATCAGTTCATTTGGACCTACCTTATACACTGTCTTCGATGAAAACAATAAGGACATTGTTAAGGCAGCTGAAGAAATCGTAGGTCAAGACAGGGTAAAAGTCACTAAAGCTCAAAACCATGGTTATGTAATTGAAAAATAGTTATTGTAATTTAACTATTTTTTTATTTTTATAATTTAGAATAGTTTTTATAAAAACTATTTTTTTAATTTTTTTTAAGGATTTTATATAAGTAGTGAATACTATGGCTGAAATTAAAGGAAAAGTTTGGAATTTTGGAGATAATATCGATACTGACGTTATCATTCCAGGAAGATATTTGAGACCCTTCAAT
>JAGCLR010000063.1 GCA_017646885.1 Methanobrevibacter sp. | reverse complement strand
CTACTTTAATCAATTCATATTCATTGATCAAATCATTGATTCTGGTGAATATTTTTTCATTAAACTCTTCTTTCTTTATGCTCATGATATCACTTAAAAACTTAAAAAATTATTAAATTGAATTTCTTAATAAATTTATATTCTAACAAGTATAAAATAATAACTATGATTACAGCAGATTTATGTATTATACCTATGGGAATCGAAGAATCAGGTGTTGGCAAATATGTTGCAAAAGCAGCAAAAATAATTGAAGACAGTGGATTGAACTATCAGATAACTGCTATGGGGACTCAAATAGAAGCAGATGATTTGAAAACACTATACGGAGTCTGTGAAAAAGTTCAGGAAGCTATTTTTGATATGGATGTTCCACGAGTTTATACAGTTTTAAAAATAGACGATAGAAGAGATAAGGAAAACAGAACATTGAAAGAAAAGGTAAAAAGCGTTAAAAATAGAATGAAATAAGCAGAAATAAAAAAAGAAAAAATTAAAGAAAATTATTTAAAATTCTTTAATTGTTTTGATAATATAATCCAAGTCTTCTTGAGTAAGCTTTGCATGAATAGGAAGAGATAAAACTTCTTCCACAATCTCATCTGTTACTGGAAGAGCTTGGTCATAACCTAATTCCTTATAAAGAACTTGATTATATAGAGGAATTGGATAGTAAATTCCATTTCCAATACCGTTTTCAATTAGATAATCAGACAATTCATCTCTTTTTCCGTCTTTGATTTTAATTGTGTATTGGTGGTATACATGCTTGCATCCATCTTTTACGATAGGAGTTTCAATAGAATCAATGTCTTTCAATCCTTCATTTAGGCATTTTGCATTTTCAATTCTTTTTGCATTGAAGGAATCTATTTTTTTAAGTTGCTCTAAACCAATAGCTGCAGCAATGTCAGTCATTCTGAAGTTATATCCTAAAACGTCATGATGATATTTTGTAGCTGAACCATGAGCTCTGAAGACTTTTGCATTTTCTGCAAATTCCTCATTGTTTGTGGTGATCATACCACCTTCACTGGTGGTCATGTTTTTGGTAGGATAGAAACTGAAGCAAGCCATGTCTCCAAGGTTACCTACCATTTCACCTTTGTATTCGGCACCATGAGCTTGTGCTGCATCTTCAATGACAATCAAGTCATGCTCTTTTGCAATTTTCATTATAGGTTCCATATCTGCAGCTTGACCATATAATTGAACAGGCATGATAGCTTTAGTCTTGTCGGTAATTGCCTCTTCAATCTTTGCAGGATCAATGGTAAATGTTTCAGGGTCTATATCAACAAAGACAGGACGAGCTCCAGTATATAAAATGGAGTTTCCAGTAGCTGCAAATGTGAATGGAGTGGTGATCACTTCATCCCCTTCGCCAATTCCAGCTGCTAAAAGAGCTACATGCAATGCAGAAGTTCCGGAATTGGTTGCAATTCCATACTTTGCACCTACATATTTTGCAAATTCTTCTTCAAACTCAATTACCTTTGGTCCTTGTGCAATCATACCAGATTTCATTACATCAATTACTGCATTAATTTCCTCTTCTTCAATAACAGGACTAGCTATTGAAACTTTAATATCTGCCATATTTTCACCTAAAATGAATAATTAAATTAATATCAAATATTAATTAAAAACATTGATTATAAGTTATTTTAAAATTTTCTATTGATTTTTCTATCAATTATTATATAATAATTATTTATTCCTAATCTTATATTAGTTTTACTTAAAATTCTTAAACTTATTTAAATAAAATAAAAAATAAATATTAATTAAATATCAATAAAAATGACAAGGAACAATAATATGGAAAATGATCAAAATAACAATTATCAAAATAACTACAACACCGAAATAAGGGAGTATGGTGAAGATGAGTTGAAAATCATCGAAGAAGGCAAAGTTCAAATCAAATTCCCTGATTTTGATAAGGTTTCATCTGATGCTCCTGTTTTTTATAACCCTCGAATGGAATTCAATAGGGACAATTCCATCCTTGCGCTTCAAGCATACCAAAGGGAAGTTGATAGGGAAATAAACATTTGCGACTTATTTGGTGGAAGCGGCATAAGGGGAATCCGCTATAAAAAGGAAATCGATGGAGTGGGAGATGTTTCAATAAACGACATCAGTCCCCTTGCCAATGAATTTACCAGAATCAATGCAGAACTGAATGATGTTGAAGTTGAGATAGACCAAAGGGAAGCTAACAACGAGCTAAGAAGCAATATGGGAAGATTCGATGTCATTGACATTGACCCATTTGGAACCCCTTCACCATTTGTAGACTCTGCAGGCTATAACCTTAAAAGGGATTCACTTCTTTGCTTAACCGCAACAGATACCTCATGCCTTTGCGGTACATACGAAGAGCCTTGCATCAGGAAATACAATGCACAGCCATACAAAAGCGAATACTGCCATGAAAACGGCATT
>JAGCLR010000062.1 GCA_017646885.1 Methanobrevibacter sp. | reverse complement strand
CTTGTTGAATGCTGTAAAAGTTCAAAGTTCTTTTGGCCTAATTTTTTAGAAAATTCCATACTTACCATAGTTGGGCCGTATCCACATATAGTGATTTGTTCTTTTTTGACAACTTGATAGAGCCCTTCAGTATTTGCATTGAACACTTCATTAAACACAAGGTTGTCATGTTCAATGGTCTTTTCCTGAGACTTAAAATGAGATAAATCGGTACTATCAATCAAAGTGATTTTTCTTCCTAAGTTTTGGATAGATTCATGGATGGAATTTGCCAAATCGATTGAAGTTTCAACTGACTGATCCATCATGCAGATTGGAACTATCTTGAAGTTGCTGTCAAAGTACTTTAGGAATGGGAGCTGAACTTCACAACTATGTTCCTTTAAGTGTGCATTAAAATCAGCCTTAGCGAAATTGGAGTTTTTGATAATCTCATCTGCAAGTTCATTATCCACATCACAGACTCCATTTGGAACAACCCAAGAGCCTTCATTATATACTGAAACGTCTGCTCCATAGCCTGTATGATTAGGGCAAAGGATTACAAAGGTTTCAGGATAACCGTCTTTAACCAATTTAGAGTAGGCATGAGCTGCAGTAGGACCAGAGTAAACATAACCTGCATGTGGAACCATAATTGCATTAACCTGCTTTTCCTTATTGATTCTTGATAGTTTAGGCAATTCTTTTGGACCTAATCTGTGTTTAAAACAGTCTTCAATTGATTCTCTTAAGTATTTTACATTACTTTCATAAAATGCTCCAGCAACAGCAGGTTCTCTAATCATATTTTCACCCATTTTTAAATTTTTGATTAAATAATTAATTTTAATTTATTTTTAATTAAATATAGATTTAATTTACTTAATATAAAAATTTATATAAAAAAGAGCGAAATAGAAAATATTTTGAAAAATAGATAAAAATTGATAAAAAGTTTAAAAAAAGTAAAATAATTAAAAAAAGTTAATTAATTAAAATAATAATTAATTAACTAGAATTTTAATTCAAAGTCAGAAGATTCAATGTCTAAATCTTCGTCTTCGCCAAGAATTCCTCTTTCTCTTAAGATTTGTCTTGCAAGTAACCAGTAGATTAAAGCAATAGCTTTTCTACCTTTGTTGTTAGATGGAACACAAATATCTACGTTAGCAAGTAAGTTTTCAGAATCGCATAAACCTACTACAGGAATACCGTTTTGTTTGGATTCTAAAATTGCTTGAGAGTCGGATCTTGGGTCAGTTACAACAATAACTTTAGGTTCAATGAATTTAGCGTATTGTGGGTTGGTTAAGGTACCTGGGATGAATCTACCAGGAATGGTTTTACAGCCAGTGATTTCACCGAATTTCTTAACAGGAGCTTGACCGTATTGACGGGTAGCTACTACTAAAATGTCATCTGGGTCGTATTTTGCTAAGAATTTAGCAACAGCTCTGATTCTTTCATCAGTTTT
This sequence comes from Methanobrevibacter sp., assembly GCA_017646885.1. The sequence continues at coordinate 543 of JAGCLR010000062.1, read as the reverse complement.
ACGAACGTCTAAGACATATAAACCATCGGATCTTACACGGAAAATGTATTTTTCCATGTCACTAGTCTTTTGTTGGGTACCAATGTGTAACCCAGCAGCCAAATACTTTTCTAAAGGGATTAATAAATCTGACACTTTATCACCATATAATATAAAAATTTTTCATTTAATAAATTGTTAATAATTAGTTATTATAAATTGCAATTCAATATTCTAAATAACTTTATTTTTTTAATTAAATTATTAAAAAATAAGATAAGAATTCTAATAAAATCCATTGGACCTTATTGAATTCTTGTCTTGAAAATCAACAAATTTATTCATCTTTGATAGTAATGCAGTCGTTAGGACACATGTCGACACATACTTCACATAAAGTACATTCGTCTTCATGATCAGTTACTACTTTGTCTCCGTCTAAGGAAAAGATTTCCATAGGACACATATCTACACATTCACCACAGTCTGCATTTTCACATTTGCTTGCATCAATAATAACAGTTGACATTTTTACACCATTTTCTTCTAAATTTTTTATTAATT
>JAGCLR010000061.1 GCA_017646885.1 Methanobrevibacter sp. | reverse complement strand
GTGTTTGGATGAGATGTAACCTACAAATCCGAAGTGTGCAGCGTAGGATGCTACTGAACAAGTGTTGATTACAACACCTTTTCCTTTTTCTTTCATTACAGGAGCTACTAATTGGGTTAAGTATAATGGAGCGTATACGTCTACTGCAAATACTTTGTCCCATTCTTCTTTGGTAATGTCTAAAAGAGGGGTTACGCTTAAAAGTCCTGCGTTGTTGAATAAAATGTCGACAGTTCCATATTTGTCCATGGTTTCGTCAAAGATCTTTTTAATGTCGTCAACATCAGCCATATCAGCAATAACTGCAAATGCTTCTCCACCAGCAGCTACAATGTCGTCCACTACAGCTTGTGCTCTTTCTTCGTTTCTTCCAGTTACTACTACTTTTGCACCTTCTTCAGCATATAATTTAGCTGTAGAACGGCCCATACCTGAGGTTGATCCAGTAACAATTGCTACTTTTCCGTCTAGTTTACCCATTTTTTCACCTTCCTTAATCATAAAATTTTATGATATTGTACTTAAAGATATATTTTATATTGTATTTAAATATTTTGAAAAAAGTTATAGTTTTGTATAGTAAATTTGTATAAACTTATATATTTAACTTAGTAAAATGATTATATTTGTTATTCTGTTCAATTTATTTATTAATTAGTAACCAGTATAATATTTAATTTAAGAAAATTTTTACAAATTACTAATATGTTAATAAAATCGATAATTCTTATGAAAAAAAGCATTGTATATCTGTTTAAAATTTAATCAAAATTATAAAATTTATATAAATTTTTATTAAAAAATTATACAGTTTAAAAAAGACTCTATTTTAAGAAATTTTAAAAAAAGATTATAAAAAAATAAAAAATAAAAAAGATGAAATTATTCATCTTTAGTTTCTGAAAACATTTCCCTTAATTCTCTTCTAAGGAGTTTCCAGCCGTTTACCCTTGGAAGCTCATCCATTGTGAATATTTTCCTTGGAACCTTGTATCTTGCCAAATATTCCTTTGAATAGCTTACCAATCCATCTGGGTCCTCTTCATCCTTCCATACAACTGCAGCTACAGGAAGCTCTCCCTTGTGGATATCATCAACGCTGAATATTGCAATCTCATCCACTTTAGGATACTTGATCAATGTTTCCTCAACTTCAGTTGGATAGATTTTCCATCCGCTCATTACAATCATGTCTTTCTTCCTGTCTGTAATGAAAAGGCGTTCATCCTCATCAATGTAACCGATATCTCCAGTGAGGAACCAACCGTCTTCAAGGAAGGATTCCTTGGTTTCCTTTTCCATTCCCCAGTATCCTTTAGCTATTGCAGGACCTCTAAGTGCAATTTCACCATGCTCATAATGGCCTAAGGAAATGTTTGGATCATCTTCATCAACGATTTTAAGTTCAGAGAAACATACTGGGTGGCCAACGCTTTCGTATCTGTCTGCTGTAGCATAGTCTTCAGGCCTTATCACTGTTCCTGTACCGATAACGATTGATTCGGAAAGACCGTATGCATTGATGATTGGAATATTGTACTGTGCCATGAACTTTTTCCAAATCTTTCT
>JAGCLR010000060.1 GCA_017646885.1 Methanobrevibacter sp. | reverse complement strand
GCCTTCTTAATATTAAGATATTTCATACGGTACCTTATTTAGTATCACACAATGCAAATATACAAAATGTTTTCAATATGGTTGTACGAACACAACCTTTTTCGTTGTTTGCTGCAATAATTTCTGCTCCAATTAAAGGCAATTTTACCATGCAACGAAATGCAAATATGCTAAAAATTCTAAAAAGAGTGCGTTTTTGCAGATTTTATGGGTTTCTTTGCAAAAATGCAGTCCCCTGTCTGTCCCCCGAATAATTTTTTGTCCTTCGGTAAAACTTTGCAATATATTATGTATAAAGTAATTATAAAGTTCTAGATAGGCGTTAAAAAAAACTCTGCATCGGAAAGTGAGAGATATCTTTATCTTTGCTCAATAAATTGAGTGATGAGAAAACAGATAGCGAACATAATTACAGCAAGCAGAATTTTAAGCAGTATTTGTCTATTGCTCAGTCCTGTTTTTTCCATTAGCTTTTACATCATATACATATATTGTGGAATTACGGATATGGCAGACGGAGCAATTGCAAGGAGAACAAAATCCGACAGTGAATTGGGAGCAATATTAGACACAGTTGCCGACATTGTATTTGCAGCAGTGTGTTTTGTAAAGATACTGCCATCAATGCAATTTCCTGTTTGGTTATGGATTTGGATTGTCATTATAGCCATCATTAAAATAGGCAATTTTGTTTGGGTTTTGATTTGCAACAAAAAGCTGATATCCCTACATACCATTTTGAATAAAGCCACAGGATTTTTATTATTTCTTTTCCCCTTAACACTCGGTTTTATTGAACCCGTCTATAGCTCTGCAGCAGTATGTCTCATGGCGACATTGTCGGCAATCGATGAGATGTGGCATATAAGGATGAGAAAAGAAGGTGTTTAGTTAAAAAAGTATAAAAGTTTTTTTATCTTTTTCTTCTTTATATTGCATAATAATTCCTATTTTTGTAAGGAAATGGTAAATTACAAAAAAGGATGGATAAACCTCGAACTGCACAAAATAAGTGCTTGAGAACGTGGCATCAAACAGACTTGGCTTGCTGAACGGCTTGGCAAGAGTTTCTGTATAGTAAACTCCTACGTTTGTAATCGACGCCAACCGAGTTTAGATGTGCTATTTGAGATAGCAAATATATTAATGTAGATACAAAATATTTGATAGCAAATAAATAAAGAAACATAATAATTAAAATGGTTAATACTTTTAATATAAGTAATAGGCGTTATTTAGGAAATAAATATAAGCTCCTTGATTGGATAAAGAGTATTGTTAATGAAAACTGTACTAATGTTCAATCGTTCTTTGATGTATTTTCTGGAACAGGTAGTGTCGCCTCTGCATTTATTGATAAAAAATTAGTGGTATGCGACTTGATGAAAAGTAATTATTATGCTGCTTTATGTTGGTTCTCTCCTGAAAATATCGATAGAGATAAATTAGCTAGGCTTATCGAAGAATATAACGCACTCGACACAGCACTTGAAGATAATTATATGTCTCAAAACTTTTCGGAGACATATTTCGACAAGAAGACATGCCAAAAGATTGGGTATATCAGAGATGATATAGAGAAGAAACTTATGGATGGCATTGTCAATAAAAGAGAGCATGCCTGTATTATCACCTCATTGTTTTATGCAATGGATAGAATTAGCCATACATGCGGTCATTATGATTCATTTATACGAGATGGTAGGTACGAAGGATTCTTGGAACTCAGAATGCCAGATAATGACTATCCTCTGAATGATAATAATCATATCTATTGTGCAAATAGCAATGATATAGCTGAATTGGAAGATGTTGATATTGCATATTTGGATCCTCCTTATAATAGTCGCCAATATTGCGATGCATATCATTTGCTGGAGAATGTTGCACTTTGGACTAAACCTGAGGTATATGGCATTGCAAGAAAGATGGATCGCACTAATATGAAGAGTAAATACTGTAAAAGTATACAAGCTGCCATTGCTCTTGAAGATCTTGTTCGAAAATTGAGATGTAGATATATCCTATTTAGTTATAATAACAACGGGAAGAAATTACAATGCAGAAGTAATGCAAAACTAACAGACGAAGAAATCATAAGAATCCTTTCCATAAGGGGAGATGTGCAAGTTTTCACTACTGAATACAAAGGCTTCGAAGCTGGATATGAAGCCAAGAACAAAGACAACCAAGAAAGACTCTTTTTATGCAGCGTAAACAAATAAAGAATTATATATCATCGCCATTGAATTATATCGGAGGTAAGGCTCGTATTTTAGATCAGATACTCCCCCATATGCCTTCGGATATAGATATTTTTGTTGATTTATTTTGTGGCGGATGCAATGTGGGTATGAATGTATCTGCAGATTATACTATTTATAATGATATATCGAAGCCACTTATAAGTTTGCTAAAGGCATTTAAAAGAATGAATAACGAGACAATAATAAATAGGATCAACGCTCTCATTAATGAATTCGGTCTCAGTAAAACACGTAATCATAACTTTAAATTTTATGGTGGCGATGCTAATAAGGGAGTTTCTGCTTATAACAGAGAAAAATTTCTCTTGTTAAGAGAACGTTTTAACTCTCATCCCAAGAAAGATAATCAATACTATATTTTATTGTATACATTGATATTATTTGGATTTAATAACCAATTAAGATTTAACGATAAAGGGGAGTTTAATCTTCCTGTTGGCAAACGAGATTTTAATACCGCAATCGAAGCAAAACTTGTTAAGTTTTTAGACGCACTTCGCATGCAGCCACATGAATTTCAGACGAAGGATTTTAGAAAATTTAATTTTGCCGATTTAACAGAGAATAGTCTTGTTTATTGCGATCCTCCGTATCTGATTACAACAGCAACATATAATGAGAAGGATGGGTGGACGGAACAAGATGAACGAGACCTTTTCGCCATACTTGATAAACTCACAGAAAAGAGAATTAGATTCGTTCTAAGCAATGTTCTCCATCATGAAGGGAAAGAGAATTCATTACTTATAGAATGGATAGGTCAGCATAATTACAGAGTTCATAATCTGTTTATGGACTATCATTACAGTAATTATCAAAAGAAATCAAAGAAAGCAGAATCGCAAGAGGTCTTAATAACAAATTACTAACATGGCTGAGTACAACAAGTTTATAGGGAAATACGAAAGAATTCCATATAGTTCGTTTGTTTGGAAATTTGGTACAACATCCTTTCGAACCCGAGAGTTTAATAGAATGACCGAATGGCAACTCCAATTACTGGATGACTTTTGGAAGAAACCAGAAAATAAAGATCAAGGTTGGGAGAAAAAATATATAGCTACTGATCAATTAGATATCTACGAAATAAAGAATAGATATTATGATTGGCTTGTTGAAAATGGTTTCACAAGAGGTGATGATAAGGTAAAGTATAAAGCTGCTCGAGAAAAAACGAGTGGATTATATGATATGGGGCTTATTAATGAAAACCATCGTCTTACAGATGTTGGTCATAATTTATTGCAACTATCTGCCGATGGTGAGGCTTTTTTAAGAAAAACCCCATTAAACATATCTGAAGACTCTTTTCTATACCTCAAGCAACTTCTGAAATTGAGTTCAAATGACACTGGTAATACAGTGCGCCCATTCATTGTCGTTTTGTATTTATTGTCTAAACTAGACTATTTAACTTATGAAGAGTTTAGATATCTAATGCCACTATGTACATCTTCATTCAATACTGAATATATTTTGAATTGTATTCAGGAAAATAGGGATAAAGCAAGTGGAATCGACAATATAATTATTGACTTTTTGCTGAATAAAAGTAATTATCAAGAAGGACTTAAACGATTCATTGAAGAACCATTCTCAGAAGAATTGCTACTATCTGTTGGAATGAACAGAAAAAGTGCCGATTATGATCGAGCATACATTCCTGTTTATCAAGAAATGTATGCTGTTTATATGTTAAATGATTCTTCGCGAATATATCCACTTTTCTTATCACTTAATAAATTGTCTACATCTATTAAGTGGAAGACAATAATGTTCAATACCAGCCTTAAAGCAGCAGTAAAAAAAGATCCAGAAGGTAGCCTAATACCGTTGCCTGCTATTATTACGCAATCAGAAGTGTCCTTCAAGGAGTTCTTCTATTTGACCATGCATCTAAATAAGGCAAAATCGATGCTTGAAGATTATCTTGATCTGAATAGACGTTATTTAGGATTAACAAACTGCTTCATCTTTGAAGATGATCAAGTACGGCTGGATATCGTACCCAAACACTTTTTTAATGCCGCAATCAATGAATTGTATAATCAAGCTTACGAGGAGTGTGATCTGTTGTTTGCAGATTGCACTATAGATAGTATTTGCCCTGCATTAACTTTTGATGAAAAACAAATTATCGATGGTATCAACAAAGAATTAGGAATCCATATAGATAGTATCGAAGAGGCTTACGATGAAGTTGACAAAGTTAGATACGACCGTTTTAATAAGTTAATTGACGAAAAATTTTCGGACGAAAAACTTTTAAAATTACTTAATAACTTTGACAATAGGACTGATTCTGAGATTTGTCAGATGGTGACTGATAATGCCGATATTCCTACAATATTTGAATATATACTTGGTATAATATGGTATAAAGTTAGTGGAAGAGAAGGCAAGATTCTCGACTATTTAAAATTATCTCTTGATGCGAATCTATTACCTATAACCCACGCTGCTGGAGGGGAAGCTGATATTGTCTATGAGTATAAAGAAACAACAGATTATCCAAAACATAGTTTACTGTTAGAAGCGACTCTTGCAGATAGTACCAATCAGCGCAGAATGGAAATGGAGCCAGTTTCAAGACATCTTGGCAATCATCTATTGAGGACTGGTAACAGAAATAGCTATTGTGTATTTGCAACTAGTTATTTGCATATCAATGTAATTGGAGATTTCCGTATGAGAAAAATGGTAATGTATTGTGATCCACAGGATACAAGTAAATATGTCTCGGATTTGAAAATTATGCCACTTTGCACCAATGATTTAAGATGTATTATTGAAAAGAAGATTTCATATGCTCAATTATATAAACATTTTTGTATAGCATATGAATCTCAAGAAATGCATCCTCAGAAATGGTACGATGAATATGTCTGCATAGAGAACTCTAATCTATTCTATAATTTTGAAGACCACCCCATGTGTATGGTTGCAGATGTAAAGGTAAAATATAATGAATAGGAATGTTTTTTCAATATAAACATGAGTAGAATAGAAACTGCTATAAATAATCTCCTAAACCAGACAAATGGAGTTATCAATTCTCGCATTGAGGAAGTGCGATACTCTGTTGATGTACCTGAAACTAATGCAAAAGGGTATTGCTATTGCTTGAAGGTAGATGGTAATGGGAATCTAAGACTTCAAGATTTGATAGAGTATATTGATACAAGGATTGTTGATTATGCAATCCCTAAAAAAGAAATTGATGAGGCTGGAGATGATTATAATAGAACGGGGTCTACTCGTAAAATATTAGAATTACAAAAGAAGGCAGAGAATCTTTTTACAGATTTGAAGAAGACTGGCGAAGGAGGAGAAATACTATTATATATCCTTACGCAAGATATTCTTAAATTACCTCAGCTTATAAGCAAGATGTCGTTAAAAACTTCAGGTAAGTTACATTATCAAGGAGCTGATGGCATTCATTTTAAATACAATGAGACAACAAAAAATCTTGAGCTGTATTGGGCAGAGTCAAAGATGTATAAAGACTTAAATACGGCAATAACAAGATGCTTTGAGAGTATAAAAGGGTTCTTGCTTGACCCACAAAGTTATACTTCAACACAAGAACGAGATATTGATTTAATAACCTCAAATATCCATCAAAATATAAATAATGAAGAATTAGAAAATGTTCTTCTGACATTCTTTGACAAGGATAGCGAGCTGTCTAATAATTTAGTATATAAAGGTATTTGCTTTATAGGTTTTGATTATGATAAATATCCAACAAAGGACGATATAACAAAGACCACCAATGATATAAAGAATGCAATACTTGCTGAATATGATAATTGGCATAATACTCTAGGTGAAAAAATCAAAATGCATATCAACCTAGATAAGAAAGAAATACATATATTTTTAATGCCATTCCCTTCGGTAGAAGACTTTAGAAAACATTACCTCGAAACAATAAAATAATGTTAGTAGAAAAGGTATATAATTTAAATAGTTTTCAACGACAATATGAAGCGTTGCTTACATTGTCTGTGTGTGACACTATTCCCAATCTAATTTGGAATAAAGATAAGTCAACTTTGTTATCTCTAATAGATTGGGACAATATGTTAAGTATTGCTTCTCTATTTTGCTATAGCGAAGAAAACAAATATGTTGATGCGGCCTTACGTATTGCCCAAACTTGTATTTTGCAAGAAAGTTGTACCGAGAATCAGAAAAATGCGTCTGCATTTATTTTAGATACTTTAACTAATAAGCCGGCAATTAAACTTGCTATTACTAAGAAATATTTAAAAGAGAGCTATAAAGAGCACCTACCTTTTTCTCTAAAACTTCAACAATGTAAGTCGGATTATGAGCACACAATTATTATCAATGAGGACATCATTACTTTAAACAGATTCCAGAAAGAGGTATATGCAGCTCACAAAAGCAACGAAACTATTAGTATCTCGGCTCCCACATCCGCTGGAAAATCTTACATTCTTTGTACCTTAATTCTAGAGGAATTGTCCAAAGGAAATAAAAATATTGTTTATGTTGTTCCTACAAGAGCTCTTATAAGCCAAGTAGAAGCAGATTTAAGAGCATTATTAAAGCAGTATAATTTAGAGGCTCAAACAAATATTACTACCGTTCCTCCACAAGATGTGATCAATACTGAAATCTCTAATGTATATGTCTTTACACAGGAGCGTCTACACTGGTTCTTATTTGGAAATAATTCGACTAACATCGACTTGCTTATTGTTGATGAGGCTCATAAAATTGAGGATGGGAATAGAGGTATTTTACTACAACAAAAGATTGAAGATGTTGTAAAAGCCAACCCTAATGTAAAAGTCTATTTCTCAAGTCCTTTTACATCAAATCCTGAAATATTATTAGATAATGTTATAAATAATAGCCGAAAATGCAAGGTCAATACGCAATTTGTATCAGTAAATCAGAACTTATTGCATATATCGCAAGTACCACGAAAAATTAAAGAATGGCTCATTCATTTATGTACGATTGAAAAAACTATTTTATTGGGCAAAATAGTTATGACCGATCGTCCCACTTCTGAATTACATAAGATTGTTCACACTGCATATCAAACATCAAACAAGGGTGGTTGTTTAATATATAGCAATGGTGCGGCAGAGGCTGAAAAAACAGCTATCTTATTGTCTAATTTATTGACTGACATCAAAAATACCCCAGAGATTATAGATCTTATTAAATTAGTTAAAAAGACAATTCATAAAGATTATGTTTTAGCAACAGTGTTACGTAAAGGCATAGCTTTTCATTACGGAAATATGCCATTGCTAATAAGGGAGGAGATAGAGAGACTTTTTTCTATTGGCAAAATAGATTATTTAGTTTGTACATCCACTTTGTTGGAAGGAGTGAATCTCCCCGCAAAATCAATCATTATCCGAAAACCAACAAGAGGTAAAGGTAAGCCTCTTAATCAAAATGATTTTTGGAATTTAGCAGGTAGAGCAGGAAGATGGGGAAAAGAGTATAGTGGCAATATATTTTGTATTGCACCTTCTGACTGGGATGTTCAGCCAGAGCCGAATAAAACGAAGCAGGAAATCAAAAGAGCAATTAATACTATTGAAAATAATGGAGATGAATTATTAGAATATATTCAGAATGAGTCTCCTAGGAAGGTTGCTGAAAGTAGACAAGATTTAGAATCTGCATTGGGGTATTTTTATATAAAACATATTATAGATAAAGAAGAATTTCCATCCGACTCCTTTTATGTAAAATTAATGCAAAAACTCAAAAATATTAACACTAAAATAACATTACCTAGTTCAATACTTAAGAAGAATCCTGGGATATCACCTTTGGCACAGCAAACCTTGTTTAATTATTTCAATAGTCACATAAATACAATAGAAGAGTTAATACCTGTTTACCCTAATGATAGCAATGCATTTGATGAATACACAAAACTTGTAGGTATTATAGGTCAAACGATATCATGTTATCCTGATGAATTAAATGCAGCAAGAGCGATCTTATTGATTAATTGGATGTCTGGCAAGCCATTATCATATCTTATTGATAAAAGTTTTAAATCTTATCAAAAGAATGGATACAATAAACCATTACCAGTAGTTATTAGGGAGGTAATGGAAAATGTTGAGAATTTCGTAAGATTTAAATTTGCAAAAGACTCTTGTTGCTATGTTGATATTCTACGATATGTGCTTGAACTAAATGGTAAACAAGATTTAATAGATAATATTCCTCAATTAAGTTTATGGCTAGAGTTTGGTGTTTCACAAAAGACCCACCTCTCATTATTGGCTCTCGGGTTAAGCCGTAATACCGTACTAGAATTAGCGCAACTAACGGTTTCGACAGAGAAATCAATTGAAGAGTGCTTAACTTGGCTGAGGTCGTTAAATCTTGAAGAATTAGATTTATCACCGATAATAATTAATGATATAAAAAAGGTTTTGTAGTTACTATTATAAAGCACCTTTAGCATGCAACTTATAAAATTATAATGAATACAAATGATAGAATTAACAGATTTAAAATTTAATACATGTGCTTATTTTTATAAGATAAAAGAAGGATGTTTGATTACAGACAATGAAATCAAACAAATGTTAATTGAAGTTACTTCCACAAAAATAAGAAAATATCTATTTGATATATGTCGAGTAGAAAACAATGGAGTTAAGTATTCTCTTCGAATATTCAAGGACAAACCTAAAATGCCTGGATTTATTGCTATTGAGGACAATAATTGGAAAGAACAAAAGATTGGTTACTATTTGTTTATAGAATATTCTAATCATGTTGCGATATTTAAAAAAAACTGTATAATTCCCAAAGATATTTCATCAAAATTTGAAAGCATTAATTACAACAAATTAATTAATCTATATACTGACAACAACACAGAGTTTAAAAAAATAAACATGCAGAATCTAGATGGTTCTGATCATGCAATGCGTTTCAAATCATATGGAGCACTTAACTTAAAGGAAAATATTTCTCCAATAGGTGCTAGTCGTTACTATATCAGATCTCTAAAAGGTAATAACGGAAATGATCATTTTGCTCTGACATTGAATACATCTAAAATACATGATTTTAAAGACATCTATACTTTGGATGAAATATGCAAATGGGTAAAAGCAACTATTGATAAATTGAATGATAATAATATCGTTGCTTCAGATTTTCTCAATATCTTTGCTAAACCTGTAAAATATGAGGATATATATAATAATCTTCAGCCAACTTCTCTTCTGTTATTTACCGATTTAATAATGTTGCTAATAGATAAAGGTGCTAAATTTTCTTATTGTGATAAAAACAAAATAATAAGTAATAAAGTGCTTTGTAGAGGATTAAGCATGGTACAACGTTGTTTCGAATCCGTAAATCGAGAAGATAAGGACGGTAAGATTTATTATTATACGGGGCATAATAACTGTATTGAAATTAAATTACTTAAATCAGGCATCAAACTCATAAATTCAAAATGGGATAATATATCAATTAGTGAAACACCTGATGAAGAGTACGATGGAACGTTGTTAGATTTAATAAATAAAAATTCATTATTTAATCTTTATTTTACAGATACAGAATTAATATATAATAATCGCGTTTTATTCAGAGATACAAAGTTGTTGAGCAGCGCATATCATTTCCTTGATATATTAAAAGTTAGAATGAACGGAGAATTTTTATATGAAAAGCATAAAAAAAGTTCTCCTCGAGACTTAGAAAATTGGCACGAGCATAGTATTTTTAAATATGTAGAATCAACTTTTATGCCCGAGTATAGATATTTCATATGTGATGATTGTGGAATAGAATGGGCTGATCACATTGGAATATCAGAAAATAGAATCACATTTTTCATTGAAAAGCATAAAACATCGCTGGATTCGGCATCGGATTTTCAAGATGTCGTTGGACAAGCTTTAAAAAATATAGCTAACCTTATGCCTTCAAAAAATCAATTAGATGAGAAACGAGAACTATGGAATATGAACTACTTAACATCGAATATTCCAAGATTTAGGTCTAGAGAAGGTAATGTTAATGATGCTATTAATGAATGGTTAAAGAATAATCAAAGACCTAATTGTCAACGAGAGATATGTCTGGTTGTAGACTTTATAGAAAAGGAAAGATTTAAAAACCAACTCGAATCACTTATGAATGAGCAAGAAATTGATCATGAAGCAGAATTGAGAATGAGACTTTGGCTATTATCTTCATTTGTAAATACATGTCTGGAATATGGAGTTACTCCATTGATTTATTGTCGTTAGATTTATGCTTAATTAGGGAACGATATACATGTTTACACCAAACTATAATTTTAAATGGCATCATCCATAATTTTGAGGTAGGTTTATCGTGAATAAAAATAGTTACTGCTTCATAATATAAACAAAAGAACTCCACTAATTTCAATGGAATTCAATATGTTTTAGGTTCATTTAAATTTTGAATAAAATCTTGATTTTGTGTAAACATACTATACCCCTACTCTATCTCTCTATTTAAAACGATGTGTGATGAGTGGCATGGTGCAAAAGACAGAATCTTCCTCCTACACATCCAAATACAACCAACGCTTTTCTTTCCAAAGATTGTTGTCAAGGTCGCATATCTCCTGGCCGCCGAGCTCGAGCATCTTGTCATGGAAGTCTTTGTCGTGGCCTCGGACAAAGCTGTGGGTTAGCTCATGGATGCAGAGCGCCTCGAGACTCTTCTCGGGCAGCTGCACACAGCCGGCGCAGAATGTGACGTCGTGGGTATCAAAATCGTATAAAGCCCAAAATCCCCTGAGTGCCTTCACAATGATGCAATTTCTGTACTGGACATTGATACGCTCCGACACTCTTTGCAGCACCTGCGGTATGACTACCTGCGCTCTCTTGAATATCACCTCCTTCACCTTCTTGAGAATTGTCTCTTGAACATAGATGTAATTGAGATTGGCATTCTTCGGGAATGTGACGTAGCAGTCTCGGCCGTCGAGACGTGTGCTGTAACTGTCGCTGCCGCCTCTCGTCACCAGCAGCCTAAAATGGTGAGTGTCGAGTGTATAACCGTCATGAAACCTGTTCTTGCTGTCGCACGTCCACTCTTTGTTGACACGCGGAATGTTCTCTTCGGCAAAGTAGAACAATTCGGCAAATGTGTCTTTCAGGTCACCAGACACGACAGTTTCGTTTATGTTATACCTCAACTGCGGGCTCTTCGGGCCATTGAGACTCTTCATAACTTTCACATTACCAATGCCGTCAATAAAACGGCTCATGCTGTTGCAATCCACAACATCCTTCAGTTGCTCTATACGCTCTTGTACCCATGCGCAAAACTTAGTGTTTCTTTTAGAATGACCGATATTGTTATAGGAGACCTGGTACAAGTCTTTTGCCATGAGCAGGTTTTTCTCCACTCCTAGCCCATACTCGTAGCAGTCCGCAAGCCATGCCAGCGACACGTTAGAGCGTTCTTTGACGATGCTCAGCAGAAAATGCTCCGCCGCCTCGTACCTCTTACATTTGTAAAGTTCCCTGCCTCTCTCAAAATAATCCAATCTGTCCATTGGCCAATAAACTTTGCAATACCTTTTTATTTTAAGACTTCATACACCTGCTCACAGATTGACTGCATACCTTTATATGTTGGATGACCATACTCTTTTTCAATATCTTTCAAGACGATATTCGTTACACCATAGTGTTCACATATATTCTTTATTGACTTGGCATAAGGCTTGGTCAAACCCAAAATGTCATCATTTCCATTGGTGATGCTATAAACCGTAGCATCAGGATAAAGTGTCTGAAGACTTGCCAGCAATTTACTGAATGCAGGACGGAAACATTTCAAATCGGCATCCGTCCAGTTGCCATAGACATAGTCGCCTAACTCCACTCCTGCCCAGCAGTCATTGGTACCGCCAAAGACAAGGATGATGTCCGGGTCGCCATTATAATCAACGCCAAAGGAGTTTTTCCCAACGCGATGCATGAAAGACAAATCCGTGTCCGTCACATCAACACCGTTGTAATGCGTGTTTGAAACGACTGAACCAGAGTATGAATTTGAAATCTCTAATTCAAACTCAGGCTTCTGGCATAACATATACCACCAGGTTTTATCCACCGATGTCACATCGGTATTATCTTCATGTGGATAATACACCCAATATTCATTAGGATTTCCCTCAATATCCATGTTCGACCATCCTTCAAATGTGGAATAACTGTCTCCCATAATGGAAATCTTCTTGACGGATGTCGTATCATCTGGATTATCAGGATTACATGAGAATAATATTGTTGCTAACAAAAGAGTTGCGATGCTTAATATAGTCTTTTTCATAATTTATGAATTCTCAATATATAAATTAACACTACTCAATACCCAAATAAACTTTTTTATACCAACAAGCCCAATCTGGCAAATACTTCATGGCTTTATCAACAAGTACATTTGACTTAAACTCATAGAATTTGGGCGAGTTATTTATAAGTACACGAAACTCATTTATAGTTTTGTCAAGGAAATAATTCTCCGGATGAGAAACAACAGAAAAATAGACCTCTGCAAATACACCTCTATTCTCAAGTTCCAAAGCAAGTAACTGATTTCTCCATAGTTGATTCATGCCACCCCTAAATGGACAGCCGTAACCTTCATATTTTCCAGTAAAAAAAGTAGAGTGCTTATCCATAATTTTCCAATAATTATAATCACAATGTTCGTGATAATAACATTTATTGTGGTTTTCCATAATTTCCTCAATACCACAGGAAGTGCAGCATGCCTTCTGCGAATCAGAGATTCCTTTTGAACGATGGCCACCACAAGTCGTAAATTCTTGCTCCGTTAACTTGTGTTCTATTAGCCAAAGGCATAACTTGTTGTCCTTGTTACGATATGCAATGGCAACATCAGAGTCCGTACCAGCATGAGGACTATGGTCACCAAGAAGACCTTTTGTCCCTTCTAATGATGAATCCCAATACTCAAAGCAATATCCTTTGCGGAACTGTTCTCTGTCAATATAGACAAAGTCTTTGGGTACCACTCCTGACTGTAAAAGTATCTGATCTGCAGACTCGCACTCCAATATTGGCACAAATAGGTTAATACACGCTGTTTGAGAACTTGCCACATGTACAGATGCTGCAAGATGTGGTTTGTATGCAAATTTGCTCTTTTGGATATCCTCTACAATGGTTTTAATACCATCATACAACATAACTGGAATTTTTGCATTACAATATGGCTCAGGCAACAAGCAATCGTGATAAACACCACGTGCAGAAACACCTTTGCCTTCAATTTTGAGGTATTCTTTCTTGTACTTTATCAGAGACGAATATACCTTCTGCTGAAAATCATTGTACGACATATGCATTATCCTTGGATACTTATAAAAATATTTCCTTAAACTTCTCTT
>JAGCLR010000059.1 GCA_017646885.1 Methanobrevibacter sp. | reverse complement strand
TGGCTTTAGGAATTGAAGATGGGCATATGGAAGCATACACCCTTGATGACATTGATAAGGAAAAAGTCCATTATCTTCGTTAAAATGTTAAAAAAAGAGCAATAATTATATTTTTTTATTTTTTTAAAAAATGATTTATGAATCTAATCCTAATGGATTAAGATTCAAATCATTTCCAATATCTATATTGCAGGAAAAAATCCTGCAATACCCCAAATAGATATTGTAAGCCTATAAAAATGTTGGGTCAAAAAGTTTAATGAATAAACTTTTAAACTCTACTAATGAATATGAATTAAATGATATTTAAATTTTTTTAATGGGTTTTTAAATTGTAGGATGTGAGCTTTGCAAGCCAAAGGAAACTCAAGAACAACTATGGGGGGTTGTTAAAAAACAAAATCTTGCAATAATGTTTTTTCCTACAATTTAAGGGGCATTATGACCTCATAACAATTTGTATACAATCATTATGATGATAAAGGCCATGCACCACAAATAAATGAGATACATGACCAGTGCCAACCAAATCTTTGATTGGATAGACATAATGAACCCCCATTTTTATAGACTTGCCAGAGGGAATTTTCTTCAAAAAATCTTGAATCCAATTCATGGCAATAAAGCAAAAAGGCATAATATCACCTCCTGGACTTAAAGAGTTTACATTTAGGTATAAAAATATGTAATTCCTTTTATTTATAGTTTATTTTTAATATAACGACTTAAAAATTCTTATTTTACCATAATATTGCTTTAATATTGTTATAATGTTTAACTAATTTTGAATATATTAATTAAAAAAAGATGAATTTATGATAAAATTTTTAAAAAAAAGTTAAAAAAAGAAGTCAGTTAAGAGCAATTGCCCTTAACAATCTAAAAAAGTTATTGCTCAATGATTTGTTCATCAATAGCCATACCAAAATGTCTTGCGCTATCGTCAATAAATCCTTTGACTTTCATTCCTGGCTCAAGAACTGAAACGGAAATAGGTTCACCATTCTCATCGACTAATCTTATGGTTTCTGCATTTTGAACCAATGATCTTATTTTCATATCTTCATATTCCGCTTCAATCAAAAGAAGAGGCCTTTTTTCTATTTTGGATCTGCCTACGATAGACTTTTTGGTCTTTCCATCACTATCAACAATCAATACCTCATCGCCTGTTTCAAGCTCACTTAAGTATCTTGTCTTGTTTCCAGGAACCATTACATAAGCTTGAACAGGACCTGCATTTACTCTAAACGGTCTTGATGCAACATATTCGCTTTCCAAGCTTTCGCTGTGAATAAAGAACATTGCTTTAGAGTAAGAACCTATAAGCATTCCTTCTCCAGGTTTCATCATGGTTGTTGTATCAATGCAGACTCTGTCTCCTGAACCTACAGGCTCTACATTGGTTATAGTCAAGTCCTTTAAGGCATAACTTTCTGTTGAAAGCTCATCAATGAGATTTGCAATATCCTTTATCTGAGCAAAGTCATTTGGCTCGAATATTACTCCATCAGTACCTACTTCCAATGTTTCCATAGCCACTTTAGCATCATCTGCATTCTTTACAGCAGCTATAATATTTACATTTTCCTTTTGAAGGTCTGCAATGATGTTTTCAAGGGGAATGATTGTCCAGTCAGTAGCTACAAGGATTACATAATCAACAACTCTTCCTAAGGTCACTGCCAATTGCTCATGCAACTTGTCGGTAATGACTATATATGCACAGACAGTTTTTCCACTGTTTTTAGCTTCATTTGCTTTAGCTAAATCTGCTGATTCATTCAAGTTGTCCTTAAGCTCAAGGGTTCCGTCTCCCTCACCGTCAATTCCAACTAAATAGATGTCAGCATCTTCCTCATTGGAAATTACTTTGAAGTTTCCAACTTTTCTGATGTTTTCACTGTCTACTGTATCAAGAACGTAATCGATTCCTGATTCAAGTGCTGTTGTGATGAATTCTTTCTTATCGTCCCAGCTTGCCTTTGGGGACATGATCCAAGCGAATTTGTTTGACAATTTTAATCTCCTTAAATTTTCTTGTATTGATTGTTAATCTATAAATGAATAAATGTTAATTAATCTAATCGAGGAATTTCAATGCTTCTTCAACATCCAAATCATTGTGAACTACTTCTGCAATAGCTCTTGTGATTTTTCCAGGGTTTTCAGCTTGGAAAAGGTTTCTTCCAAATGCTACACCTGCTCCTCCAACTTCAAGAGAATCCCTTACCATTTCAAGGAGTTCTCTGTCAGTGTCAACTTTTGGTCCTCCAGCAATGACTACAGGCACCAATGCTCCATCAACCACTTCCTTGAATGAATCTGGGTCTCCTGTGTAGTTTGTTTTTACAATGTCTACACCAAGCTCGGAACCTACACGTGCTGCGTGCTTTACCATTTCCACATCATGCTCGTTTTCAACCTTTTGTCCTCTTGGGTACATCATAGCTAAAAGTGGAATTCCCCAGTAACTGCAGGTTTCAGAGATTTCACCAAGTTCCATAAGCATTTCAGGCTCGTTTTCAGAACCTATGTTTACATGCACAGATACTGCATCTGCACCTAATTGGATTGCCTTTTCAACACTGGTTACAGTTACCTTGTTGTTTGGATCTGGGCTTAATGAGGTACTTGCAGACAAGTGTACAATAAGACCTATATCCTTACCGTATCCCCTGTGTCCAAGGCCAACGATACCTTTATGCATCAAAATTGCATTTGCTCCACCTTGGGAGATGCTTTCAACGGTTTCATCCATATTGATTATTCCTTTGATTGGACCACTTGATACACCATGGTCCATAGGAGCAATTACGGTTCTTCCGGTTTTTCTATTGAAAATCCTTTCCATTCGAATTCTTTTTCCTATTTCAGTCATAAGATTAGTCTCCATATATTAATCCAATATAATAAATTATTTATATAAATCTAAATTTAAATCTAAAATTCTTATATATTGCTAATGGTTTATATATTTTTGTTATAAAAATAAGTTTAACTAATTATTTTT
>JAGCLR010000058.1 GCA_017646885.1 Methanobrevibacter sp. | reverse complement strand
TTATTAATCTTTCTTCTAATATAATTTATCAATTTATCATTAATTAATTTAATTATAAATCTTAACCTTCTTTAAGATAAATTTATATGTTTTTAAAATGTTATATTGTATTAATAAGGTAATATTGATAATGTTTTTTTTAAAATATTTTAGGTTTTTGATACTATGGGAAAATTAGGTTTTTTATTCAATCCTGAAGGAAACATGCCTAAAGGTGAGATTAAATCAAGAGATGTGGAATTTGATTTCCTAGGTTTATTGACTGAAACAGTTGATGGGAATGATAATAAATCCAATGGAGCAATCAAGTTGGATGAGGATTCCATTTATATCGAATTGAGAAGCAGATTAAACGGAAAGGTCAAGGATGCATTTGAAATAACTTACGATGACTTGAATGCAGAAGACATTGAAAGATTAGCTGACAATAAGGTTCAATTGAATCTAGAGGATAAGACTATTCAGCTTAAGACTTTAGACCATGATATGCTAAATAATTTTGAAACCAGATTAAAGAACAAATTGAACACTGGATCATTTGTACCTGAAGAGGAAAAAATCAGGCACGTGATTGCAGATGTTCCTGCTGAGATAAGAAAATATCATGAGCTATTGAAAGATGGAATTATCACTGTAGAGGAATTTGAAAAGAAGAAAAAGGAATTATTGAATAACTGATTCTAATTTTTATATTCTCAAGCCTTGGTGATTTTATGGAAATTAAGTCTATACCAGAAATAATCAAAGAGATGGATCATTTGGTTAAGGAAGAGAAATTTGATGAAGCCTATCAGTTTGCAAATGAAAACATCAATTTGAATAAGGAATATGTTGAAGGGGAATACATATTTAAAAATCTCCTTGAAGAGCTTTTATTCCAAATCACCATAAAAAAGGAGATAAAAAGAAAATATCCTCTCATGTTAGACTATTCCACATTATATTCCAATTATGGAAATGTATTGTTACATTTCAATGAGTATGAAAATGCCCTAAAATCTTTTAAATTATCTTATGATTACAATCCTGTCAATGTAAAAGCTATTTTTGGCTTATGTGAAATTTATAGGCATGAAGGAAAATGGGACGAATATTATAATCTCACTATTCAATCTTTCAAATATGATTACTATTTGGAAGATCTTTCCAAATCATTTGAAAACTTGTCACTTTATTATCTAAATGAGCATCATGCTTCTAATGACGATGAAAATCTGAAACTATCCATCTATTTAAGCAGATTAGCTGAAAGCTATGATGATTCCAATGAAAATAAAACAGCTATTGAATTTGATGATGATGCTTTGAGTGAATATGATAAAGGCATTGAAGAGATAAAGGATTATCTCAAGTCAAACGGATTGCCATATGGTCCAAGCATTGAAGTAATCACAATATGCAAGAATCTTGGATTCCAGTTGGATGAGGATAAGAAAGTGGTTCCTGCATTGTTCTATTTCAATATTGCATATGATTTAACTGGAGATCCTGCAATTAAAGATGTTATTGATGATTTGAATGCTAAAGTTGAAAGAAAACTAAACGAATAGTGATCTAACTTGAAATTTGCTTTTCATTTAACTTTAAATGTGATAAAATTTGTCTTTTTTTAAAATTTTTTATTTTTCAAATATTGCAAAATCCCAAAATTAAGTTCTAATATATAAACTTTACTATGAATTTCTAAAAAATCTTTAAATATTATTAAGTTCAATATTAATTTGTGCTTATGAATTTGGCTTTTATGCTGTTTTTAAAAAAATTATGGTCAAAAATTCAAAACCTTTATATACTATTAATTACTTATATTTTTATATCAGTGAATTATATATTAGACAGCACTATGTCTGATATGTGAACTAGATTGCCGAGATAGTCTAGCCTGGTAAGGCGCGGGACTGGAAATCCCGTGAGGGTTCACCTCGCCTGGGTTCAAATCCCAGTCTCGGCGTTTATTAGTGTATAGCAATTTAATGTAATTCTATTTAATAGGATTATTATTAATGATAATATCACTTTAATCAAATTATCATTAAGGTAAATCCGATTCAAATAAGCTTTACGAATTGGATTTATTTAGTTTGCTTTTTTTTAATTAGTTAAATTATAATCTAGCTATGGCTTTAAAAGTTTATTAGTAATTTATTGAGTATTAAGTTACTCTATCTTTTAGTAAGCTGAGCGTAGTTATTATTTAATTAGAATTATTAAATGTGCTTGAAACTGATATGAACTCTTGGTTAGCATTGGTTTGTGGATCAAATGGCTAATTGCTATGAAATCTAAAAAACTATTGTTAGACTAAGTTTTACATTGTTGAAAAAACTGTGCTTTAAAATAAAGCATTCGAATCCGCTAAATTTTTTAAATAACGTCTCGTGGGTTCGCTCCAAAGAAAAATGATATGGAGGTTACTTTAATGGAAGACGACTTTAAGCACTTAGTGCGTATATCCAGAAAGGACGTAGATGGTAACAAAACTATCCAACATGCTTTAACTGAAATTAAAGGTATTGGATTATCCTTATCTAGATCTATCTGTCTTACCTTAGGTTTAAATACAGATGACCAAATCGGTTACATCTCTGAAGAAGATGTTTCTAAAATTGAAGCACTCTTAGAAAATCCTCAAGAATTCAATATTCCTGATTGGATGTTAAACAGACGTAACGATTACGCTACTGGTGACGACCTTCATTTAATTGAATCTGACCTTGACATGACTTTAAGAGATGATTTAAACAGAATGAAAAAGACCAGAAGCTACAAAGGTAGAAGACACGAAGTTGGTTTACCAGTTAGAGGACAAAGAACTAAATCTACTTTCAGACACAGTTCTACTGTCGGTGTAAGTCGTAGAAGAAGATAATTTCATCTTTTATTGTACTTAGGTAAACTATGATAAAACGATTATGAAGATTTATAATAACTGAATAATTATATAAGATAAGGAGATGTGATTATGGGACATCCAAGAAAAGCAAGGAAAAAGTATGATACACCACCTCATCCTTGGAATGCAGAAAGAATTAAAACTGAAAATAAATTAATGTCTAAATACGGCTTAAAAAACAAAAAGGAAATTTGGAAAGCTGATACTTTAGTTAGAAAATACAGTAGGGAAGCAAGATACTTACTCGGTTTCTCTCAAGATCAAGTAAAAGTTGAAACTGAAGAATTATTAGGACACTTGAAAAGATCAGGAATCCTTGATGAAAACGCTCACTTAGAAAACATTCTTGATTTAACTGTTGAAGATATTTTAAGAAGAAGATTACAAACTATAGTTTTCCAAAAAGGTTTAGCTCGTACTGCTAAAGAAGCAAGAATGTTTGTAGTACACGGACACATTGCTTTAAACGGTAAGAAATTAAATTCTCCAAGTTACGTAGTAAAAAGAGGAGAAGAAGAAGCAGTTGGTTTCTACCACTCTTCCCCAGTAGCTAAACAGATTGAAGAATACAACAAAGCAGCAACTCAAGCTGGTGAAAATCAATAAGGTGTGTAATTATGGCAAAAGACGAAAAATGGGGAATAGCTAATATTTATTCATCCTTTAACAATACTATCTTAACTGTAACTGATATTACCGGAGCAGAAACCATTTGTCAATGGTCTGGTGGTAGAGTAGTACGTGCAGACAGACAACAATCCTCTCCTTTTGCAGCTATGGAAGCAGCAAACAGAGCAGCTGAAGATGCAAAAGAAAAAGGTTTTGTCGGATTACATATTAGAGTAAGAGCTCCTGGTGGAAATGGTCCTAGAAGTCCAGGTCCTGGTGCACAAGCAACCATTCGTGCATTAGCAAGAGCTGGAATCAAAATTGGTAAAATTGAAGATATCACTCCTATACCTCATGATGGTACTGGAAGACCAGGCGGTAAAAGAGGAAGAAGAGTATAAGAAGGGTTTAATATGAAAATTGATGTCAAAGAGCAAGATGAAAATTCAATGACTTTTATAGTCAGAGATGCAGAAGTTCCTTTTGTCAATGCTATTAGAAGAATTGCTATGATGAAAGTGCCAAAATTAGCTATTGAAGATGTATTCATAGTTAAAAATGATTCTGCAATGTTTGATGAAGTATTAGCTCACAGATTAGGTTTAACTCCTTTAGTTTCTGATGCAGAATCTATTGAAGGATTAGTACTTCCAGAAGATTGTGATTGTGATAGTGAAAAAGGAGAATACTGTCCAAGATGTAGCGTTTCCTTCTCATTAAGGGAAACCGGACCTAAAACTGTATACTCTAAAGATTTAAAATCTTGTGGTGACTCAAAAATTAAACCAGTATACGATACCATACCTCTCTTGAAATTGAAAGAGAATCAGGAAGTTGATTTAGAGGCTGTAGCAAAATTAGGAATTGGTAAAGACCATGCAAAATGGGTGCCAACTACCGTTTGTGCTTATAAACAATATCCAGAAATTGAAACTGAAGAAAAAGTTGACGGCACTGTTGCTAATGCAGTTGTTGATGCATGTCCTAGAGGAGTGCTCGATTTTGACAGCGATGAAGGAAAGATTGAAGTTGTCGATATTGAAAACTGCTCCCTTTGTAAAGCTTGTGTAAGGGCAGCAAAAGCAGCGGAATCTAAATGTATTACTGTTGGGTATCGTGAAAATGATTTTATTTTTAAAATTGAAACTGATGGATCAATGCCTCCTAAAGAGGTTTTATTGAAAGCTTGTGATGTTTTAGATTCTAAAGCAGATGAGTTTATCACATTTAGTGAAGGAGGAAGCTAATAATGG
>JAGCLR010000008.1 GCA_017646885.1 Methanobrevibacter sp. | reverse complement strand
TTTTAAATCCTGCAGATTATTTAAGTCAATTTGCAACACTTCTCTTAAGTTGTCTAGTGGTTGCTTTTGGTGTGATGCTCGAAGTTCAAACAGAAGTGGTTTATCTTCCTCCTGATGGAATAATCGTAGCTATTTCAAAGGTTTTGAAAAAGGAGTTTCCAAAGGTAAAGCCTTTCTTTGACACAACTATGGTTTTAATAGCAGCTATCTGTTCAATTGTTTTCTTAGGCTACCTTGCAGGAGTTCGTGAAGGAACAATCATTTCTGCTCTAATAATTGGGCCTATTGTGAAGGTTCTTCAAACTTATTTAAATCCTTATGTTGAACGCTTATATGAAAAATAATCTGATTATTTTAAAAAAAGTTTAATGTAGATTAATTTAATGTAAATCAATAAAAAAATAATTGAGATTTATTAAATCTCAAAATCTCTTTTTTCCAAAGTTTTTCTAAGTGTAGGAGTAAGCATATCCTTATTGTAAAGCTCTTTCAGTTCTTCAGTGTCTACCCATTTGAAATCATCATGCTCATCGCTTATCTGAAGCTCTCCACTTATTATTTCAAGATTCATCATTAGTTGAACTGTGCTTATTGGTTGATTGGTTCTTCTGCTTATGAATTCGTCTTGCACCACTTCAAATAGGCTTTCTATATTCACATCAAGGTTAGTCTCTTCCTTGAATTCCCTTATCAATGCCACATCAAAGAACTCTCCAGGATCCACCTTTCCTCCAGGAAGCTCATATTTATGAGGATTGTTTCTTGATTTGGGATGTCTTCTGAGGATTAATATCTTATCTTCCTTTTTAACCACTCCTCTCACTGTCAATCCCCAGTCCTTCTTGTCATTCATTTTCTCACCTATAATATTATTTGTTTCAATTTCCTTAATAAAATTTAATTTTTTAGTCGGCTAATCGATTTCCTTAAATAATTTTATATATTAGTTTAAATAGAATTTTATTGAAAACTTATTTTTAGATTATTATAGATAATTATTCGAAGATAATTATTCATTATATATTAGTTTTATCGGAGGCACAAAATGGATTTAAATATAAAAATAAACGATAAAGGCCATTTAGATATTGGCGGTGCTGATGCATGTGATCTTGTAGAACAGTATGGCACTCCTATCTATGTAATTGATGAAGAGAGAATTAGAGACAACTACAACAGATTCTATAATGCTTTCACTAAATTTTATCCTAAATTCAAAGTATTCTATGCTTGTAAAGCAAATACAAACATTGCTGTTTTAAAAATCCTTGAGGAAGAAGGATGTTGCATTGATGCAGTATCTCCTGGAGAAGTTTACATCTGTAAAAAAATGGGATTCTCTGGAGACAGAATCTTATTTACAGGAAACAACATCAGAAACGATGAAATGGATTACGTAAACAGTGAAGATGTAATCTTGAATATTGACTCTGTTTCTGCTCTCAAAAGACTTGCAGAAAGCATTGATCCTAACGGCAAGAAAATCTCATTCAGAGTAAACCCTATGGTAGGTGCTGGTCACCACGGCCACTGCATTACCGGTGGGGAAATGAGTAAATTCGGTATTATGGAAACCGAAGCTGTAGAGATTTACAAATTAGCAAAAGAGTTAGGATTTGAACCTGTAGGTATGCATTCTCACATCGGTTCAGGTATTTTAGACCCAGAACCATTCAAATTAGCTATTGAATCAACTATGAACATTGCAGGAAAAGTTCACCAAGAAGCAGGAATTGACTTCGAATTCATTGACTTCGGTGGAGGAGTTGGAATCCCATACACCCCTGATGAAGAATTGCTTGACTTAGAACACTTCGCTGAAGAAAACGTCAAATTATTCAAAGAAAAATTAGAAGAGTTTGACATGGGAGAACCTACCTTATACCTTGAACCAGGTAGATACATTGTAGGGGA
>JAGCLR010000057.1 GCA_017646885.1 Methanobrevibacter sp. | reverse complement strand
TGCCCCATTAACCTTGCATTCAATGAATTTAGTTGCCCCTTCACCGTCACGAGCCATCATTTTAGCTAAACTAATGCAAATGAAATCCAAAGCTTCCTGGAAATCCTCATTGATTTCACCCTCTTTAGCCACTTCAACACCAGACTTTCCATTAGCCATCAAAATTGCAGTGTCATTGGTACTTTGGTCTCCATCAACTACAATCATGTTGAAGCTTCTGTTTACAGCAGATTTCAATGCCTTATTAATCATTTCAGAGGATATTACAGCATCAGTTGCCAAGAAACATAGCATGGTTCCCATATTAGGAGCAATCATTCCCACCCCTTTGGTGATTCCACCGATTCTTACCTTTTCACCTTCAATTTCAGTCTCTACAGCAAACTCCTTATGATAAGTGTCAGTGGTCATTATGGACTTTGCAGCATCAGTTGAGCTTTCTGCACTGTGTTCCAATTTGGAAATTGACTCTTCAACCAAAGGCAAAATAATGTCCATAGGCATTTTTCTGCCGATTACACCAGTTGATGCAGTAGCTATTTCACTTGATGGGATATTAGTTATTTCAGATGCAAATTCAATGGTCCTTTCACAATCATCTATTCCATGTTGACCTGTAAAGCAGTTTGCATTTCCACTGTTTACAACAACCAAGGATATTTTTCCTCCTTTGATCATTTCCTTGGTATGGATGATAGGTGCAGCCACAACCTTGTTTGATGTGAAAACTGCTGAAGCAGCACTGTCCTTAGATTCGATAACCGCGAGACCGTATTTGCCTTCACGGCTTCCTGCTGCCCTAACGCCATCTACAGCACATATTCCTCCTTCAATAATGTTAATCTTAGACATGGTATCTCCTTTTAGAATTATAATGAAAAATAAATATAAGTAAAAAACTTTAAAAAAATAAAAATAAAAACATTAGAAAAAAATAGAGAAAGAACTCTCTAATTAATAAATGCCAGACGTATTCGAAGCATTGAATGCATCGATATCCTGACCTTCGGTAACATTTTCATGGAAATCGTAATATGAAATTTGAGTGCCGTTTTCATCATGCAAGTCATAACTGCTGTTTTCATAAACAGATATATTATTAGTTACATTCATGTATTGCACTTCACCAGGACTTGGTTCACTGCCTATACCCATAATCATGGAAATTCCTAAAGCCAAACCGCAAATGAAAGCTATTAGGATTATTATCAATACGAGTATTTGCCTAGGGCTTCTAGGCCTCTTTGGCATAGAACTCTTAGACCAGACAGAGCTTAATGAACTATTGGATTTCCTAGCATTGCCTGGGCGTCTGGAGCCTCTGGAGTTTCTAGAATTATTAGGAGTTCTAGTTTTCAAAACATTCTTGTTTTGCTCTTTTCTAGAATTCCTAGATCTTCTGCCGATTGCCATTAATTTCACCACAAATTACATATTTCAAGTCTTTAATGCTAAAGACATATAATTTCAAATTTTTAAATTTTCAAGATTAAATATTAAGTTTAGATTTTTAATATAAATTAAGATTAAATTTTACCTTAGTGTATAGTAAGCCACAAGCACTAGAACGATTAAAAGTCCATAAATGCCCATGCCCATTACAGCAAGCAAATATGATGCTACGAACATTACAATGAATGCAGTGATTAACTTGCCCTTCTTATTGGTTAGGAATTCACATAAGGTTCTTGTGAAGTCTGATGGGATATAATATCCATACAAACCATTAGCCAAATCGAAAATGACTAAGGACAATGCACCAAATCCATGAATGCTTTCTGCAATGCTTGC
>JAGCLR010000056.1 GCA_017646885.1 Methanobrevibacter sp. | reverse complement strand
GGTTACACAGCTGCAGAGATTACAAGAGAATTCATGAAAAGAGGAATGATTGTAAGAGACTGCACTTCATTTAAGGGATTGGATGAATATTACTTCAGAATAAGCATTTGCACATTGGAAGAGGATAAGAAATTCCTTGAAGTGATGAGAGAAATCTTGAATGAATAAAATGACAATTATAAAGGTTAAATGTTAAATGTTAAAGGTTTGATAAAATGGAATACAGCGTTACAGTAACATCATCAATTGAATATCCTAAAAATATGTCTTTTGTAATATTTTTAGCAAAATGCCCTCTTAGATGCCCTTATTGCAGCAATAGCGAAATATTAGAAGAGGGAACTGAAATCAGTTTGGAAGAGATATATGAAAAGATTGATGATTCCGCGATGTTTATGGATGCAGTTGTTGTTTCCGGAGGAGAGCCTTTAGTCCAATATGAAGATGTGATTGAAATCTTCAAGTATGTTAGGGAAATTGGTCTTAAGACCAAACTGGATACAAGTGGAGTCTATCCAGACAGACTTAGAGAGATTTTGGATTTAGGTTTGATTGATTATGTGGCTATGGATGTGAAAGCACCATTTGACAAGTATGTAGAAGTGATCAATGCAGACATAGGCGAGAAAGTGAAGGAATCCATGGAAATCGTAAATGAATATGAAGATGTCATTTTAGAATGCAGAACTACCTACTGCCCTAAATTGCTTACAGAGGAAGATTTGTTTAAGATAGTTGAAGAGGTTGAATGTGACCTATACACTATACAGCAATTCAGAAACAGATGCGTTTTGGATGAATCATTGGCTGAAGCTGAAGAGCCAAACCCTCATGACATTGAAAATATTGCAAAGAGAATCAAAGAAAAGTATCCTGACCAAGACATAAATGTAAAAACCGCTGAATTCGGTCAAAGAAGCATTGAATAGCTTCTTTAATCCATAAATTTAATCTAATCAATAAATTTGAACTTTCTAAAAATAAATAGATAAGTTTATTAATTTTTCAATAAAGATAATAATATATATTAAGCCAATGAATTAATTCACTTAATATTATCTAAAAAGACTATTTTTTATTAAAAGTCTCCAAAAAAGGTGATAAAATGCCAATCATGTCCTTTGGAAGTCAGAACATAAATATAATCACAAATAAAAAAGCCATGACTATAAGGAAACTATGGAAAACACCTTTAAAAGTTGGAGATAGACTTCATTGTTATTGGAATTTAGCTTCTAAAGAAAAAAAGAAAATTTTTGAAGCCCAAGTCACTGATGTAAAAACACTCCCATTTAAGGAAATCAAAAGCAATGATAAGTTAGCCCAAGAGGAAGGATACGAGGATTCCAATGAAATGGTTAGGGAATTTAAAAAAATGTATCCTGACGGAATCTCTGATGAAGATTTGTTCCAGGTAATCTATTTTGAAAAACTTGACATCAATAAATGGAAAGGGGAAAAAATCGACCAAAAAGAGATGATCACTCAAAGAGCAGACATTTTATTTGATACCGGTAAATATGACAAGTCTGTCTTATGCTATAATGCTGCCTTAAAGATTGATCCTGATGACGTTTATCTTTTAAACAAAAAAGGGGACAATCTAAGCAGGCTTGACCGTTTTGATGAATCCATCGAATGTTATGACAAGGCTTTGGAAATAGAAGGGGACAATGAATACATCTGGAACAACAAGGCAATAGCTATGCTAAACTCTGGAAATATAGAAGATGCTCTCGAAGCAAGCAATGGAGCATTGAATGCAAACCCTAACAATCCAGTAGTCCTATATTGGAGAGGATTTATTTTGGAAATCCTTGCAGAATTCGATAAGGCTTTAGAGGTTTATGATAAACTGATCACCATTGATGACACCAACCCTGAAGTTTGGAATGCACGGGGAAATGTATTGACTGATATGGAAAGGCCTGAAGAGGCATTGGAAGCATATGACAAGGCATTGGAATTATGTTTGGAAGATTCTGAAATAGACGCAACAGCACAAAACAGAAAAGGAAACGCACTCCTTGATCTTGGTAGATTTGAAGAGGCAATTGAATGCTATGACAAAGCTATAGAGCTTGAGCCAAGAAACACTTCATTCCTCTTAAACAAGGGAGTGGTGTTGATGGAACTTGACAGATTCGATGAAGCGGAAATCCTTTTCACAAAAGTTCTTGCTCTTGATCCATCAAATGATGATGCAAGAGTCTTGAAAATGGAATGTCTTGAAAATATGTAAATATTTTACTTTTTTTATATTTCTTTAATCTATTTTTACTATTTTTAACTATTTTTTTACTACTTTTATAATAATTAATTAGTTTATGTAGATTGCGATATTAATAATAAATAAAAAATGAATTTGAATTAATTTAATTGAAATAATAATTGATTAAAAATAGGTTTACTATATGCAACTATATTTTAATAATAGCTAAAATTGAAATAATGAAAAGAAAATTATATGTGAAAATCAGAACTTCAAATTATCAATTACTTTAACTAATTTTTCACTTAAATCATATGTTCTTTCCATTGGTTCATAAGAAAAAGTTTCATAAACAATTGTTGGAATTCCACTTTCTACAACTGGAATTGTAATGTATGGGGGACTTGTCCTATACTCAGGAGCATAATAAACAAGTTCCTCGATTTCATCCAATATTGTATTGAGGAAATTATTTGACTCATCATCAAATCCTGGAGCAAAAATGAAATTGGTTTTCTCATAGGTTCCAGG
>JAGCLR010000055.1 GCA_017646885.1 Methanobrevibacter sp. | reverse complement strand
GACTGATACTTGTCAGGAGTGTGTTTCCTGAATGAAACAAATGCTTTTGCAATGTCTTTTGAAGTAATAATTCCTGCAAGCTCATTATCTTCAGTCAATAATAGACGTCCAATCTTTGAGTCCATTATGACTTTTCTTGCATGAACTAAACGATCATCTGCAGATATTGAAACAATATCTGTTGTCATAATATCTTTAACTGAAATCTTTTCATATGCTTTTGCTTTGCATAAATATATGAAATCAGATTTAGTTACGATTCCAACCATTTCACCATCAGATAAAACTGGAATGGCACCAATATTCTTGTCAATCAAGATTTTTGCCACATCAGTCACATCATCATCCTCATCAACTGTAATCAAGTCTTTGACCATTACAGTGGATACGTGGAAATGTGAAGGAGCCATATTACCATATTTAGCGGAGCCTAACTTATTAGCTATATCTTTTTCTGAGATAATTCCGACTAAAACTTTTTTGTTTTCATTGGTACTGGTGACTGGTATTCTAGATAAGTTATCCTTATACATCATTCTTAGACAATCACATATGTTTAAATTCTTATCAATAGATACCACATTTTCAGACATTATATTTTTGATTTTCATAATAACACCAACGATAAAATCCAATGAAATAGCTATTAGATAGAATCCAAATGAATCAATTCGATTTGGATTGCAATTAAATCCTATAGCGTATCTAATCAAAGATATAAACTTAACCTACCAATAGCTATCTCTTAAAAGTTCAACAATAGCTACCTGTTCTCCATTAAAGAAGAACATCACAATACTTAAAGAAATAAGTTAATTATTCTTTAAGAACTGTATTTAAAATATCTCTTTCAGTGACAATTCCTACAAGTTGATCGTCATCAACTACAGGAACACCACCAATGTTCTTTTCAGCTAATAATTCACATAAGTCTCCTAATCTAACACTAGATTCAGTTACTAATATGTTTGGTTTAATGATTTCAGAAATTTTTCTTTTTAAAACATCTAAACCACTATTAGAGGTCATAGAAGCAAACATTTCTTTATCACCAAAGAATCTTAAGATATCGGTTGAAGTAACAATTCCTATTAATTTTTCTTCTTCAACAACAGGAATTCTTCTTAAGTTATTTCTTACCATAATTTTGGAACAGCTTTCAATAGGAGTTCCAGGAGTGGTAGTGATAACATCCTTAATCATGATATCACCTACAGTTTCATTAGTCAATGAGCCTGCAAGTGCTAATGCGAAGTCTCTTTCAGTGACTATTCCCACTAATTTATCTTCTTTATCTACAATAGGTAAAGATCCAATGCCGTTTTCGGTCATTAAATCAACACTTTCTCTAATAGAAAATTTAGGGCTGATAGAAATAACATCTCTTGTCATAATCTCTTTAACATGATCATTGATTGCTGCCAAGAAATTGTCATCATGTTTCTTTTCTATTATATCAAATTTGCTTCCTCCACCAAGGAAGTCAAGAATATCCATAGCAGTTACAATACCCAAAAGTTTATTTGAGCCAGGATGGGTTACTGGTAATCTTCTGAATCCATGTTCTATCATCATTTCAGCAGCTTCCTTAATGGTCTTGGTTGGAGGAATGCTAATGACATCTTTTTTAGCGAGAGTCATGATTTCGCCCTCATTATCAGCTACTTTTGTTTCATGTTCAACAGAACCACGATTCATAGATTTTCTCAAGTTTTTAGTGTTTTTGTCTTTCATATCGACACCTCCGGATTTAATAATTCTTCCAGGTCTAAATTACAAATCATATCATAACAATCAAGTTATAGAACTCTGGGAAATACCATTAACCAGATGACAAATCCAATTGATTATTATTAGATTCAATTAAAAAAACATTTTTTCAAAAGAATCTAAAAAACCTCCTGATTCACATCCAATTTAACAATATAGAAATAAAGTCTATAATTAAGCCGTTACAATAATAAACGATTCATAATCTATTTTTGAAATTATGGATTTGTTGGAAGTTCTTATATGTCATTTATTCCATCATTCAAGCTTCTAATTGCTAAAAGCTCTCAAGAAATTTAAATTGAAAATTTAAATAATTGACATAGAACTAACTACAATAATAGATAGGTTTTGATAGTTAATATTATTATCGATTTATTTTTTATTAAGTTAAAAAGTATTGAAAAATTAGCCCAAAAATTATCGATTTTATTTTATTAAATTAGAAAAAATAAAAAATATAAAACTTAATTAATAATAAGAGGATATAGTAAATACTATATTATAAATAATGCTTATTAAATCAAAATTAGTGATTGAAATGGACAAAACTAAAAAAACTGTTAGAACAAGAGATTTTATCATAAGTACAGATGGATTATTATTCGCTTCAACCAATTACATTCACCCAGAAGACAGGATTATCTGCTTTTTAAGATACATTCCAGATGAAAATGGAGATAGGGAAAAGGATGGAATCAGATATTCCAAAGTGGGATCTGAAGAGGCTTATGCATACCTAAGGGAAAACCATCCAGACTACTTATACTTCTGTGACGTAACCAATGTTGAAATGATGGGAGTTCCAATAGACAAGGTTGAAAGAATCATCAAGCCAGAGGAAAGGTTGAAAGGGCTTAGGGAAACTTACTACGAATCAATCAATGAAAAGGTCAAAAATGGAGAGGACTTGGATTACAAGGAAGAGCTCTTAAGTAAACTCTTTGATCTTTCAGACTTTTTCCATTATGTAGCAGGAATCAGCTATGATGACCTTGGAATCTCAGGTTCAATCTTGCCAGGACTTCAAAAGGCTGGAACATCTGACCTTGACTTTGTAGTTTACGGTCTTGAGAACCATAGAAATGCAATCAAGGCATACAAGGACAACAAGGATAAAGCTGTTTTCATAGATGAATTGGACAAATCAATCACACTCAACAGAATCAATGATGATTTCTGGGACTTTGTATATGATAAGAGAATAAAAGACGACAGTCTAACCAAAGAAGAGTTCGCTTGGTATGAAGAACGTAAAAGCAATAGAGGACTCATTAGAGAAACCTTATTCGACATATTGGCAACAAGAAACTACGACGAAATCGAAGGTACATGGGGAGATACAGTCTACGAACCAGAAGGATTTGCGAAAGTCAACTGCACAATAAAGAGCGCATTAGGAGCTTTTGACAATCCTGCAGTATATACAATAGAGGATGTTGAAATCCTCGAAGGACCTGATATTGAAATCTCAGAACTAGCATCACTCACCCACACATATGCTGGAGAAGTAGTAGATGGAGAAGAAGTAGTCGCAAGAGGAAAAATAGAAAAGGTACTTAAAAATGGAGAGTTTGAAAAGTATAGAATTCTTGTTGGAACTACTAGAGAATCTTTAAATGAGTATATTAAGTTAAGAGACAGTCCAGTTTAAACTGGATTTCTTATTTTTCTTATTTTATTTTTTTATTATTTGCTATT
>JAGCLR010000417.1 GCA_017646885.1 Methanobrevibacter sp. | reverse complement strand
GATGTTCATTTGTTATTTGCTATTATGGACGATTATCGTAAATTTGCCAAAGAAGTTGGCAATGATGATAATTATGAAGTAGTTTGCGGCGGAGCTCGTGGAGCAGACGCAATGGGAGCATTATGGGCATATAATCGAGGATTGCCAATAAAGCACTTCTTAGCAGACTGGGATAAATATGGTAAGTCTGCTGGATATAAAAGAAATGAGAAAATGGCCGCATATGCCTCTGAACGAAATGGTATGTTGGTTGCTTTTTGGGATGAAAAATCAAAAGGCACAGAGCATATGATTAATTTAGCTAAGGAATATGGATTAGAAGTGAGAATTATCAAATATGCGAAAGAGGTAGAGTAATGAAAACAATAAGAGTATATGTGGATGATGTGCGACCAACTCCAAAAGGTTATTTAAGATGTCGTAGAGCAAAAGAAGCATTGCTCTTAATTGAATTTCTTACAAAACTTGGAAACGCAGTAGAAGTTAGTTTAGACCATGATGCTGGAGATTACGGTCCACCAGACTATATCCAAATCCTTAATTGGTTAGAAGAAAAAGAACATATGAATGAAATTGACTGTTCTAATATGACTTTTCATTTTCATTCTGCTAATCCAGTAGGTGTTGAAAATATGAGAAGAATTGTTGAAAAAAATGGTTGGAAGGAAGTGAAATAATGACAAGAGAAGAATCAATTATGAAAAGAGTCCGAGAGCATTATGATGAGGCTCTTGAATAT
The DNA here is from genome assembly GCA_017646885.1 of Methanobrevibacter sp. Next base: position 945 of record JAGCLR010000417.1, on the reverse strand, counting down.
TTCCCAGAAGACAAGATTGTGGGTGTATTTTTACAGGGTTCTCAGAACTATGGTCTGGACTATGAAAGCTCAGATGTAGACACTAAGTTAATTACAGTGCCTTCATTTAGAGAAATTTGTTTAAATAAAAAGCCTGTGAGTACTACTCATGTGCGCGCCAACGATGAGCACACTGATTGGAAAGATGTAAGACTTTATATGGAAACTTTTAGAAAGCAGAATCTAAACTTCCTTGAAATTTTGTTTACTGATTTCCAAATCGTAAATCCTTTATATCAGGAACAGTGGGATCGTTTGGTTGCGGCAAGAGAAGATATCGCTCGCATGAATGAATACAGAGCAGTTAAATCAATGAAGGGTATTGCTTTGGAAAAATATCATGCTATGGAACATGAATATCCTTCCAAGGTCGAAGTCCTTGCGCGCTGGGGTTACGATCCTAAGCAGCTACATCATTTGCTTCGTGTAGAAGAGTATCTTAAAAGATATATTGCTGGAGAAGAATATCACAAATGCCTAAACCCAACAAATCCAGAATATTTAATTGATGTAAAAAGAGGTATTTATGATTTAGCTGAGGCTCGTAAGATCGCCGACGCCGCAAAAGCAAATGTAGAAAAAATCGCAGATGAGTTCTGCGCAGATAGAACAGATAGTGAAGTAGTATGGTGCCGTGAGCTACTGGAAGATGTAGCATACAACATTGTAAAGATTGCGGCAGAACAGGAGTTTAAATAATGGATTATTGCCCTTTAATGTCATATCAGAAACAGTATGTTTCAGAAGCTGAATGCTTAGGAGAGACTTGCGCTCTGGCTGCTGATAGCAATGGAGAATGTTTAATCAAACAGGCTTTACAGATTTATGTAAATGAAAGAACACCAAGAATAATTAAAGATATAAACGACGAGGTTTTTTAAAATGAAATTTTACATTACAGGAGAT
>JAGCLR010000416.1 GCA_017646885.1 Methanobrevibacter sp. | reverse complement strand
TTTACAAGACTATCATATGTGAAGTCAATAGAATCTGGTGTATATCTAAAACGAGAACCAGCTACATATCTTGGAGTACCTCTTAAATATAACTTAGTTTTAACTCCATCTTCTGTATTAGTTGCCTTAGAGAATCCGATAATATCGCAAGTTCTTTCGCAAATCTGTCTTGCTCTCTTATCCAAAGTAGGAACGATCTGATTGTATTCCACATCATTTTCATCCTTGAATACTTTATCAGTAGAGTGACTGATTAAAACAAGACCATAATCCATTTGAAGAATCTTTCTGATACATTCATCAAATTCGGTCTGAGCAGCATTGTAACCTTTACCAAATGGAATTTCGCCGATGTTATCATATGTGTGATTCATGTCAGAAGCCTGACTACAAATATACTTTTCACAATAACCATATGCGATATCCGCAGTGTCAATTACAATTGTCTGGAAAGCTTCTTTTACTGCTGGGTCAGCTAATTCTCTAAGAGTTTTCTTAAAATCACCCCAAGAATACATTGGCTTAGCCATGATACCTGGAATAGCTAAGTAACCCTTTTCAAATGCTAACACCAACGCTCCAGGGAACTTTGATGCGATAGTAGTTTTACCAGATTTTGGAGTTCCGTAAAACAGAACTGAATATCCACGAAGGTTTCTACTCACCTGATGAGGTTTAATATCTAATAATGAATTTCCCATGTTATCTTAATCTCCTTGAATCATTTAAACTTAACTATATTTTATTTAATTGTGATCCTCCGTGGGGAGGTGTGGCTTCTTAGAAGTTGAAGCCACCAGCCGCAGGAGTAACCTTATTAGCACCAGTCTTAGATGCTTTGTATTCATCCTGTCTTGCCTTCATTGCTGCTAAGGCAGTTTCACGAGCAGACATACAGTTCTTTAATTCAGCTGCTGTAATTGTCTGTTCATCATCCCATACATAAGGTTCTTTCTGAGCCCATGTAATAACGAAATCTTTTCTTGTATTTCTAATTTCTCTGATAGAAGATTCACCGAATGCTGATTCTTCTTCAACTTTCTTAACAACAGTTTCAGAAACCTGTCTTCCTTTAACTTTTGTGAAAATTGGATTAGAATTTGAAGCATCTAAACTTTCGAAATAGTTAATCGCATGTGGATTTACTACAGAAAGTTCGATAGGTAAAAGGTCATTTCTGAAGTTGAAAGTAGCTCCTTTTACAACCAGTTTTTCTGGAAGATCTCTTTCTGGGTCAGCTTCGATCATTCTTGTACCAGTGATAATCATATCTAATTCAAAAGTGTTTCTAACTTTTTCGTCTTCATTTACGTCTGCTACAACGTGAACAAATCCGCCTTCGTTTCTCTTAACACTTACTAATTCTTCCTGACCGTTTCTATCAGTAAACCATTCATTTAAACCGATAGCAGAATCAATACGGAATTTGGCTGCTCCATCTTTTCCATCCTTCATCACTGAACCATGTGTGCCATCAATGATAGCTTTTAACACATTGTAAGTAGCATTTGGCTTACCTTTTGAAGTAAGTGCTGTTACATAAGTAAAGTGAACTGGAACGATGTTTAAGCCTTCGTTATCAGTCGCAATTTCAATATTACCACTAATAAATTCAGTTCCTGGGTTTTTAGAATTTTCACCAGTAACTTTCAGCTCTAAATCATGCTGATACAGTGATCCTTCAATGTGAGTTCTGTTAATCATACTTTTCATAATTCTTGTTCTCCTTAATCAATTTTATAATTTCTACCTTTATCTGTTAAAGCATATACAACTGGATCCTGACCAACCTTTTCGCAAAAGCCATCATTCACTAATTTTCTTAATGAACCAGATACAGCTCTTGAACTGATAAACAGTCCTTCTGCTACATCCCTAGCTTTTAACATTGGAACGTCTGATTTCTGCATGTAATCAAGAATAACTTTTCCGTTGTCAGTTAATTCGGGTTTGTCGTTCTTTGAATCCATTAAAGCATCAATATAAGCTTTAATATTATCTGTCATTAACTCTTCTGCGACATCTGGTGCCGCTTTCATTAGCGCATTTAAAAAATCTAAAAATTCTTGTTTCATTACATATCTCACTTTCTCACATTATTTTTTGTTTTTTCTTAATTCTTATATTATAATTATACCAAAATTAAATTGAAAAATCAACTAATGTCTACAATAGAGCTCGTAGCGATACTCCGTTCCTTCGTGCTCCATCCAATCAGTAGGTTCATAGCAAGTCCAACTTTCCATTTTATTTAAATTAGGAAAGTAGGTATCTACATTTTCGTGAGATTTGTTGATTCTTGTTAAATACACTTTATCACAATATGGGAGTAATTCTCTATATACTCTCTCTCCGCCCATAATGAAAACATCACCATGTTTCTCAGTATAAGTTTCTAAAAAGTTAACCATATTTTCCCAAGTGAGAAAAACAGTATCTTCTTCTGTTCCCATAAAAGCGAGAGGGTTTCGAGTAATTACCGCATTATATCTATTTGGTAATGGTTTGACTGGTAATGAGCGCCAAGTATTGGAGCCCATTACAACCAAATTACCAGTAGTTAATTCTTTAAATCTTTTTAAGTCATCGGGAATATGTTCCAGAAGCTGATTCTGATAACCAATACCCCAATCCTTATTTACTGCTACTATTGCCGCAATCATAATTAAATACCTAATTCAAGTTTAAGTTGTGGACGAATAGGTTCATAATCAATGATTTCAAAATCATCAATAGTCATTTCATAGAAGTTGTCTGTGGCATCAGATTTTAATTTAATAATAGGACGAGTATCACCCTCTACTAAATTATCTTCAAATCTTTTTAACATTTCCATACCTTGTTCTATATGACGATCATAAATCTGTTCATTCGCAACTAAATGAGAAAATACACCTGGCAGATATCCTGTATGACGAGCAATCATCATTAAAAGACAAGCATATTGAATTTCATTAATTCCTCCTGGACCAGAAGCCGTAAGCATATCCCCACTTCTCTGAACTAATACCATATCTAAATATTCATGTCCATCCATACCTTTTCTTACATTCCAAATTGTAAGGAAGGCGCAAGGAGCTAACCCTTCTGTTTCACGCAGGTCTGTTTCCTGCCATAAAGAAACAACTTTTCTTCTGCCATATGGGTCGTTTTTAATATCTTCAATAAGATTTTTGATTAAATCATAACGACTAACTGTTGCGCCATAGCGCTGTCCGATCGTTCCATCGCCGATATCCCAATCTCCCCACCAATTTACGCCCATTTCTTCCATCTTAGCGATTTCATTGGTTGGTTTCTGATAAATAGTGAAAATTTCTCTAATACCAGTTTTCCAAGCCATTGGTCGCAAAGTACAAATAGGAAATTCCCCAGCAGCTAAATCATAAGTTCTAAACGTATGATTTACGGAAATAGTGTGCGCTGGAGTGCCATCTGCGTATTTTGGACGAGGATTTACATCTTTATACCCTATATCATTAATCGTATTGATCATTTCATACATATAAAAATCTGCTCTGTTCATTATTCTCTCTCCAATTTATTTTATACTATAACCAAATTCTTTTGCTTTAAAATGCTCTTGCCAATATTGTTCTCTATCATTTAATTTATCTCTGCCGCATTCTTCTACAATTTCAAATGAGAAATTTTCAACTCCATATTCCAACATAGCTGGATATAATTTATTTCTCGTTGTAGATTCTGCGCCAATACCTCTTTTAATATGCTGACGCCAACGATCGGCAATATTCACTGCCTGGCCGATATAACACATTCCATTTTTCAAATTAGTAATTTTATAGATACCAGTATGAACACCGGAGCCTACAACTCGACCAATCAAGTCTGTGTAGGCTTTTTCATAATATACCTTCCAAATTACTTTATTAAGAGGTTCGCTATCACGTAGATACGGAGTGACCTCGCGCAATCTTTCAATTTCTAATATATCTGCTTGAGGGAGGTTCAGTTTATAGAAGTTTTCTTTTTCTTTCATCTCTTGGGCTCTTTTATAAGCTTCAACAGATGCGTCATGAATTGCTTTTAAATCAGCAATCTGAGCGTTAATTGCGTTTAGTTCTTCCGTTTTTGCGGCGATAGCATCTTGAAAGTCTTTGGCGCTTTCTTCCAATAGGGACAAATATTCAGCTTGATATTTTTCTTCTGTCTCTCGGTAATCTTTACCCAAGGACTCGGCAGAATTAGAAAATCGTTCTTCCATTTTAGCTATATGAGCATTATATACAGCTTCTGCCGCTTGCTTTGATTGTTCTTGGAGTGCGCCGATACTAGCAATAATCTCTTCTTTCTGCGCGTTCTTGGCAACAATTTCAGTTTGGAGTCTGTTGTTTTCTTCCTGTAACCAAATATTTTCGTTAGCAGTTGCTCGATCCAGCTCTTGAACAGTTTGAAGCCTCTTACGAAGCTTTATCCAAACTATAAGTGCGCCAATACCTCCTCCAAGTAAAACGCTAATTATTAAGTCCATAGTTGAAAATAGGGGTAGATAAAATCTACCCCTTAATATTTATAATCTATATCTTACTCAGCGTCTGCGTCTGGATCGAATTCCATTCCTGCTGGAGTTAAAGACAGGAACTTAACAGCCTTATGTGTACCGTCTTCAAGTTCGATTTCAGCTGGAGTTCTAACTCCTAAACCTTTTCTCTGGATAGCAGATGTGAAAATGCCATCTACCTGTCTTTTTTCTAAGCCAAGTGCTTCAGCTACGTCAGCAGAAGTAACCTGATCGCCATTGATTCCTTTAAGATAATTCAGAACTTTCTTTGAGTTTTCTTTCATTGCCATAATAATAATCTCCTTTGTTAAATAAATATTTTTTGATTTTTAATTTTTACTGCTAAGCTAAAATTTGTATTTCTTAGCTTATGTAAATATTATATCATAAAAATTTTATTTTGTCAAATTTTCCTGAATTTTTTTCTCAAGAATTTCTTGAACCATTTCATCCAGTATGACCATTTCTTTTAAACCTAAAGGAACCGCCTTCGCTAATAACATAATTGAGTTTTCTGCTTTTTTGATTTCTTTTTCATCTTTACTGTTCTGAATAATATACTCAAAGTCAGCGATTTTGTGTGCTAGTTTCTTTAAATGTTTTTTATTGCTCATAAAATTTTCACTTTCATATTTACATTTTTATTATACCATATATTTTTTATTTTGTCAAGAATTTTTCAATAAATTCTTGCTCAGTGAGTATAGGGACGCCAAGCTTTTGCGCAGACACATTCTTAGATGAAGTAGATGTATTATCATTGTTAATTAAGAATGAGGTATTCTTTGACACTGAACCTACAACTTTACCACCAAATAATTCAATATCTGCTTTCATAGCATCTCGATTTTTATAATGCTGTAATTTACCTGTAATTACAACAGATTTTCCATCTAATGTAGCTTCTACTTCTGGAGCTTTTTCGACAGCTAAAATATGTAATTCTTCTTCAATCAGTAAATCTGCCATTGTATAATCAAAATTCATAATTGCTAAATGCATCTCTGCTCCAAATCCTTCTAAATTAAAGAATTTATAATGATTTCTAATAGCATTTCTGAATTCGTCCCAAGTTGTAAAATATTTACATAATTCTTTTGATGCCGTAGATCCGATCAGAGGGATCCCCAACGCGCATATGAATGACTGTAAACTACAAACTCGTTTTTCATCAATAGCATCTAGTATCTTCTGGACTGATTTTTCACCAAATCCAGCTCTTGTTTTCCATGTTTTAGCATAGTCTTTTAAGTTAAAAATATCTCTAATGTTGGACACCCATCCCCAAGCGATTAGTTTTTCAAGAGTCATTTTTGATAACCCTTTAATATCTAATCCCTTTTTACCACAAAAATGGTCTAATTTATTAATAAGCTTGCCCTCGCAACTTGGGTTTTTACACATCAGTACTTTTACTGACCCATCAGTAATGCATTCTTCGGCACTATTTCCACAAATCGGACAAATATTTGGAATTTCAAATAAAGGTCCGTGAACACTTTTTTCTGCGGTAAGGATTTGTGGGATAATCATATTTGCCTTATAGACTTCTACCTGCTGGCCTTCAAAACCAGTTCCACCAAGCAACTCTTCCATTACGCTAATGTTATGTAAACTTGCTCTTTCAACTGTTGAACCATCAATGTCAATAGGTTCAAAAATTGCGATTGGTGTAAGAACACCTGTTCTTCCCATTGTCCATTCAATTTTTTTCAAAGTTGAAGGGTAAGTTTCATCATAAAATTTATACGCAATAGCATTTTTAAAATGATGAGCTGTTTGTCCTAATGATTTACCATATTCAACATTATTAATCTTAAATACAATACCATCAATAGGATATGAGTTCTTTTTAGCGAAGTCTTTAATCCAAGTCTCAATATTTTCATTAACTACATTGACAGTCTCTTCAGATGGAATGATAGCCTGAATATAAGGCACTACGGTGAAACCATAGTCAGCTAATTTATCTAATCTGTCGGATAAATCAACTTCTTCCTCAATCCCTTCAATGACGTCCCAAGCCACAAATTTTAACTTTCTCTGCGCGCATTCGTTCGCATCAAGAAGTCTGATACTACCTGCGGCAAAGTTTCTTGGATTCTTATACTCACTTGAAAAACTCTCAAAGTCCTGATAAGTACAAATAATTTCTCCATCAACGATTAGAGTATCTTTATACTTAATTTTATTTGGGATAGATGGAATAACCAAAGCATTATGTAAAATGTCTTCTCCAATTACTCCGTTTCCACGGGTTTCAGCACTAACCAAACGCCCGTTGGCATAAGTTAAAGAACAAGTTAAACCATCCATCTTACACATAGCTAAATAACTATGTTTTCCAATGAAATTTGCTACACTTTCCAAAGATTTTGTTTTATCCAAAGAAAGCATTTGATGACTATGTTCTACTTTTTCAAGAGCATTAACCACCTGATAAACAACTTTCTGTGTTGGGGAATTTGAATCATAAAAATTATATTCTGCTTCTAACTCAACGAGTTCGAAGTATTTTTCATCCCATTGCTCATCAGACATATAAGGTTTTCCTTCATCATATGCCAAGGTCGCTTTATTCAATTCGTCAATTAAACCTAAAATCTTCTCGTTCATTACAAAATCCTTTCTTTCTTTAACTTATATAAATATTATATCATTTTTTTTAAAATAAATCAATAGGAAGAGGCATATAGGCCTCTTCCCTTATTTTACACTTTTGAAACAGAAAGCAACTTACTTCCTTTTAAAATCTGGTTACCAACAGATGTTCTACTCAACATAGGAACTTCTGTCGCCGCAATACAGATTGAATTTGTTAAACCACAAACCAATAGTGTATCTTCATCAGAAATTAACTGCGCTCCCGCAACATCTCCCGTTTGATCGCTTGGTTTATAACAAACAATACCTTTTCCTCCACGTTTCTGATTAATCAATTCAGAAAGCGGGAACTTCTTACCTAATCCACCTTCTACGAAGACAGCCAGAGAGTCCTTAGAATCTCTAATAGGCAATGCCGCAATTACTTCATCTCCTTCATTAAGAGCCATACCCTTAACTCCAGTAGTAGTTCTTGAAGTAGCAGAAACTTCCATTGAATTAAATTTAATACACATACCTTTCTTTGAAATTAAAGTTAAAGGTTCGTCCTTAACAAGTGTCACCGCAGCTAACTCATCTCCATCTCTCAAGTTAATAGCAGCAATACCAGTTTTCTTTTTCGTTTTAACATATTCTTCCAAAGCAGTTTTCTTAACAATACCATTTTTCGTTACGAACAATACATATTTAGCATCAGTATCTCTATAAATACTATAAATAACAGCTGGCTCTTCAGATGTTTCCATCGCAATTAAAGATTTTACTGACTGACCCTTAGTTGTATTTGTTCCTACTGGAATATCATTAACCAACAGTCTATACATTCTACCCTGATTACTGAAAATCATAAGTGAATCAATTGTATTAGTTCTAATTACTGCGGAAGTAATATCATCTTGAGTTTTAACACCTTTACCATTTCTTCTCTGTGTTCTAAATGAAGAAGTAGGAACTCTTTTAATTAAGCCACCTTCTGTCATTACTACAACACATTTTTCTGGCTCTACAAACTCAATTTCTTTTTCTTCCTTAGAAGTAACTACCTGAGTAATTGTAGTTCTTCTTTCATCTCCATATTTTTTCTTTAATTCAGTAAACAACTTTTCCATTTCTGGAACAGGATTAGATAAAATAGCATTTAATCTTTCTAATTCATTTACTAAATCATTTTTTTCATTTTGAAGTTCAATTTTTTCTAACTTAGCTAAACGAGCAAGTTTCATATCAAGGATCGCCTTAGCCTGAACTTCTGTTAATAAATATTTATGTCTTAACAGAATATTTGCGGCAGAAGCACTTTCAGATGACTTAATAAGTTTAATAACATTATCAATATCTTCTAATGCTTTTAACAATCCTTCTAAAATATGGATTTTTGCTTTAATTTTATCAGCATCAAATTGAGTTTTTCTTAACATAACATCTCTTTGATGTTCAATGTATTTCTCAATTAACTGTTTAATATTTAACATTCTTGGAACTTTATCTACAAGTGCCACCTGGTTGTAGCTATATGTAGTTTCCAAATCTGTCATTTTAAATAACTTCGCAATAACTGGTTCAGAACTTACACCCTTAGCAAGTTCCACAATAAAACGAACACCATCTTTATTAGATTCGTCCCTAATTGATACCACACCATTAATTTCACCTTTTTCACACAAATCATCAATTACAACGATAAGTTTCTCTTTTGAAACTTTATATGGAATTGAGGTAAATACAATAGTGTCTTTTCCTTTATTTGATTCAATCGTGTATTCACCACGAATTCTTGCTCTTCCCTTACCTGTTAAGTAAGCTGTTGGAAGTTCATCTTTATTGATTACAGTTCCACCAGTTGGGAAGTCTGGACCTTTAATATAATTTAACAACTCTTTTACTTCACAACTTGGATTGTTTAAAACATGGATTGCCGCATCCATAATTTCATTTAAGTTATGTGGAGCAAAAGAGCATGCCATCGCAACCGCAATACCAGAAGTTCCATTAACAATTAAGTTTGGAATCTTGCCTGGAAGATA
>JAGCLR010000415.1 GCA_017646885.1 Methanobrevibacter sp. | reverse complement strand
TTATATTGCCAAATCCAAATCCAATACTCTACGTGAGATTGATGCATCCCAATTCTTATAAGAGCAAGGCATGATAATTGTCGAAACCGATTTGGGTGACCGTATTCTACAATTGAAAAAAGATGATAACAGCCCTGTTCATCCTACAGGTCCTGCTTCCCATTTGACTGTTCATGACATTGCAGATATTGTAAATGAATCAATGAATCTGGATTTGCCTGCAGAACCAAAGCCTATTATGGAAGCAGTTAGAGAAGATGTATTGAACCTTATCGATAAATCTTTCATAGGAATTAGCGGCACTAATTCCATTGCTGCTGAAGACGGCGCTATTTTAATGGTTCACAATGAAGGAAACATCAGCTTGGTTCAAAGCAAAAAGCTTCATATCATCGTTGCAGGAATCGATAAATTGGTGCCAATGATTGAAGATTGCGTTTCAATTGGCAAGCTTGAGACTGCATTTGCTACCGGAAAGCCCTTGACTTCATATATCAATATTGTAGCAGGTCCTTCTAAAACAGCGGATATTGAGAAAAAGCTTCTTAAAAACATGTATGGAGCAGAAAAAGTTGCTGTTATTTTGCTTGACAATGGTAGGAAAGAAGCATTTAAAGAGTGTCTTTGGTGCATTGGCTGTGGAAATTGCATTGTAAGTTGTCCTGTTTACAACAGTATAGGAAATAAGTTTGGTTTTCATAGCTATTTAGGAGGCCGTGGAGTTGCAATGAGCAGATACTTGAAAGATAATAAGGTAAGTGTTGATTCTGGTTTGTATATGTGCACTTTATGTGGATTATGTACAGAAAACTGTCCGGTACTTACTCCAACTTCTGAAATAATTGAAAATCTTAGAAATGAAACACAAAAAGAAGGACTTTCAAGAGAGTCTCATAAAAAAATTAGGGAAAATATTAAAGATAATGGATCTCCTTATTAATTCTTTCTAAAATAATTTTGTCTTTTTAATTTTTTCATTAATTTTTTTAGTTATTCTAATTTTTTCTTTTTTTAATAATTTTTACTTTTTTTAATAATTTTTACTTCAATTGAATCTTGTTTTAATTTAATAAATTTTAATATAACTATAAAATAAGCATTATTTTATAAATTTCTCTTTAATTATATTTTTATTTTAATTTTAAAATGATATTTCACTTTTAAATCAATTTTAAACCTTTAAAAACTGTTTAATTTATAAATGATGACTAACTAACTATTTTTGAAGAGAAATATTTTCTAAAAATTCTTTTTCAATATTTTTTTAATTTCAGTCATTTTTAAGATTTTTATTGTTGGGAATTCTTTAGGATTTGTTTCTCTTCTAAATTTTATGAGGTGTTATGTACATTGAAATTAAAAATTATATATTTAATTTGTATGATTCTCTGTGTATTTTTAACATTTTCAACTGTTAGTGCAACTGATTTGGAGGATTTAAGTTTAAATTCAGTTGTAAGCGATTCACAGTCTGAATCTTCTTTTACAAATTTAAATGAAGATATAAGTGACGATATTGTAAATAGCAATGAGGATGAAGATTGTGTAGGATCTGTGAATGAATTATCTAACTTGAATGGGGATTCAAGTCCTAATTTAAGTTCTATTAATTCAGATGAGAGTTCTCTAAAATCTAGTATCAGCCCTAGTGGAAATACATTCAGTAGTATTCAAAGTTCAATAAACAGTGCAAAATCCGGCGATACCATTAATCTGGATGGTAAAACCTATACCGGAAACGGGACAGCTATTATAGTCAACAAATCAGTAACTATAAGTGGCGGTTCTGGAGCTGTTAGGGCAACTTTAGATGCAAATAAGCTGTCTGGCATTTTTAAGGTCACAGTACCTAATGTCAAGTTAATAAATTGTGATTTCATTAATGCAAACGATAAGGCAGTCTACTATTTGGAAGGAAATGGTCAAATAAGCAATTGCAATTTCAATCATAATAATGCAAGCACATTCTGTGCGCATATTTATGTTTATCCAAACACTACAAATTTCCTCTTGGAAAATTCTAACTTCTATAACGGCTTTTCCTGGAAATACTCCAATGTGGCTATAGCTGCAAATAATGTTACGGTTAGAAATTGCACATTCATTAACAACACTGTTAGAAACAATGAGAGTATCCAGGCTTGTGGTGGAGGACTGCAAGTAGGGGTTTCAGAAACAATGATCAATATAGGCAGTGTTGAAAATTGTCTGTTCATCAACAATTCAGCCATTTCCGACAATGAAACCACTCATGCAGGAGCATTTTGCTTCCGTCCAGGCATAAAGGTTTCAAATTCCACTTTCATCAATAATTATTGCAATAGGGTGGGAGGAGCTACCACATTGCATTCAGATGGTGACATTTTGAATTGTATTTTCATCAATAATAGTGCTGGAATTTATGGAGGTGCAATAAGTACTGGTTTTGAAGTAAACAATATTAGCGTGAATATCAATTCATGCATTTTTGAAAACAACACTGCTCCTATGGGCGGTGCGATTCAAGTAAAAGGAAACAATGTAAAGGTAATTAACTCTACATTCAATGAGAATAAGGCTACTGGCACTGATGGCGGGGCATTGTTCATTATGGGAAATGAAGCCATAATAATCAATTCCACATTCAATGAGAATTTCGCTAAAAACATTGGTGCAGGAATATTGATCAATGGAACAGACGTTTCAGTATTGAATTCAAGCTTTGATGCAAATAGGGCAAGCTATGGAGCTGCAGTTTATGTAGTTGGATCAAATTCAAACATATTCAGTTCAAATTTCACTAATCATAAGCTTGTGAATGGTTCTGTATACATAAAAGGGCCAAATACATATGTCTATGACAGCAATTTCAATAACAATTCCGGTGAAAATGGAGCTGCAATCTACATTAAAGGCTCAAATAGCAATTTAATATTAAACAATCTAAGCTTTAACAATGTCAGCAAGAAGGGAGGGGCAATCTATATTGAAGGTTCAAATGCCAATATAATTGCTTCTGAATTTTCAAATAACTCTGCGATTCCAAATAAGTCTGATATCATCAGCGGATTAGGTGGAGCCATTTACATTAAAGGAGACAACAATACTGTCGATTCATCCAATTTCATATTCAACACTGCACGTAACGGTTCAGCCATTTATACAGATGGGTCCAAAATGACATTATCCAACACCAATTTTGATAAGAATCAGGCATGGTCCTATCTTTTGGATTCATATGTAAACCCTGCAATCAGTTATTTTAATGAAAGCGACATCTTGATCAATTTGACTTTGATTGGTGGCAATAATATTGCAAATGCAATCTATAACACTGCAACTATGGATGAGATCTACTTCTATAATGTGAGTTATATATCCTCAAAAGGTCAAAAGGTAACTGGAAATGATGAGATACATCCAGTTGATGGAGCAGAAAACAGCATGAACGGCAGTCTATTGTATCAGGATGATAGAGAGGATAATCAATTGGTAAATGTAATCATCTATAGAGAGATTCCAGATAGTGAAAAGGGTTTATTGTCTTCTTCTGATGAAGTTTCTGATATGATTTCAGGCAATGAAATCATATTGAATGAAACATTTACAACTGGCATTCTTGGAGATATAAGTTTCAATATTAGCGATTATGTCGACAATCCATTGCCTGCTGGAAAATATCATCTCTACGGAGAACATTTTGAAGATGATTACTACAAGGAAATAGATGAAAACAATGAATTTGAGATCATTCCTATTGTTGATGTAGCTATTGACATTGGATCAAGCAGAGTGAATGTGGATTTCAACAAGACAGTCAAATTCACCATAAAAGTCAAGAACAATGGCCCAAACAATGCAACTGGAGTGAATGTGAGTGCAATCATTCCAGAAGGATTGGCTTATTTATCTTCTGTTCCTTCAATAGGCACATATAATCCGGATGATGGGACTTGGGATATTGGAAATTTAGATGTTGGTGAAAATCAGACTTTGGTAATCAATGTCCAAACCAATAAGACAGGGCTTATTGACTATCCTGTAAATGTCTCATCCATTGAAGAGGATTCAAATCTTACAAATAACATTGACAATAAGACAATTAGAGTTCTTATGGCAGATTTAGCCATTACAGTCAATGCTTCTGATGATATTGTAAATCCTGGGGATATTGTCAATTGGACTATAACTGTTGTAAACAATGGCCCAAACAATGCAAGCAAAGTGCTTGTCTTATTGGATTACTCTGATGAGGAATTGATCTATTTAAACAGTTCCAATGCCAC
>JAGCLR010000414.1 GCA_017646885.1 Methanobrevibacter sp. | reverse complement strand
CCAGATGAAATCAAGTTTGAGATTCCTGTATTTGATGGATCTTATATCGAAGAGTATGAAAAATTAGGTCTTAAGGTTATTCCTGTCAGCGAACATGACAGCTATTTAAACTTATATAAGAAGGCGCATGCCGAATTGGATGCGTTAAAGGCTAAATTGGATTAATTGGAGATAATCTTCATATTTTCCTCATAAATAAAATTTTTAAAAAAAAATTTATCTTCAATTAATCTTTTTAGCTTTTTTTAATTGAAAGAATTTGATTTTAGATAATCTTTAAATAATTGAATATTTTAAGTATTATTAGGTAATATTATGAATAGTATTTCTTTAACAATTACAACCAAAGACGCGAAAGGAGTTCTTGATGAAATAACAGACGTTCTCTCAAATCATGGAATCAACATCTCATATGTTCATCTATATGTGAAAAAGGATGTTGGAACATTGAATTTAGAGCTTGACCATGTTGAGAAACTTGATGAATTGATTGAAGACTTAGAGTCTAAAGACTTTATTTTAGACATTGAGATTCACGGTTCATTGAATGACATTTTCGGTAAAAGGGTTCTTATTTTCGGTGGCGGAGCTCAAGTGTCTCAAGTTGCAGTTGGAGCTATTACAGAAGCGGATAGGCATAATATACGTGGAGAGCGTATAAGTGTGGATACTATTCCTTTAGTTGGTGAAGAAAGTATTGCAGAAGCTGTAGATGCTGTAAACAGATTGCCTCGTGTTGGAGTGCTTGTTCTTGCAGGATCCCTGATGGGAGGTAAGATCACTGAAACTGTAAGGAAATTAAAAGAAAATCATGAAGACTTGATTGTGATTACCTTGAATATGCCTGGAAGCGTAACAGATGAAGCTGACTTGATTGTTACAGATCCAATTCAAGCAGGTGTAATGGCAGTTATGGCAGTTGCAAGCACTGCAGTATTTGATGTAAAGAGATTAAGAAACAACAATAAATTCTAATTCTCTTTCATTTATTTTATCTTATTTTGTATATTTTATCTTTTTTTATGGATGTGTTTTAGATTACTCGAAAGGAAAAGTTTGTAAACGGTTTGAAGTTAGGTATTCCAATCACCTTTGGATACATTCCAATGGGTATTGGATATGCTGCCTTGGCAATCAAGGCAGGATTGACTCCGCTTGAAACGGTTTCAATGTCCATCTTCATCTATGCAGGTGCAGGACAGATTATGATAGCTACCATGCTGGCTCAGGGAGCAACTCTTTTCAATATTGTCTTGACTTCATTTGTACTTAATTTCAGATATTTTGTAATGAACACTTGCATTTACAACAAGGTTGATGATGCTTCCCTTGCTGTGAGAATACCCTCTTCACACCTTGCTGTTGATGAAACATTTGCAATGTTCATGCTAATGGAAGATTCTTCAATATGGACTTATATAGGTCTTGCAGGAATTGCATGGCTGTCTTGGATCTTTGGAGCAATCATCGGTGTTATAGTCTTGAATGTGCTTCCTCTAATTGTTGCAAACAGTTTCAATATTTCTTTATATGCTCTATTTGTAGCGCTATTGGTTCCTGCAGTTAAGGAAAGCAAGGAATTGGCTATTTTAGTTGTAATAACAGCTATTTTAAATGTTGTATTGCAGTTTTTCATTGGAACTTGGTCTTTGATTATATCAATTCTTTTAGGTGCTTTCATTGGAATGTATATAGTTGATGATGATACTGTTTTAGGGGATGCTTATAAGACAGGGGATGATAATTGCAGTAATGAGGAGGTGCAACAATGAATATAACTTTACTCATTATTCTTTGTGCACTTGTTACATTCATTCCAAGAGTAATTCCAGCAATCTTTATGGAAAGATTGAATTTCTCTCCAAAATTCGAGAAATTCCTTAATCTGATTCCATATACTGCACTTGCTGCACTTATTTGTCCAGGGGTATTGACTGTAGATCCTCAATTATGGTATATTGGACTTATTGGAGCGATAATTGCTGGTGGACTCGCATGGAAAAAGGTACATCTCGGAGCTATTGTCATTATTACTGTGATTGTTTTGATTGCAGTTTACTTAATGGTGCCGTTCTTGCCGGTTTTAATTTAACTGTTATCACATAGTTCCTTATATTCACAGCTTTCACACTTTTTCAAGCCAGTTTTTACAGTAGGAATTTCACCATTTTCAACTATTTTATTTACATTTGTGAGAACCTTGAAGAAGCTTTTTCGAGCATCAGTATCTATTATTACAGCTCTTCTATTTGCTATTTTTAAATAATCCACATATGCCACTGTAACATATGTGTTGAATTCCTGTTCTATTAGAAGTGCATTAGCTATTGCTTCCATGAAATCACCATCCCAAACTCCATTTATTGGAGGATTTGATGATTTCAATGATATTGGGAAGTAATTTCCCTTTTCAACTTCAATTTTATCTATTATTCCTATTAGGTCTAAACCAATATCTCTTATTAGATAATTATACATGCTGGTTGGGAAAAATAGGTTTTGGATTTCACTTCCATCCTTATCAAGAACTTTCATGGATTGGGACACTTTTAGAGAAAGTATCTTGAGATTTAGGTTTATTTCATTTATTAATTCCTTTTTTAATTTATTTAATTCATCATCCTCTTCTTTCTCTAGTTCTTCTTCCTCTTCCTGATCTATGAATTCTATTTCATCATCTTTTTTTGGCTGTTCTCCCTCTTCCTCTTCTTTGTTCTTTTCATTTATCTCTTCAATAATCTCGAATGTTGTTTTGATTTGATTGTTTATTCCAATTGCAAGTCTCTTTTCTATTTCATTCTCATCCATGTCTTTCTTAATATGTCTTAAGTTTTTATGAAGAATGTCTTGTATATCAATTATAAGATCCTTTAATGTTTTTGAGATAAAGTAATCTTCTTCGCTTTCATCAATATTACTTTGGAACTACAATTTCATATGTCTAAACTTATCTATTTTGTTTGTAGATACACTTATCATTTGTTTAACTCCATATTATTTCTGTGGATTAGTCTTTGTTTT
>JAGCLR010000413.1 GCA_017646885.1 Methanobrevibacter sp. | reverse complement strand
TCATTATCTTTAATGTAAACTCCATTTCTCTAAATAAATTAGGCCTATTTATCATTATATTGTCACTACCAATCAATGGCTTAACTCGTGTTTTCAGAATGTCAAAAAGTGGAATGATTCCAACACTTAATGCACCATTTGAACGAGGGCAGATTGTAAGTGAACTATTTGATTTTGAAAGCAAATCAATGTCATTTCCTTTAGGATTTGTCATATGAACTATTTGATTGAAATTAGCTTCAAATGCCCTTTGAGGTTCTGTCTTATTTGTCTTTTCAATTGAAGCGAATTGATTGCTTTCACTTTCAGCAACATGAATTGAAGAGATCTTACCTGCAGCTTCACATTTTTCACAGATTATTTCGGCAACAGTTGTATCGATTTCACCAAAGCCACTTAAGCCAATACCGTCAGCATGCTTTAGAAGCTTTCGGATAGCCACTTTTACCTGATGATAATTTGCATCTTCACCATAGAATGAACTGTCTCTAGCAAGGATTATTGGCTTTATAGGAATATCTTTAGCTGCTTCCTTGAGAAGCTTGACACCTTCAAGGCCACCTTCACGATAGTCTATGAAATGGCTGATTCCAAGATTGTACATATCCCACATGGATTCTCTCATGGCTTCAATAAGTTCATCATCACTTGCAGATTCCAATGCCTTGTGCTTAATTCCATGAGGTGGTTTCACCACTTCATCCAGACTTAAGCCGTCTCCCTCATCCTTAATGATTGAATCGCCGATATGGGTGTGGGCATTGATGAACCTTGGGCAAACTATTTTGCCACTTGCATCAATGACATCTCCATCTTTTGCATCCTTGGAGATTTCTACAATCCTGTTTTCATCATCTATGACGATATTTTCCTTAACTGGATTTAAATCAATTCCTTTTAAGACTAATCCATTTGCTATAGTTTTCATTAATATTAATTTTAAAATAAGTTTTATATATTTTTATTTAAAAAAAATTTTAAAAAAGAGTAAACAAAGTGAAAAAAGAAAAGTTAAAAAAAATAAAATAAGTAAAAAAGAAAATAAAAAAGAATTATCTATTAGATTATATCTATCTATTTGATAATTCCAATTTTTTATTTATATCTCTTGCTTGGAGAGTGTAATAAATATAAAATCCTACCCAGAACACTGCAGCGAAGATGCATGCTATTACAATCCAAGTAATAATTGGCCCAATACCTAAATTAATAGGCATCCATTTTAAGTAAACTGCCATGGCAAACAATACGCCCATACCAATTACCATTTGGAATATGACTTGAAGCGGAAATGCAATCTCTTCCTTTTCATAAATCAATCCGCTTAAGGAGAATGCCCATCCAACTACAATGGACCCTAAAAAGGCATTAATTATTTCTACACCAGTAAATGAAACATTTTGAGGACCTGCAGCATAAGATCCTAAAACCATAACAAGCATTACAACGAAGCATCCTACAAATGCTCCCATTGATAACCTTTCTATCAAATTAATTTTCATATAACCACCTTTACAATATGCATTAAATATGCACTCAATAAAATCATAAATCTAAAGCATCCTTGAAATCAGATAAATATTTTCTTGAAATATTATCCTTTAAACCGTTTTTAAGTTCAACAAACATCATCCCCCTTAAAGAAGGAGCTACTCTTTTTATCTTTCTCAAATTGACAATTGTAGCTTTTGAAACCCTGACAAAATTAGAGTCCAGATTATCTTCAATCTGATAGAGAGGCTTTTTAACCAAATAATCATTATCCTCTGTAAATACCT
>JAGCLR010000412.1 GCA_017646885.1 Methanobrevibacter sp. | reverse complement strand
GAAGTAAACGCAAAATACGGAACTGACTTCGCATTCCCTGTAATGCACTTAGCTCAATTATACGGATTAGCTATGGGATTAAGCGCAGAAGAATTAACCTTCGACGCACAATTAATCGACGCAGCTCCTGTATTAGAAAAATTAGCATAAGTAGAAAATATTCTACTTATCATTTTCTTTTTTTTTAAAACAATTTTTTTAGTTCGTATATTTACTAATTATTAAAACAGCTATTTTTGATCTTATTCTAATATGCAAATTTCAAAAGTGAACATTATATTCAAATCAAAGGGAATAATTTGTATATTGAAAAAATGATTTATGAAACAATTCATTATAATGTATAAAAATTATTAGTATAATAATAAACTATATTAATTACTATAACTAAAAATATATTCATATAATTTAATAATATAAAAATTATATAGATGGATAATAATTAAACTAGTTTTGCTGGTATGATAACTGGTCTTACTAGATGATTTTAATAAATTAAGAATTTGGAGAAATAATATGTTTATTGCAATTTTAGGTGGAATATTTAAATTCAAAGACCTTCCTGAAGAATACGGTCCTTATGTACAATTTAAAGCAGCTATTGAAGGTAGAGATGAAATTGATGATTTAGATGAAATCGCTATTTTAGACATCACCGGAACCGGTAGTCATCACGTTCTCTTTTTAGACAAATACAATAATCTTAATGAAATCAAAAGAGAGTTAAGAGAAGCAGATGCAAAAGTTAATGTTACTACCTTAAAAATATTGGAAGGACATTTATGAGTACATTGCCTATAGAACAATCCTGGTTGGTTATGGCTAATCTTTCTTCAGAATTACACAAGAAAGGCATTCCAATTCCAAATGAATTGAATAAGGACTTAGGGTTGGTTAAATCCCAAATTGGTTTTTATAAAAAAGACCCTTCTCACCCAGATATGATCAATGAGATGGCTAAAGCCGACATGTCCTTAAATGAAATTCAAGGAGTATTGCTCTCTCTTGCAGAAAGTTATGACAAGGAATTTTATGAGGAATGGTTAGACAAGCTTCAAAGAGCAAATAGAGGAGAAGAGATCTTTAAGATTTCAGATACCCAATCTAGATTCATTCAAAATGTTCCTCCAGGATTATCATATGCAAAGATTACTTTAAGAAATCCAATTGCAGAAGATAGAGTACAGGAAATAGCTGAATATTATGGACTTATAATGGAATTTGACACCGATTCAACAATTGCATTGTATGGTGAAAAATCAAATATCCAATTGGCTTTAAAGGAAATGGCTCCATTTTTCGCTGAATAAACATAATGATAAAAAATTATTCTTTTTTTAAAATTATTTTTAAATTATAATTTTACATTAGTCAATTTTTACGTTGAATTTTAAAGTTTTAAGGTCGTTTTAAAATGAAAATTTTAGCAATTAGTGATGTACACGGTAAAAAGAGTGAAAGCTTAATCAATTACTTAAAACAAAATGATGATATTTCTTTAGTATTGATTGCTGGAGATATTACAGATTTCAGCATAACTGAATTTGAACCGTTAAGCTTTGTAAAACCATTCATTGATGAAATCGTAGAAGAATGTAATGTGGATGTATTTGCAATTCCAGGTAACTGTGACCCTGCAGGAATCTGTAATGCGATTAAGGAAAGCGGTCCTGATGAAAGACCTGCATTCTGTTTGCATGATCAATTGATAGCTTATGAGAATGTTGTTATCATGGGTTATGGAGGATCCAATCCTACTCCATTCAACACTCCTGGAGAAATTGATGATGACAAGATTTATAGCCATGTATACGAGCTTTTAGCTGAGTATGACTATATTGGAAACGATGAAGTTCCTAGAGTAACCATTTTGCTCACTCATGCACCTCCATATGACACTAAAGCAGATACCATTGAAAGCGGTGCTCATGTAGGAAGTCAAGGTGTTAAAAAGCCTATTCACGAATTCCAACCTAACATAAACATCTGTGGTCATGTACACGAAGCATGTTCCATTGACATGATAGGAAATACCACTGTTGCAAACCCTGGAAGACTTGAAGAGGGCCATGCAATTTTAGTTGAAGTGGATGAAAACGCTATGTACACTATAGGAATTGTTTCCTTGGAGTAAATCCACTCCTTTTCTTTTTTTATTTTTTATTATTTTTCCAAATTATTTTAGCTTTTTTATTCTCTTATTTTTATTATTTTAAACTATTTTTAAAATTCTCATTTTCCATACAAAAATCAAATATAAAACTTTATAAAATGTTAATAGTAAATATTATTAATAATTAAAGACATATCTATATTTTCAAAATTTGACTATTTTTTGCTTTTATTTAGTATGGGCTTTAAATAAGATGTTTTATGGCTTATTTTTTTATTTATCAGTGAATTAATAGTTAAATGATAAGAAAACAATTTATAATTCATTGAATTATGTCAATTAAGGTGTGATTTTATGATTCTAGTTCGCAGAGAACTTAAAGGGAAAGTCTATACTGAACCTTTTTCAAAAGGGATTCTATCACGAACACTTATACGTGCAGAATTAAATCCCAGCAAAGCTTATGAAATAGCTAATAAGATAGAATCAGACTTGATTGAAAATGATATCTCTTCAATTTCCACTGAAGATATAGTTAAAAGAATTGTAGATTTATTGGAAAAAGAAGATCCTTTAATTGCTGAAAATTATCTGAATTGGAGAAAGATACGAAAGACAGATGCGCCATTGATAATTTTACTTGGTGGTGTTTCTGGTGTCGGAACTTCATCCATATCATATGAGATATCCAGAAAACTGGGTATTGAAAGTATGATCAATACCGATATGATTAGAGAAGTTATGCGTAAGATTGTATCCAAGGAATTAAGTCCTGTAATCCATCAATCTTCATTCATTGCTCATGAAGCTTTAAGAGTGGCTCCTCCACCTGAATTCGATTGTGTTTTGGCAGGCTTTAAAGACCATGTCACAACTGTAAGCGTTGGTGTGGAAGCGGTTATTGAAAGGGCATTGACTGAAGGCATAAGCATTATCATTGAAGGGGTGCATATTGTCCCGGGATTTATCCGTAAAGACCTGATGGAAAAGGATAATGTATTGATGTTTGTATTGTCTCTTGAAGATGAGGAAATGCATAAAAGCAGACTTTATTCACGATGCAGTGATGGTTGGGCTCATAGGTCCCTGCAGAAGTATTTGGATAACTTCGATGCAATCAGAAAAATCCAGGATTACATTAAAGATCAAGGAAATAAGGAAGGAATTCCAGTTGTTGAGAATATAGATAGAATTACCACAATAGATTTCATAATTAATTCAATCGCTGAGACTTATGGAGGTTTGAATAATGTTAGAAAAGACAAAAGTTAAAGATCTAATGACAAAGGATGTTTTAACAGTTGACTGTGAAGAAGCAACTGTTTTTGCATTTGAAAAGCTAATGAAACATAAGATAAGTGCAATGCCTGTTCTTAAGGATGGGAAAATGGTCGGTATCGTAACCGCTACCGATTTAGGGCACGATTTGATTTTAGACAACTATCAATATGGTACCAAAGTCAAATCCGCTATGGCTAGAGATGTTGCATGCGTATCTTCTGAAGATACAATTAAGGATGCAGTTTCTGTAATGTTCGATAAGGCTCCTGGAGACAGCATAATTAACCAATTGCCTGTAGTTGACGATGGTGAGCTTGTAGGAATCATATCTGATGGGGATATTATTAAAATATTAAAAGAATACTTATAATTCGTTTTTTCTATCTTTATTTTAATTCTATTTCCATTCATTTATTCCATCCATTATTCAATAAATTATTGAATTTTTATTTTCATTATTTTAATCTATTATTCTATTTTTACTCTATTTTTATTCTATTTCTAAAAATATCATTTATTTTTTCTTATTTTTTAAAATAAAGCTATTTAAATTAAAATATTTTTTTATTAATAAACTTTAAATAAGATTAGTATAATATATTATAATTGGCTAGACTGGAGGGTTAGGAGTCCTCTGTAAGCACAAATCTCCTTTGGTGCAGTCGAAATAAAGGAGGCGGCATTTGGATTCAGTCATGGCCTGTGGAGCTGATGTCGAAGCCCCGTCCTGCAGGATCAATGGTGTCAGGGATATTACTGGAGGGTAATATTTAATTGACTTTATTGTGGGAACGTGTCAGGCCTGGAAAGGAGCAGCTCTACCGCTTACAGCTGATGCTTGTAGAACCGCGGGGTGGAGTTAGTTTTTCAGATAACCATGGTTGATGAAGGGTGTCCACTCCTTTATGTGCCACTTAAATGACTTTTTTTATACTTTTAATCAATTTCATCATTCTTTCTTGTTTTTCAATGATTTTTCCATTAGGATAATCCATTTGATATATAATCTATTTATAGTCATAACTAGATAATTAAATATGTAAATAAAGGATTGTTACTATGGCGACTAAATCTAAGAGAATTTTCTATTTTGATGCTTTAAGGGCACTTGCAATCATTTCAGTTATACTGATACATATCTACACTTTAACAAGAGGATATGTCCTATCAGGATACGGTGTCATTCCTTCATTTGAGTGGATCTACACTCAGTTTATAGGAAACAGCTTCAGAATAGGGGTAGACTTGTTTTTAGTCCTATCCGGTGCATTGTCACTTGGAAGGGACTGGACAATAAGGTCATTTCTTTCAAAAAGGTTGCCTCGGATAATATCCCCATTCCTATTTTGGGGAATTGCATTGAGCATAATCCTAATTTCCTTATCATATTTCCTGAACTATCCTTATATCAAGTCTTTTGATGCAATGAGCATCTTAACATTTATTTACAATGCATTTATGGCAAAATCCATAGGATTTGCTCCATACTGGTTCTTCTGGATGATTCTTGGAACTTACCTGATCATGCCTATATTCAACAAGTGGATTCTTCATTCTGATTTGGGCGAATTGGAATATTTCCTTTCAATCTGGCTTTTAACATGCTTATTCACTTTCACTTTAAAGACAGATTTTCCTGTAAAGCTCATTTACTTCTTCAGTCCAATTGGGCTTGTGGTTTTAGGGTATTACTTAAGGTATACTGAGAGGAAACTTTTGAACAATCCTTATTTTGGAATACTCCTAATAGTCTTATCAAGCATTGCAATGTTGACATTCAGTTATCTCTTATCAACTGATCACAGCTTTTATAATTTTGACAGATATTCATTCCTAACAGCTATTGAAGTCATTGGTGTATTCATCCTATTTAAGAGCTTCAATAAGTTCAATCTTGGATTCCTAACAAATGAGAAATCATATCTTTATAGGTTATTTGTTGATAAGGATAGCATTTTCAAGAAGTTTACATTCACCTTAGCAAGGTACAGTTATGGAATTTACCTTATTCATACAGCAATACTCTCCATTTTGTATAGGTCTATAAGCATCAGTCACTTTAGCTATACAAGCTATTTCCTGACTTTATTCATTTTGGATGTGATTATTTCAGTTCTTGTGATGAGCATACTCTCAAGGGTTCCTCATGTAAAGGATTGGATTGGAGCAAAATAATCATTTTAGAGTAATTTTAAAAAGCAATTTAAAAAGATAAAATGCTCAATTCTTAAAAAGAAAAAGTTTATATAATAAGTAAATATAAAATAGTAATGTTGTATTTTATACACAAGTTTTATTACTTTTTTTATTTCAAGTCGGGATGGCCCAGCCTGGTACGGCGTCGGACTGCTAATCCGATGATCAATAGATCACCGGGGTTCAAATCCCCGTCCCGGCGCTTTTTTAAACTTATTTTATTTCAGTACTTATTTATTCAGTTATTTTTTATCAATTATTTTTTCATAGCTATTTTTAGGTAATTCTTTTTAAAAAAATAAGAGTTTTAATTAATTATTTTCTAATGGATTCAATAATTAATTAAAACTAAATAATCAATGGATTAATGAATTGTTTAAAAGCTTATGGAACTGAATTGCCCATATAGCTTATAGTTTTTTGTATTCCAATTTCTGATTTTTCCCAAAGTGTTTCTTGGGCTTGTTGTATCTGCAACCACCCACTTTTTGTTTATATACAATTGAGTCCAAATATGGCCGGAAACATATCCGCTAGTAAACTTGCAATCTCCTCCCTTGACATATCTTGCAGGAATTCCGGAAGCTCTTGACAATGCAATCAATAAATGGCTTTGGTCAACGCAATTGCCTTTTTTTGCCTTGAGCGTCTTTACAGCACCTCTTAGGGTGTTTCGATATTTTTTGTAGTGGATATTGTCTCGAACCCAATTGAATAGCTTTTTGCCTTTTTCATAATCTGATTTGAGCTTGGAAGTCAGTGTCTTTGCTAAATCTTGGATTTCCTTATTCTTCACTTGGCAGTTTTTAGTGCTTGCAAGGTATTTCCTTAAAGCCTCACTGATTGAACTCTTGCTTGAACTCACTTTCTTTGTTGCAGTCTTTGAAACGCTTGCTTTTGTTTGGTTCGTTTTCTTTGTGCTTGCAGTGGTTTTCTTAGTGGTTGCCTTTGTTGCTTTTGTTGTATTTTTAGTGGAAACCTTTACATTCACTGTTGATTTTCCATTAATATCCACATTGAT
>JAGCLR010000411.1 GCA_017646885.1 Methanobrevibacter sp. | reverse complement strand
GTTAAAAATAAAAGAAGTGGATGAAAGCGCATGCTTGAATAGATTAATGGCTTTGGAAGGTGCTATACAGAATATTCGTTGGCATGATCTTTCAGATGAGGATAAGCAAAACCTAAAGGATTTTTATAATTTGCAAAAACAAGTCTAATCAATGGAATCTGATCTTCTGATTTACATTCCAATAATCAATCCAACCATATTTTCAGCACCTATTGTCATGGATAATAATGTCATGACCGCAGCTATTGCGAATATGACAATCCAAATCAAGACATTCCACTTCATGACTTTGGTTCCATCCAATGTTGCAAAAGGCAATAGGTTAAACGCTGCCAAATAGCTGTTTACTGAGTAACCGACAGCACAGGTTAGATATACTAAATGAATTATTTGGGAATGTAATGAAAATGGATATGTCAAAGCAGCAATGGCTATGAATATCAATGCAAGTGCCATATTGGTCATTGGCCCTGCAATTGCAATCCTGCCGTTTATCTCATCAGTCATATGGTCTGCATAGGTGTTGACTGCACCAGGTGCTGCAAAAACAAATCCAAGAAATGCTGTAACTAATGCTATAACCAGTCCTAAAGGCCATAATTTGAATTCAGCCCAGTAGCCGTATTTTATTGAGACGAACTTGTGCCCAATCTCATGCAATAGGAATCCTGCACCAACACCAATCATGACTATTGGCAAGATTGAAGCTATGCCAAAAGGATCTGTTCCAACATTTGATATTGCAAAACAGATTGAAAGCACAACAAATGCAATCAGCAAATCTCTTATTTCGTTCCTTGAAAATTCAAACATACTCTTAAATCTCTGTTTTTAAATATAAAGTTTTTTCTATTGCATTATCTTATTTTTCACTTTTTTACCCAATTGCTACAGCTGTCATCTTGTTTTATTAGCTTTTCATGATATTTGCAAAAGAATTGGGTGCATAAGTCTGTATCAAACTCTAGATACTTGCAATTGTAACATTCTTTTTCAATATTCTTTCCAATATTCTTTTCCATATCTATAGTATACTTTTTATACTATTTAAGATAAATTTATAAATATATTAAATTTTATATAACTAAAATTTCAAAATCGAATATTGGATTTAACTTTAAAAAAAATTAGGAGAATTATTATGAGACATATATCAGTAGCTTCTGCACCTGGAAAGACAATTCTTTTCGGTGAGCATTCAGTAGTCTATGATGAACCGGCTATTGCAGGTGCAGTCAATAAAAGGGCTACAGTAAGCATTCGCAGATCAAATAACAATTACTCCACATTAAAGTCCAATGATTTAGGTTTTGAAGTGAAGATGGATACTCGTAGAGGAACTTATACATTGGTTAGAGGAAAACCGGGCATTATCCGTTATATATTGAATGCTATGGGAAAGTTCCATGATCATAGTAACATTGACATGAGCCTGTCCCTTAACTTGCCTATCGGTTCAGGTTTAGGTTCTTCTGCTGCAGTGACTGTAGCTACAATAGCTGCATTGCATCATTTCCATGGAGTTGAATTCAATAAGGAAACCCTTGCACATGAAGCTCATGGGGTGGAAGAGGATGTTCAAGGAATAGCAAGTCCATTGGATACTTTGATAAGTACTTATGGTGGGCTAATCTATCTGTCCCGTGAGAAGAGAATCGTTCGATTCGATAGCCATTTGGATGCTCCATTTGTTGTAGGATTCACCAATAAATACGGAAACACTGCAAAAATGGTTAAAAACGTAAAGACATTAAAGGAAACCTATCCTGAATTGGTGGACCCAATCATTTCCACAATGGGGAAAATCGCAAATGAGGCAAGAGTGGCAATCATAAAGAATGATGTCGAAAGAATAGCTGAACTAATGAACTTGAATCAGGGTTTGCTTGATTCCTTAGGTGTAAACACCTATGAATTGTCCAGAATGATTTATACTGCTCGTGACAATGGAGCATTAGCGTCCAAAATCACAGGTTCTGGCGGTGGGGGAAGTATAATTTCCCTATGTAGTGAAGAGACAATAGATGAAGTTGCAGAAGCAATCAATGTTGAAGATAAAACAATTAAAGTCAAGTTCTCAAAGGATGGTGTTTTAGTAAACAGGAGAGCTCCTCCTTTGCCTTAATCAAATGCAATTTTCATTCTTATACTTATTTCATTTATTCAATTTTCATTTTCAAAAATGGATTATTATTAGATTTTTATTTAGTGTGATTTTATGATTATTTTAAAGATTGGCGGAAGCATATTAACTGAAAAGGATTCAGCAGAACCTAAAGTCGATTATGATAACTTGAATCGTATTGCAGAGGAAATCAGACAGTCTTTATATGCTGAGGAAATCAGCAATGACTTGATAGATGGCCTTGTAATCGTTCATGGAGCAGGATCATTCGGTCATCCTCCTGCTAAAAAGTATCAAATTGGACAGCCTTTTGAAATGAAGGATTACCTTGAAAAGAGAATAGGTTTTTCTGAAGTTCAAAATGAGGTTAAAAAGCTAAATTCAATCATCTGCGAATCCTTGATTGAACATGGCATTCCAGTTATTGCAATACCTCCATCTTCCTTTATAACTTCACACAATAAGAGAATCTATGACTTTGACTTGAATTTAATCAAGACATACCTTAGGGAAGGATTTGTACCTGTTCTCTTTGGTGATGTCGTTATTGATGATGAAGTGAAGATAGCAGTCATCTCTGGAGATCAAGTCCTCCAATACATTGCTAAGTTCTTAAAATCAGACAGGATTGTACTTGGAACAGATGTGGCTGGAGTCTATACCAAGAACCCTAAAACCCATGATGATGCAGTCCATATTGATGAAGTTAACTCCATTGAAGATATCAAGTTCTTGGAATCCACAACCAATGTTGATGTAACCGGTGGTATGGTTGGTAAAGTAAAAGAGCTTTTAGACCTTGCAGATTATGGAATAAGTTCTGAAATCATCAATGCAAATGAGGAAGGGGCTATTCTCAAGGCATTGCAAGGCATGGAAGTGAATGGAACTAAAATTTGCAGAAAATAATTTTAGTCCTTTTAATTCTTTTTTAGAATTTATTTGCTCTTTTTCAGTATTATTTAAGCTTTTTTTAAACAATTTTTTATTAAATTCGCTCTATTTTTACCCAATATTTAAATATAATGAAAATAAAAAATTATAAATAGTTAAATATATGGATTTCATATATTTTTGAATTTAAAAAATTAAAATTAATATTTTTATGTTAATGTGATGCTTTTAATATTTTTAAATTCATTCGGGACCTAATAAACACGTAAAAGCATTTGACATGCTTTCATCTAATTCGCTTAAAATAAATAAGGGAATGAATTAGATTTAAAAATTGGACTTTTTTATAAAGTTTATAATAATTTGCTATTTTAAATAATAGTTTATATAAAATTGAATTTTATATATTGGAATTATTTGATGTTTTTACTGTCTTTTTTTAGGTTCTGATGATTTGATATTTCTTCATATTAATTTTAAACTTATTATTCTTATTACTTATCAATTATAAAAGAGGAAACAATGATTTCAGATAGAAAATTAGAACATCTATTGATTTGTAAAAATTATGATGTTAATTATAAAGACAAAACTACAGGCTTTGAGGATATTGAATTGATCCATAGGGCATTGCCTGAAGTTCATAAAGAGGAAATTGATATTTCAACAGAGGTTTTCGGCAAGAAATTGGAATCTCCGTTATTCATTACAGCCATTACTGGAGGACATGCTGCTGCAAAGGATATCAATAAGGAATTGGCTATTGTTGCAGAAGACAAGCAAATTGGTTTAGGTGTAGGAAGCCAAAGGGCAGCTATTGTAAATCCAGAATTAAGAGACACTTATGATGTTGTAAGGGAATATGCTCCATCTGCACTTGTTTTAGGTAATATTGGAGCACCTCAATCTGATTTGGCTCAGGATGCTGTTGAAATATTGGACAGTGATATTTTAGCAATTCATTTAAATCCATTGCAAGAAGCGATTCAGCCTGAAGGAGATGTTGACGGTAGAGGATATCTTGATTCAATAGCTGAAATATGCAAAAGCGTAGATGTTCCTGTCATGGCTAAGGAAACAGGAACAGGTATCAGTGCAGAGGATGCAGTTGCGCTTGAAAAGGCAGGAGTTAGCTTCATTGATGTGGAAGGTGCTGGCGGAACCAGCTGGGCAGCTGTAGAAACCTACCGTGCAGATGACAGATACATGGGAGAATTGTTCTGGGATTGGGGAATCCCTACTGCTGTAAGCACTGCAGAAGTGGTAAATTCAGTGGGCATTCCAGTTATATCTTCTGGAGGAATTCGTTCAGGGCTTGATGCTGCAAAAGCTATTGCATTAGGAGCAGATGCTGTAGGTATGGCACTTCCTGCACTTAAAGGAGCTTATGAAGGACAGAAAGCTTTAGTGGAAATGGTTGAAAGATTCAACGAATCATTAAGAATAGCTATGTTTTTAGTTGGAGCTTCAAATATCGAAGAGCTTAAAAGTTCAAATCTCATAATCAAGGGAGAAACTAAAAACTGGCTTGAAGCAAGAGGATTCGATACAAAAGCTTATGCAAGAAGATAATTATCTATTCAAAGATTATCTAGATAATTCTATTTTTTAATTTAAGAGTTTTAACTCTTATTTTCATATATTTAGAATGTATTGTGGCTTATTATTTGAAATAAAAATTCATACTCATTTTTTTACGGAAAGAAAAAACAAAAGGAGGCAATAAAATGACTGTAGAAGTTATTGCAATCGGTGGATACGAAGAAGTAGGAAAGAATATGACCGCAGTTAAAGTCGGTGAAGATGTAATCATATTCGATATGGGTATCCACTTAGACAGAATCAGCATTCACGAAGATACAGATATTGATAGAATGCACAGTTTGGATTTAATCGAAAGAGGAGTTATTCCAGACGATACAATCATGAAAGACGTTGATGGAAAGGTAAAGGGAATAGTATTTTCACACGGTCACTTGGACCACATAGGTGCTGTAGCTAAATTGGCTCACAGATACGATGCACCAATCATTGGAACTCCTTATACCACTGCATTAATTGAAAAGCAAATTAAAGGAGAACGTAAATTCAAGGTAAACAATCCAATAAGACCGTTAAATCCTGGAAGCAAAATCAAGTTGTCCAAAGACATTACCTTGGAATTTGTACAATCAACTCACAGTATTCCTCAAGCTGTGTTCCCTGTATTGCACACCAATGAAGGAATAATCGTTTATGCATTGGACTTCAAGTTCGACAATCACCAAAAGGT
>JAGCLR010000410.1 GCA_017646885.1 Methanobrevibacter sp. | reverse complement strand
GCAGAAAATCTTTTGATAGCTACTGGTGCAAGACCATTTATTCCAAATATCGATGGAGCAAAATATGCTTTGACTAGCAGTGATGTACTTTCCTTGAAGGAAGTTCCAAGCAAATTAAACATAGTTGGCGGAGGGATAATCGCTACAGAATTATCAAACATATTCTCAAGTTTTGGAAGTGAAGTTAAAATCATTGCAAGAAGTGAGATTCTAAAGGAACTTGAACCGGAAATCAAATCTTATGTGGTTAAAAAGCTCATTAATGAAGTGGATATATATGAAAACACTAATGTATTGGAAATCACTGAAAACTCAATCATAACAGACAAGGGAGAGTTTGAAGGAAAAACACTAATAGCTACTGGAAGAGTTCCTAATTCAGAAATAGTTAAAGACATAGTGGAATTGAATGAAGACGGATCCATTAAGGTGAATGAATTCTTCCAAACCTCAAATCCTAATATCTATGCTGCAGGAGACGTTACAGGAGGAATCACCCTAACTCCATATGCAAGAAAAGAGGGAATTTCAGCAGCAAGAAACATGGCAGGATACTTGAATAAGTTTGATGAGATTATCGTTCCACAATCATTGACATTGGATTTGGATGTAAGCTTCACTCAAAAAGCAACAGAATCTGATGATGATAGCAATGTTGAAGATGTAATCATTCCAGGTCTTGGAGGTCCTCATGCATTCTGGAGAATCCTAAGAGGAGAAACTGGAATTACAAAGGTTTCACTCAATAGCGAAACAGAAGAGATAGTGAGAGCAAGCCAAATATCTCCATCCTCAATTGATGATACCGCTTATCTTGCATTCCTAATGAATATGGGAATAACTAAAGAGGATTTCGATGACTTCTTGGAAGTTCATCCATCCACAGATGCTTATTATAAAATCTTAAAGATTATGTAAATAAAAATAGAAAAAATAGAAAAAACAGTATAAAAATATAAATTGATAAGATAATCTATCTTATCAATGCTTCTTTTTTTAAAATAGTTTAAAATAAATTAAAAAAATTAATAAAAAATTATTAAAATCTTATTTTACCCAATTAACTAAAACATCCTTACGTGGGTTTGGTTCATTTGGCTCAACCTTTTTACCTAAAGCAACACCATACAAAGGAGTGTATCCTTCAGGGATATGGAGTTTCTTCAAGTTCTCTTCTACACTGAAGTAAATAGCAACAAGACCTAACCAACAGGATCCAATATCCAATCCTTCTGCTGCAAGAAGCATGTTTTCAATAGCTGCAGAACAGTCTGCTTGCATATTGGTTGCATCGGATTTAGCGGAAACAAATACAACTGTAGGAGCATTGTGCATTACATTAACACGAGATTCTGCTATTGCTTCAAGGAATTCATCTCCGGAATTTGATAATATGTTGAGTACAGAATCATTGATGTCTTCAAGGGTTTCCTTGTTTTGAACTACAGTGAAATGCCATGGAGCTTCTCCTCTTGCAGTAGGAGCCATAATAGCTGCTTCTAAAATTTGTTCAATTTGTTCATCTTCAATTTGTTCATCTTTGTAAGCTCTTACGCTTCTACGATTTTTAATGACTTCAAAAACATCACTCATAAGATCACCATAATAAAAATAATAAATTAAAAAAATTTATTGGATTGATAGAACATAATGATTAGCTTAATTTTCTTAAATCAGTCGGTTTTGTTCTAACATCCTTTTCAATTACTCTTTCAAGATTAGGGGAATATGGATTGTAAAGCAATCTTCTAAATCCAAGTGAAATCAATAAATTGTCAGTGACTTCCTGTTGACGTTCACCAAGAATGATTTTTCTGAATAAATCACCTAAACCTCCACCGGTTAAGACATCCATGAACAAATCACCGAAAGTCGGATTGTTTATATGCAATTTATTAATGAGGAATCTAGAAAGGTTTCTTCTTCTAATGTATGCAATCAATGCAGTAGTTACAATGAACAATATTAATGTTCCTACAAATCCTCCAAGAATGTAAAATCCTATTCCTAAAGCTATTGCAAAGGTATGGTTTCCCACTTCACCTAACATGATTTTTCCTGAATAGTCTAAAGGAGCATAAGCTATACATGTTACTAAAGTGAGCAATGGAACATAATATGCAGGAATCTGTGCAACAGGCGCTACACCTATAATCAAAGTAGCAAGGATAGTAAAGAAGCTCATTACAATAACTACGCTTACTGCAGATCCAGGTTGCATATCTGCAATGTTCATAGGTTGAATCATTAAAGCAACTAAAATAGAAGAAATTCCCATAAGAGGATAACCTAATCCTATAACACATAACATGCCTATTCCTCTGGCAAGCTGACCTATTTCAATAGGCAAGTTAGCGATTCTTCTTCTACCTATCACATCATCGACAAGAGCACATAATCCCATTACCAAAACAAGATTGTTATATCCTGCAGGCAAAAATAGGCTAATTACAATAAATGGGATTATACCAATTGCACGAGGAGTACCTCCACGCACTGGCTCATATAGATTTCCCATATAACCTCTTTTACCTAAGAAACGGAAAATTATATTCAATGCTCCAGTTCCTAAAAATGTTGCAATAAATACTACAAATAATTCTAAAAACATGATTAAAATCCTTTAATTTTTTAATGTAATATTAGTATTTTTATAATTTTTATTATATATAATGTTAAGTTTTAAAATATAAGTTTAATAAGTTTATTTAAAAGTTTAAGAGAACGAGTCTAAAAGATAGTTGTTTAGAAAAATAAAAAAATATCCTATAAATATCCTAATAAATATCCTAATAAAGATATTATTGAATTAATAATCAATTAATTAATGGAATACCTTAAGGTAGCAGCCATGCCGCCTAATCCTTCAAGCTGTTTTCCACCTTCATGCTGGCTACTTATGACTAAAACCTCACCAGACATGTTTTCCACCATATCCATAGATTCTTCCAGGTCTTCACTTCTAATTAGATTATCCAGAACCAACAGCTTTTCAATAGCTCCCAAATTGATAGCCTCTTTCACTTGCTTTTTACCATAAACAACTAGATTGGAAGATTTTGCTATTTCCTGAAGGATTTCATTGATTGCAGAAATTTCAAATGCAACCCTGTTCTCAGCAGCT
>JAGCLR010000409.1 GCA_017646885.1 Methanobrevibacter sp. | reverse complement strand
GATAAGAAATTCAATAAGATGAGCAAAGCATTAATCAGAACATTATTAAATAGATATGATGAAGTTAATGAAGAAATGAACAAAACATATCTTAAAAAATAATTATTACAACTTTTTTTAATTCTATAAAAATAGATAATGATATACTCTTTTTTTAAACTATATTAAAATAGATAATAATAGCTCTTTTTGAGAAAAAATAATAATAAACTCTTTTTTTAAAAAATAAAAAATAGAAAAAATAGATAATATTTAGAATAAAAAACTAAAAAAATAAAATGAAAAAAAGAATTGAAAAAAATAAAATTATTGGCTATTTAATTTCAAAATAGCTTCTGCTAAATCTCCACCGGTTTCTCTTAATGCTTCTTCAGCGTCTGCAGCACTTACACCAGCAGTGTTAGCAACCATTTCAATGTCTTCTTCTGGAATTTCAATCTCTTTTTCCACTTCAACTGCAGTTCCAGTGACTTGATAGGTCTCTTGACCCATAACAGTCATTAAGCTTACATCTGCAGGAGAAATGATTAAATCCTTATCTTCACAACGGATAATGACTTCTTGGACACCATCGATTTCCTTCATGTCCATACCCATTTTCTTCATTTGTCTTTGCATATTCTTTAATTGCTTTGGGTTCATACCAGGTATCATAATACTTCCTCTAAAATTTTATTAAAATAATATCAACTTGAATTTTTATTTAATTATACTCTATTAATTAGAATATATAATAATTTTTATTTTTTAAATCCTTTTCTTGTCTTGATTGCTTGGCCAGTCTTGAAGTCGAGCATCTCTTTATGATTCAAAAGCGCTTTACCGAATGCTAAAAGCTCCCCTTCCTCGTTTACAATCAATACCTCATCATTGGATCTTATGTTTTCATCACAATCAATGATGAACTTTGCAAATACGCTTTTTCCATCACGGGCAAATGATTCAACACTATTATCAATCATGACCTTGTTTCTCATTCCGTCAAGACCTGCAAGTCTTTTTGCACCTAATTTGGAAAGAATCAAAAAGCTGTCTGATGCTCTCATGTTTACAATGTTCTGATTGCCGTCAAAGACATGCCTAATCTTACCTGTCTTCTTACTCTTTTCAATCTTGATTTTTCCTGTAAACAATGCATCTCCAGCGCCGTGGCCAAATTGGTAATCAGCGATTGCCTTTAGTTTCTTGATGTCATCCTTTTCAAATTTGATCTCTTCAGGATGCTCGTACTCTTCAATGAAATCAAGTTCAAGCTCATCCAAGACCTTAGGATGAATCAATACATTTTCATAGTTTTCAGCAAAATCAACCAAGAAGTCCCTTACAAACTCAACAGCAATCTTGTCATGAATCTTAGGGGCATCACTTTGACTTAATGGATAAACCTCATCCAATTCAAGTGGAATAAGACAGAATGGAATATCCAAAACAGCAAAATCAGTTTCCTTATTATCAATTATGCAAGGTTCATCCTCACCTTTGGACTCATCCTTTGCATAAACAAGGAATTCCTTAAAAGTATTTGATAAGTATTTGCTGTAAGGCTTTCTATAAGCTGGAAGGACAACAAGGTTTTTCTTCTTGTCCATGTTTTCCAATTGCTTTAAGTGTCTTGTAACCTCTGCTCTCTTTAATGATTCAGGACCAGTGTAGAAAAATGCAGACTTCTTGCTTCTTGGGTCATACTTTTCCAAGTCTTCACTGTACTCTCCTAAATGCCTTAATGCATCAAGAAGCATAGGGTGAGCTCTGCAACGTTCCTCTACAAGTTCCATTAGGCTTCCTTCAGCTATTGCCTGTCTGATAAGCCTAAGCTCTGCAAAGCTTACATGAAGGTTATGTTGAGCTATAAGTTTTACCCTTTCCTCCTTGTCCATTGCCCTTAAGTCATCTGGAGTGTATTTGCAGCATACTTCACATGAACAAGGCATTTCAGTCATGTTCTCAAGCTTTATTGTACCTCTTGTAGTGAGGAACCTGTCTCCTTCCGCATATAAAATGTAAGCTGCTGAATCGAATAGGTCACATCCCATAGCAACACAAAGGGCAAAGATCATAGGGTGTCCTGCACCCATAAGATGGCGTGCCTTTGAATCAGGCAAGGATTTGACTGAATGCATTACAGCATCAACAAGGTCTCTGTAGTGATACATTTC
>JAGCLR010000408.1 GCA_017646885.1 Methanobrevibacter sp. | reverse complement strand
CGCTTCTATTACATGCTTATCCATAATAATCACTACAGTAAAATTTATTAACAATTGTGAATACTTAAACTTAATAATATTTTATTTTTCATATATAAAAATATTTTTAAATTTAAAATGGAAAAATAGACATTAAAAAAATGATAAGAAATGAATGAAAAATGAATAAGAAATGAATGAAAAATGAATAAGAAATGAATAAAAAATAAATAAATAAAAAAAGAATAACAGAGGATAATGGATTAAAGACAGATTGAAAAGGTATAAAAATCTAATTCTTTAATCCATTACAATATATTATAGGTGTTTAGTGTTTAATTTGTCAATGTTAGTGTTTTTTCGTCTCCCTATAATGTTTTTATAAGGGGATGTCCTTGATTTTATAGTGTGTTTTATTGATTTGTGTGTTTTATTTTGAGGTTGAGCGATTGAATATGATTAATTAAGGAGGAAAAAAGTGATAAAGGAATCAATCCAATTTAGTAGTATTGGATCAATTCTTCTTCATCACTTACTGTTTTTGGCTTCACCTTATCCATAGCTTCATCGAAGAATTTAGCTGAGACTTCGCTTGCTTCAATGTTTTCCCTTAAAGCGAGCATTGCAGCTTCACGGCATACAGCTTCAATGTCTGCCCCAACATATCCTTCGGTGTTTTTAGCCAATTTCTTAAGCTTTACGTCTTTTGCAAGAGGCATGTCTTTGGTGTGGACCTTGAAGATTGCAAGTCTTGCATCTTCATTAGGAGCGTCAACCTTGATGTGTCTGTCAAATCTTCCAGGCCTCATTAATCCTGGATCGATAATGTCAGGCCTGTTGGTAGCTGCAATGATTGCAACATCCTCCAATTCTTCAAGACCGTCGATTTCAGTTAACAATTGATTTACGACACGTTTGGTTACTCCAGAGTCACCAGCTTCAGCACCTCTTGAACTTGCAATTGAATCGATTTCATCAAAGAATATTACAGTAGGTGCAGTTTGTCTTGCTTTTCTAAAGACTTCCCTTACACCTTTTTCAGATTCACCAACCCATTTTGACAAGAGTTCAGGACCTTTGATTGCTATGAAGTTAGCTTCACTTTCGTTTGCTACAGCTTTTGCAAGCATGGTTTTTCCAGTTCCTGGAATACCGTAGAGCAAGGTTCCTTTTGGTGGTCTGACACCGAATTCCTTGAATTTATCAGGGTATTTAAGAGGCCATTCTACAGCTTCTTTCAATTCTTGTTTAGCTTCATCCAATCCACCGACATCATCCCAAGTGACATTTGGAACTTGCACAAGGACTTCCCTTAATGCAGATGGTTGGATTTCCCTAAGTGCAGACTTGAAGTCATCTTTAGTTACCACAAGCTTTTCCAAGACTTCAGGTGGAATCTCATCGTCAGCACCTAAATCAGGTATGATTCTTCTTACAACTCTCATAGCTGCTTCCTTAGCTAACGCTTCAAGGTCAGCACCTACAAATCCATGGGTTGTATCTGCCAAGTCATCCAAGTCAACATCATCTGCAAGAGGCATTCCTCTTGTGTGGATTTCCATGATT
>JAGCLR010000407.1 GCA_017646885.1 Methanobrevibacter sp. | reverse complement strand
GATGCGATTATCATAATCTGTCTTTAACTTATCAGGATTTATTAAACATCTAAATTCTCTATCTCCTGGAAGGATCGCGGTTGCCGCTTGATAAGAATAAAGTAATGCTTTTTTTAATCCTCTTAATTTATCTTCTTTCATGCGTTCATCGGCTCGACCACTTCTGCCGCCGCTTCGATATTTTAATCTAGTGTCTAAATTTCTAAGTAGTTCTGACATATTTTCATCAACTCACTTATTAAACCCAAACATTCAAAGATTGTTCTTCTGTAAAGGTCAAAGTCTTGTTCATTTTGTAATAGAGATAGTCCCTCTAATTTACATAATAAAGGAAATAAAATATCATGGTGGTCAACTAATATTTTATCCATTCCAGCAAGTTCCTCTATTAAAGTTGCTAATGGTTTTTCCCAATCTGCGCCCTCTTCGCGACTAGGTAATAATTTATATACTTGATTAGTGATTCTTTTTAAATTAAAATAAACTGAAGAATCTTGAATTACCGCTCCATATTTAATTAACATATTAAGCACCTTCAATAGGTTTCATAATATCACCAAAAGTAGAACGCATAATTCCTTTATTATCTGCGCGTCTTCTTTTATAAAGTCTTTGCAGTTTAAAACCTAATCTTTCATAATCTTTTTTAAGTTGAAGTAGTTTCTGCATATGGTTAGCTTGAGATGTAAATTTAAAATCTGAACCGCTGTATTTCATACGCACATTTTCAACACTTGCTAATTGATACCCTAACCATTCAACAATCATATATGTAGCAATAATATTTTGTTCTTCTGTTGTTAAATCAATCATAAAGTATTGGGTATCTAAATCTAAATCATAAATATTTTGACGAGGGAACTCAAAATAATGTAATGATCCTAATAATAAATCATTTAATAAACCAACTGTATCTTCTGGACTTAACTCCATATACATATCATCAGTTACTTTTGAAAGAAAATTTTTATATACGTCATCAAAAGAGGTCATACTACACCTCCTCAATTATTTTTTAGTAGATACAACTGTATATTTGCTTTTTCTCTGAGGTTCCGCGGAAGCTGCGATTGGAGCTGCCTTTCTTTCAGTAGTCTTAGGAGCTTCTTCAACTTCTTCTGTATTTAGAATTTTATTAACATTAATTGCATTATCAACACTAAATCCAGTTTTATCAAGAATCATTTTTCTTTTTCTAGTATCCGGAACTTCAATTTTTACAGCCATATCTTTTACCATATCAATAACGCCTTGTGGAGCAAAATTTAAACAATCCTCAAGCTGATCTAAAGAGCCTGATTCAAGTAATTGTCTAACTTCTGGTTCATCATACCAGTATTCCGGTTCTGGATTAATGTTTAAAAATTCAAGCGCTGGCTTATCATTAATAATCAAATAATTACGAAGCAGATATTCTCCACCTTCCATTTGATTAAGCTCTTTTAATTCTTCGACATCAATTTTTTTTGTTTCGCCAATATTAAATTGTCTACGAACTCCACTAGTTAAAGTATATCCAGTATACCCGTTATTTCTATTTTTAACCTCAACATAATTAGTAGTAAAAGTCTTCTGTTCTACCATAATTTTTATCTCCTTTTCTCTCTAAAAAAAAATGAGGGGATTTAAATTTAAATCCCCTCTTTAGTTGTCAAATATCTTATCTATGTAAAGATGTGTTCTGATATACACAAATATCGTTAGTGAAGATTGCTCTTACTCCGACTTTCTTGTAAACCTGAACTTCTTTAGAACGGTCATAGTTTGTATATTCATCTACAATAGTCTGACCTTCGAAAGCAATCTTAACTGGTTTTGTTGCTCCACCTGGAACTACCCAAGCGTATGAAGGGTCAATAATTTTTACTGTATTTGTTTCATCTTCATAAGATTGAGCAAGTACAATAACTCTATGTCCTTTGTAATTAGCAAGGTAACCATTGTTCCATTTTTGATCTCTCATTGCATCAGAAATCCATCCCTGAGCAGGAACCATAGTTGCTGCGAATTCAAATGTACAGTAAATATCAGATTTACCTGTTCCATAAGAATCTGCAATGCTTAACAGTCTATCCATTTCTTTTTCATCGAAAGATGTCTGTGTAGATTTATTAGCTGTCTGAACGTTATTGATAGCACCAATAAGTTGTTTTTCAATTTCAACATAGATGCATTCGTCAAGACCTTCCATAACAACATCAAGAACATCAGCGAAGTCTACTCTACCATCAAGGAATTCTTCGAATCCGATAGCAGCTGCACCACCGATAGCATTTGTTGCTACTTCATAGCTCTTTCCATCCAATTTGAATACTTCATACAGACCAGCAAGACCTACTTTACCAATGAATTGTTTAGCACGTCTCTTAGAAGCCTGTGTAATTCTTTGTGTAAAGATTGGTTTGTCTCCCTGTTTGAAAGTTTTAATTTCAGCAAGTTGACCATACTGTTCAAGAACTTTCTTTGGAAGAACGTCATCGATTGTATCTTCAATCAGTGCGAACACTGTATTTTTATTTTCTCTATATAAGCTGTATGTTCCAGCTAATTCATTTAATTCTGCTCTTAGAGTATCTTGCAGATCGCTATAACTAAATTTATCTTCGCCCCAGCTGTAAGCAACAGGAGAAGATGGATTTGCATTAGCAACTGTTCTAGCTAATGTTTTTAATTCATTAAATTTTAATGCCATATCTATATCCTCCTATTTTAATTACTGTACTCTCTGAACTTTCAGTCCAGGCTGTCCATCCGGCATTGTATAAACTTTAGCAACAACGAATTTCATGTTTCCAGTTCCTTCTTTGCTCAGTTCAAGAGTATTTCTATCTGTTTTTGCAAGAGAAAGAATATCACCCTGAGCATATTCAACACCAAGAGCTACCATATTAGTTGTGAAAACATCACCAAGATTTGTTTTGATAAGTCTTGGAGCGATACCATCCATTCTATATCCATATTCTGTATGGCTTGGATTTGGATTAACGCCTGTTGTAAGAGCGCCATCACCATAAATTGTTCCATCTACATTTGCAGATGTAAGATTTCCAACTGCTGGTCTATTTGTTACATAGTTATCACCAACACGAATCATAGCGAAATCTTTATATGATAGCCAATCTTCATAAATTTTAATTTCTTGGAATACCAGCATAGGTTCTGCTACTCCTGTTGAATCTGTTGCACTTACTTTGCCAGATGCATAGTCATAATACATAAATTCACCGTTCTGAAGTACATTTACTTCTGGGTCCAGTGGAAGACTAGCGAAAATCTGACCTGTTTTAATTCCAGAAAGCTGATTAGGTTCTACTTGACCATAACCAATTCTTGTAAATTCTGCCATTGTTATAATCCTCCTTGATTAATGTCTATCTTGCGCGGTTCTTCTTACTGCTTTAATCCATTCAGGGATATTTGCAGAAGTAGCGCCGTCTAAACTAAAAGTTGTAATTGGTTCGTCATCTGTTTTAGTTTCTTCTTCAACTGTAAAGTTTACTTTCTTTCTAACACAGATAACAGAAAGTTTTGATTCAATATCTTCAAGAGAATAATTAGCTTTGTTAGCAACAACATCAGCTTTATCCTCATCTGATAACATATAGAAACTCTTAATTAGAGCATCTTTTTGTTCAGTTTCAATCTGATTTTTAAAAGATACTAAAGCGTTATAATCTTCTTCAAGTTTAGCATACTTAATTTTTAATTCTGCTAATTCAGATTCCACTAATGCGAAGTTAGCTGCTTTTTTCTTTTCATCTTCATCATCATTGTCATCTTCTGAATCTTTATCATTTACTTCTTTATCATCTTTATCTTCTTTGTCCTTGTCATCTTCATCATCTTTAACGAAGTTAGTTTTCTTTTCTTTATCTTCTTCTTCGTCTTTCTTTTCAGGAGCTGACTCTTTAGAAGTTTCTTCAGATTCTTCTTTTTTCTCTTCCTTCTTTTCTTCCTCATCTTTTGCGGCAAAAGAAGTCTGATCAAAATTATCTTCTGTAATATTTTGATTTTCCAGCTCTACTGTTTCATTAAGTTTGTCCTGTTCAACAGAAAAAACTTCAGTAACGCCGTCTTTATTTTCTAAAGTCATTTGTGGTCCTCCTTCTAATGCAAATCGTAAGTCTTGCATCATACTGAATAATGTATTTTTAAATTCATCATTTAAACCAAATGAAGAACTTACTCTAGGAGCTGTGATACTAGATCCTTCGAAACAAGGTTCTATATCATCTCCAAGCATACAAAGTTTTGAAAAAATTGCGTCATTTATAATAAAAAATTCAACGCCTGTATTTAAATTTTGTGCCCATTGCCCTTTTAAAGTTTCTTTATCGAGTTCCATTGAATGAGGTTTACCTTCATTCTCTACTGCACTTTGACATTCTTCATATTGTCCAGTCCATAAAAATCCAGTAGTCATAAGATACTCTCTTTCAATTTCATTGCCATATGCATCTATATCAATAAATTTTTGGAACCAAACTCTTGCGGCGGGATCAACAAAACCATATGGACGAGTTAAACTTTCAAATCTAATCTCTCCATCTTGAATTGTAATTTTATCTCCGTGATCATGGAAATCATTCTTCTCTTCTTTAAAGTATCCCACAATAGGAGCTCCGCGAAGAGTCTTAGACATCTCACGAAGAGTATCTTTAGACGCATAACTATGATTGCGGTTATCTCCTACGTAGCATACTTTAATTTCGCATTTCGACATTAAAGGATTAATATCAAGAGGCTGAAGATTAATGAACTCCGGAGAATCAATAGTTGCTATTGATTTATTCATTTTAGTCCTCCTTAGCTCATGCTTTCTCTGTTCTGAAGGGTTTTAGTTGATTTTTCATCATCTGGTTTCTCTTTTCGACCAGCCTGTTTCTCTTCAGTCGCAACTTGTTTATTCTGATTATTATTATTCTTTGAATCAGTATTTTGCTTATCTTTGCCCAATAATGCCGCTGAATTCATTGTATTAGAAGACATAGGCGGAATTAAAATTTCAACAAGATTTAAAATATCATTTTCAAAATAAGCATTTGCTAAAATTGAACTTTGACTTTGACCAAGTGCAATTTGTGGAAGCATTTTAGAATATCCCAGTTGAGTCTGTTCTTTATACAGTTTTGC
The DNA here is from genome assembly GCA_017646885.1 of Methanobrevibacter sp. The sequence continues at coordinate 20,013 of JAGCLR010000407.1, read as the reverse complement.
TAATTCTTTATAATTATAAATTGTGGTAGGAAGAATTTGTGCTCTATAGAAAATCTTTTTAGGATTTTTATTTAAAGGCTGTAATAAATCATTTAAAAATGACTCAAACTGAATTACTAAATTAAACATTGAAGCTTCATCGTTAAGAATAGATTTTTCAAGAGCAATATTTCCATCTGTATTAAATTGCATCTGAGAAACACCGGCTTCATTAAAGACTGTTCTTTCAACTTTTCCCAATTCATCTACACTTGTTGTAGTATTCTTATCTGCCATATCCGCAACATCTACATCCGCAAATGTTGTTAAGACATCAATACCAATAGCTTTACCAAGCATTTGAACCGCGTTATTATGAAGGGCTTGTGCTTCATCAACGTCAAAAATCAAATCACCATTTTTATCCATTGGCATTTTCTGAATAATAATTTTCAATAATTTTTGTTGCATTTTCTTGCGATCAAGAGCTTGCGCTTCATCTAAGTCAATAATTGCTGGAATTACAGACATAAAAACTGGCGCATCATCGCCATTTAAATTAAATTTAATTACACTATTAACATCTAATAAATACCATCCAGATACATCACCTGGAAAATCTGGCATTAGTTTTCCTTCTTTATAAAGAATATATCCTTTTTTAAACTCTTTAGGGAATAAATTTAACATTTTCATTTTTTGAGTAGTATCTCTAAACATATCATCAAAAAATTTCATATTAAACTCTACCGCAGGACGATTGCCAGTCATAAATCTTGAACGACAATAATTTGGCGGTAGTTCTTGAACCGCTAATTTATCACCATTATGAATTAGATAGCCATAATAACAACCATTCTTAATTACTTTTAAAGCAACTTCTCCGCAAAAACGTTTTACTTCAAAAGTATCAAAGAATAATAATGCTTTATGAAAACCATCTAAAATTTTATCCTCTTTCGCGGAATCTGAATTTACATATGGAGTAATCATCCAATCGTATCTATATAAGTATGCCATGTAACGACATAATCTTGAATAAATACCGCTTGTTTTAAAGAAAAAATTAGAAATCTCTCTCATGCTTTCATAATCATTATTATACATTGCTCTTAAAGCATCTTGCTTACTAGCTAATCTAGAATCAACTTTTCTTAAATCTCCAACATTAACAATAGCATCATCTAATGTTTTCAATCCGACTTTAATTTTTGAAAAGTCTAAAGTTGGATTAGCATATACGTCCTCGGTCCTATCCGGAGTCATATTAAAACCTTTTTGCTTGATTTCAACTTTTCTGTTTTTCAAGATAGGCACCTCTTTCTTTCTTTAATAGCCTGCCGCGGTCATAATATAATCATAATCAACGCGACCTTCATCCCAATAGGGAATGGCAATTAATTTTATATTATGTTTGGCGCAATATTCCCGCTTCTTCATGTCATTGTATTGTTGTTTGCGCAAGCCTGAATATCCGCCAAACTTACTTTTAGCTTCATAATGCTGTACACCTTGATATTCAATTAAGAAATCTAAATCTCCATTATCATCAAATACAGCAAAATCAAACCTAAGAGGACGTCCACTTGAGCTGACTAAATCTGGAAAAATATATTCTTCACTAAAATCAAATCCTGCATTTTCTAGGATTTCTTCTATTTTTATTTCACCTCGTGAAGCTCGCATAATAATCCTCCTTGTATCATACTAATATACTTTAAAAAACTTATTTTTTAATTTTATGCTTTTGACCTTATCGCTGTGACAAGAACATCATATCAGAAATATTTCTCTTTTTACGCTTCCTTGTTCTATCTTCTTCTTGTTTTATATAATATAATCCATATTCAAAAGCAGAGAATTTATCTTTTCGAACTCCTTTTGAGGATTGTTTAAGAATAATATTTACACCTTCATTTTCTTCTACTAAATTAAGCATTTGCTCTCTTAAAATAGTCGTTAATGTGAAAGGTTTTAAATATTCCGCGCGTTTAGCTGGATCCATCGCTTGACCCATTTTAGTTCCCATCAATTTACCTTTTGCTTGAGTTTCATCAATTAATAATTTAATTTTTCCGCTAGATAATTGTGTTTGCACATAGGTATGTGCTTCAGTGTTGATTGGTGCATTAGCTTTAATTAAATAAAGCGCGCCTAGTTCAGTATCCGCAGTTTTAAATTTTTTATAAAAACCTTCATCGTCATTATCTACTCCAAAATCTGGAATAAAGTCGCCAGTTTCAGGATCGGTTTGAGACTTAACCATAAAATCAATGAGACCAATACCAAGACCATTCGCGTCGATCGCAATTGTTCTTGCTTTATATTTATAATATAATTTTTTAATATTAATTGCTTGCTGTTCAAAATGTTCCTCGTCATAAGAATAAATATTTACTAAACTTTTTAACGCTGAACCTTGAGCTTGCGGAGTTACTTTAAATACGCATACCTCTGTAGTGCATCCTTTACGTCCAACGTCGACCCCAAGAACATAATATGCGCTCTTTGAAGATCTTCCACTCCACTCATATTCAGGCTGGTTTAAAGTTCTATGCTTATCAAATTTTTCAGAAGAGAAGAATGCATTCTCTGCATCTCCGCTCCATTCAGATTCATATTCACGCGCAAAAGAAGCATCATTGTAAGTTCCATCCATTTTAAGTTCTTCAATGAAACTTCTTTGTAAAAGTTGCTCCATAACTGGAACTCGCCAGGTTCCGCCCAATACAATAGCTTCATCAGGTTCAATGATTTGTTGAATTAAAGTCTGAATTAGTTTTTCATAGGCGAATGTATTTTTCCAACCCGCGGTAGTAACAAAGATTTGAGATTTATTTACTAACTCTTTCTCTTGTCGAGAACCATCAGGTAAACGTCTATTAACGTTCATAGTTGGAATAATAACTTCGTTAAGCATTGTTTGGTCTACAAGGATACACTCTTCCACAAGTCCACCAGTAGCACGCTTACCACGGGAGCTTTGTCTTGCAGCCATAATATCTAATTTACTCTTGTTTTTAAATATATATTCAACATTATCTTTTGATGATTTAGATGCACCTCTACTCCAGTCTATTTCATTTTTTATACCAGGGATAAGTTTACAAAGTTCCTCTACTTTTTCTTTTGCGATGCCCGCAGCCTGCTCCTTACCACCTGTAGTAACGAATAAATGAGATCCTGGATATAAAATACATCGAATCATAAGAATCAAAACAGATAAGAAAGATTTGGAGTATGCACGCGGGAATGTTGCATAAGCATATCTATGTCGCATAACCGCACGTAAAAAAACACGTTGGTAAAAATATAGTTGAAAGTTTTCTGGATTGTCTCCACATAAAAATTCAACAAAAATATCTGGATATTCGCGCCAGAAAGATATATATTCACGTAAAACAGGAATTTGTTCTTTAATACGCTCTTCTGATAAACCAACTTTTTTATTATTTTTAGAGAGGGATAGCTCCATTAAATCAGATAGTGCCATAACTATTCCTCCCCGTAAACAACTTTCATATCTTTTTGTTTTTGTTCTTCTACGTCTTCATAAAACTCCGCGTAATCTTGATCTCTTAATCCATCATCTTCTTCATCTTCAAAAGCAAATCCATCATCTTGTTCACGCATTTCTTTTTGAATTTGTAATTTTTTAATTGAATCTTCAATCTGTTGTCCAAAACCTAAATCTTGAGTAACTAATTTTTTGATATATGCGTTCATATCTTTAAGTGTAACATCTACTTTATCTTGCGGAATATCAGTAGCGTATCTAGGTATAAAACCTTGTCTCTCACACATTGCCACTAATTCACCAACAGAATCAACGAAATCGTTCTTTTGTTCCTTGTTCTGCGCAGCCGTAAACTTAGCTGATTTACGCAATGAATCATACATACGTGAGGATTTCAACGCCCCATCTATATCCCCACAGTCAATAGCTTGATTCATTTTTAAATTAATTTTACACAAAAGAACTAATGTATTAATAGTATCCGCATCTTGAATATCAAATGAGTTCATCATTTCATTGTAATTTTTTTCAAGAGAAATCCACTCATCTGGCTTATATAATCTACCCCATTTCATTGCGAGATAAACTTTATCCTCTTGCGTTAATTCTCCTGCGGGATCGATTAATTCTTCTTCTGATATAAATTTATTTTCATCATAAAAAACTGGAACCATATTCTGCGGAGGTGGTGCCATCATAGACATTTCCGCGTGTTGTCTTGCTGTGCTAGTTAAAGTCTTATATTGAGATTCATTAATCTCACCTCTATCCAATTGATCTTTTAAAGATTGTTCATATTCTTCTCGATCTTCTCGGTCTTGCATAATTTTTTGGCAATGTTTTTCTTGAAGCATTTCAGTATCTTCCCAACCATATTGCTTCCATTGTTTTAATCTCATTTTAGCAAGATATTTACCAAATACTGACATACCATTCATTTTGTAAGGATCTTTTGCATATGCTTTATCGCGCAAAGTATTCCATTCTCCTGGTATGTATGGAACATCCATTTTTTCTAAAAGCCATAGAAAAGTACTTTCATCAAAGTTATCAATATGCATGGTTAAGCAACTTTTACATAATTCTGTTTTATCCCCATTTTTATAGGTATAAAAATTTTTATCATCCATTTGCTTACCACATTTATCACATGTGCATGCCATTAAATTGCCTCCTTACTTCTTTTTATTTCTACAAGCCTTGCAAATACTATAAAAACCATCACGGCTTGTTTTATTCTTTGAAAAAAAGCGATTATGAGCTAATTTAACTTCACCACAACGAGAGCATTTTTTCCATTTGCCTTTTTCTTTCATTGTAAAATACCAGAGTAAATATTCCTCTTGTGCTTGCTCCGCAAGCAGTTTCGGAATTTTATTCCTCCACAACGAGGAAATATACTCTACTGAATGTTTAATTCCATGATCATCCAATAAAAGTTTTTGAATTTCAATATTTTGTTTGCCATCAATTTTATAAATTAAAAGATCGTAATATAAGGGGTATTTTTCTTTTAAAGTTCGTTCTACTAAACTATCTAAATCCTCCATTAAAAAATAAGAATCGCTATAAAATTTACCATAAGCATCTTCTTTTAATCTTGAATAATTACACAATAGCGCAGAAACATGTTTAGAATCAAATAATGTAATTACCGCGTTACTTTTTACTTCTCCTTCTTCAGTAATAACAACAGACTCTGAAAAATCCATGGTGCTAAAACTTTTAACCGCATTAACACAATACATGGGCGGGTGATACGCATTTTTAATTACATATTGATCTTGTCGCATTTCAATTAATTGTTTTTTTAATAAATATTTTTTCTTTCCGCTTGCTCGTCCAACTTGCGCCTCTACTTGCGCGATCGCTTCTTTTAAGTCTCTTAGCGCGGGAATTTCCTCCAAATCTTGCGGGGTGATTGATACCTTAGGTGTAAATATAATATTCTTGTCATTCGCAATCATATTATAAATTCCATCTTCCCCATTTTCAAACTTACTAATTAGTCCTTGATAGGAAGTTTCTCGTTTATTTACTGTTACCATTCTATTATCTGTTAAAATTTTCTTTTCTTTTCGCTCTTCTTTATCCATTGCAAATATAATATAATCTGTTAAAATTTCTAAATATCTATTGGTAAGTTTTTCAGGAGGCGTGCTATCGATAATTTGTTTAACTAATTCATTTCTTTCCTGAGGAGTTTGTAAAGTATAATCCAATCTAACAACAGGTTTAATACCTTCTTCCGCGAGATTATCTTCTATTGACTCTTGAAGGGATTGATCGGTATCCTCTAACTCATCATCCTCAAAGTCCAAATTTTTATTTTCTGTGTCTATCATAAGCTCTCCTTTCTTGCCTTATAATAAGTATAACACAAAATTTTATCTCTGTCAAACTAAATCTATGAAAAATGAGTTGACAAAATTAAATTAAAATGTTATAATATTTTTAGAAAGTAAAAGTGAATATAAGGAGAAAGAAAAATGATAACAATTTATAAATATCCAATAGAACCAAATATAGAAAAAATTGAATTAAACATTCCTGGCGGAGGACCGATACTTTCCGCAGGACTGGATCCGATGGGTGTGCCATGTATTTGGTCTATTGTTAATACAGATGAACCGGATGAAGTGGTTACATTTTATTGTGTCGGAACTGGGTGGCCGCTTGATTGGATTATGGAAGAGCAAAATAATTTAAAATTTGTTGACACTATCAAACAAGGTATTTATGTATGGCATATTTTTACAGTAGGAGAAGAGTAGAATGGAAGTTATAGGAATTGGTTTAGAAGCAATAGGTTCAACTATTGGCGGAATTGCGTCTGCCGCGAGTGGAGTATGTATTGTCGCAATTGTTATTGCAGGCGGTCTTATTTACACAGATAAAATGACTATTGAAGATTTAAAGGAATTGATCAATAGAAGAAGGAGATATTAATGAAAGTTATTGTCGCGGGAGGTCGCGATTTTAGAGATTGGGGTCTCCTTTCCGCGACCTTGGATAAAGAAAAAGATTTGATTGATGAGGTAGTTTGCGGAGAAGCTAAAGGAGCTGATCTTGCGGGAAAGCATTGGGCGGAATTAAATGACATTCCAGTCACCAGCTTTTGTGCAGATTGGGGTATGTATGGAAATTCTGCAGGTCCAATCCGCAACAAAGAAATGGCAAATTATGCAGATTATTTGATTGCCTTTTGGGACGGAAAATCAAAAGGAACTAAGAATATGATTGAAGAAATGCGGCGGGCGGGTAAACATGGAAAGGTAATTTTTTATGAAAAAAGTTAAAGTAGAAAATAAAATGAAAATTAGTAATATGTTAATGAGATATAAAAATTCAGTAGTATTAGAAACAGATAGTATTGCCGCGGTTTCCGCGTATCTATTGTCGCTAGGATTTGAGAAGGATGGCGGATTTGAAGGAACTTATACTTTTTATTATTATTTTGTCCGCAATGAAAATAGATATTGTTTATGCGGTAATTGGTTTGAAGGAGAACTTATATTTCGTAAGGAGGTTTAATAATGAAAATAGCACTAACTGGACACACCACTGCGCGTTTAAGAGGGAAAGACGCGGAAGTGGTTGAATGGTTGAAAGCAGTTTTAACAGATTTATCTATTGGAGAAGAAGATGAATTATTGTGCGGAGGTGCGGAAGGAGCAGATACTTTATTTGGAGAATGTGCCTTCCTATTTCCGCGTGTTAAATTAAAATTATGCTTGCCTATTAAGAGTTATAGAGGGCATGCGCTTGACGCATTAAAAGAAAGAGCTGATGATATATTTTGGGTATCTGAAATTTGGGATAAGGGACTAAATACTAAAAGAGACCGCTATATGGTAGATAATTGTGATGTGCTTTTGGCGGTTTGGGATGGAATTAAAGATGGCGGAACTTGGAGAACTATCCAATATGCTATGAAAAAGAAAAAGAGAATTATTTTTATAGACGAGGAGGTTTTCCTAGATGAGGAGTAAATTATTACCTGCGGAAACTGTTAGAAAAAAAAGTTTGGAGTGTGCAGTGAATATCACTAAAAAAAAGAAGCAAAGAGAATTAGACGCAATAATTAAATGGATAGAAGAAGCTTCTGAGGAGGGATATACTGAAACTATTTTAGATAATGATGCTTTGCAATATGAAGAAAATATAAAAGAGTTGGAAGATGCGGGATATATTGTTGAGAAGGTGAGAGATTATGGAAAGAAAATTAAATGGTAATTTTATTAAATTTATTATTTTTATTGTGTTAATTTTAATGCTTGGATTTTTTATAAATAATCAAGAAGGCGTGAAGGTGCAAATTCAAACAACCTATAAAGAGAAACCAATTAAAGGTGTTATTTCTACTTTTAACTACCAGGAATGGGTAGAGGATCCAAACAACACAGCACTTAAAATATTAAATAGCAATATAATTATTAGCGGAAGATATGTGGAAGATATTAAGGTGTTGAGAGAATAGTCCGATTTTTGAATTTAAAAATTGATTTGGTGATTTTTTTGCCGTGCGCAAGTCATTTTCTAAAAAATAAAAAAAATTCTTCCCGAAACACACCCCGGGGTCTTTTTTATCGCGTATAAGATCGCAGAGTGTTTGCTATACCATGACACATCACACGCGCACGCGTGCACACACAGACGCGAGGCTAAGGCACACATAATCATTCACTCACACATAATAAACAAACAAATAAATAATATTAATAAACACAAACATTTGTCTATACACATTGTGCAATACATACTTATTACATTAGATACAACAGCTTAATGCTTGGCCGGCGAGCGGTCCTTGCGAGCCGAGTCGCCTGTCAATAGGTATATTGCACAATTTTTTTCGCAGATGTTTGTGTATAATGCACAAGGGCGACATCCCACAATGCGGGCGTTCTTAATTGAGTAGTTTGCCAAACTTAGTAAATAGTAAACCACTTTAGCGATGCACAGTAGCGAGATTGTTAATTTTTTAACACCCGATCCTTAGTAGGGTAGTTAGGTAAATAAGGGAATTAATTTGTTAAAAAATTAACAACAAAAGCGTGCTTAATAGGTAGCTAGCTACTACCCTAACCAGGGCAAGGGGCAAGAGGTCGGACAGCACACCACAGCGTATGTGTATACACATACATACACTAACACAGCACAATAGTTGTTAAATAAATAACAATAAAAACTTTACTAAATACTATTGACAAATGCTATGTCTTATAGTATACTATACTCAACAGGACAGGGAAGGAGATGTATAAGATGATACAGATACAGCTTACACTCTATACAGAAGATGGTAAATACAGACCTATGAGCACAATAGTAGAGGTAGAAAGCATAGCTTACTACAACAGTCATAAGAAAGAGGTCCAAGATAAGGCAGTCCGCAAGATAAGCATTCAGCGGAAGATGGATATTTGGGCAATGAAGAAGTATGGATATACAAGAATAAAAGCTAGGGTATACGATAAAGAAAAGATAAAGCAAGAGAACAAAGAAAGATATGAACAAATTAAGAAAGAAAGAGGATGGAAATAATGAGAGATAAAATTGTGGGTTTAGGAATTGGAGTTATTTTTACAGCACTTTTAACAGTATGTTCTTTAATTGAAACAAGATACACAAGAGAAGCCGTAGTAGTTAGTTACCGCGCGGATGCCGTAGTTGTGCAGTGTGAGACAGGGCATGAATGGGGCTTCATTGGGACAGGTTACGAACTTGGTGAAAAGGTTACACTTGTAATGGATAACAATCACACAATGAGCGTAGAAGATGATAGAATTGTCAAAGTAAAATAAATAAAAAAATTTATCCGAAAGGTATTGACATAAATACCTTTCGGGTGTATAATACAGATAGTTAGATAAATAAATAAAAGAAAGAGGTAATGATTATGAAAACAAATAAAGTAATGAAATTTAAGTATGATGGTATTCCAGTAAGACACATTCACCACGATGGAGACATGTATCTGTTACTCTTGATTAAAGACAGCAAGGGACAATACACTGAACTGGCACTGTTATCTCCATTCTATCATTCTATTAATGTTTATTACTTAGATGCTTTTGCTAAGTATGAAGAATATCCAACACTTAGATTAGAAAAGTCTATTGAAAGAGATATTTTAGCGTATAGAAAAAGAGGAAATACTTTTGAAAACATGCTTGACTATTCACACATCATGTGATACAATAATAAAGTAATGAGGTGATACAATGATGACATTTACAGAAAAAATTAGTGGAACTAGAGTTGATGATTTTGAAATTACTCCTATCTTTAATAGCCAAGTGGTTTCCCTCGCGGAAGCCATGGCAGTAGTAAAGAAACAAGAAACTATGAATTATCTACTGGATACTTTAAGATTTTATAAAGGTGTTTCTATTGGAGACTGGTTTACAACAATAGACTGGGATACAATTCTTAAACTGTCTATCTTAGAAAATTATCCAGATTATGAGAAAGAATTGACAGAGTATTTTGGTGCTAATTGGTTAAATCATTACATAAGATTTTCACATTAGGGGTTGACAAACAGCTCCTAACATGATACAATAAAGAAAAACAAAACAAGAGAGGTAAATAAAATGAGAACAGTTAAAGATGTAAATCCAAATTGGAAAGCAGATACTCCATCCTATGACAACTTAATGGATAAAAGAACAATGGAGTATGGCTTATCTGCTGAAATGAATGATGTGAAAAAAGAACTTCAGGAGCTTGTAGAATTAACAGACAAAATCAATTCTAAACTTGTTGGTGGGCTTCAGCAGGGCAACCTTACAACATGGACAGAAGTTGGAAATCTTATTAAAGGCTGGAGCGAAATCATGGAAGAAAGATTAGCTCTCATCCAAGAAAGATTTTAAAAAGGGGTTGACAAAATCAACCCCTTGTGTTATAATTAAACCATCAAAGAAAGAAAGGAAGAAAGAAAAATGAAATACTATTTAATGGATACAACAGAAGGAGTAAAATACATCAGAACAAAAGAAACAATTCGCGGAAGAGAACAGGCAAGAAAAATAGTTGGTTGCGGAGTTTGCTGGGTTGCACCTTGCACAGCACCGCTGTATTACCTGCGCAAGCTGATGAATTTAATTGGTTGGAAATTTGCATAATTTCCAACCATTTTTTTTGTTTACTTTGCCAATTGACAAATGATTGTTTCAGCGCGGCGCGAACGACCCTCTCGCGCCGAAATTCTATTATACTATAGCCCCAGCAATTTGTCAAGCGAAAAATGGTGAAAAGTTGCACAAAGATCTATCCCGAAATTCGTGCAATATTTTAGTTGACTTCTAGGGTATAGTGTGGTATTATAATAGTGTCAAGAGGGAGAGCGATGAACGCTTACGTGAAGGTCTCTTAAAAGAAATCAAAGTAATTTGAAAAAACCTCTTGACAAATCACTTCAAGAGTGATATAATACAATCAGATGGAGCGGTAAGGTCCCCCAAGAAGCCAAATAATCTAGCGAACATCCTAGGCAAGTAGCTAGGCATTGGCAACCTACCAAATAGAGAGAGGTCCCGTTCGACTCGGCTTGGTGCCCTGAGAGAGGTTCGATTCCTTGGTGTAAGTGGTAGCACGCTCTCGCAATTTAATAGTAGTGTAATGGTTTAGCACATGGCTTCCGCCAAAGATTGGGTTCGACTCCCAACTATTAATTTAAAAAAATTTTTAAAAAAAGTATTGACAAATAAAACAAGGTATGTTATACTTAATACATCAGATGAGGAAAGAAAGAGGTAGATAACAATGAACCAGAAAATTGATAGAAGAATTAGTTACAAAATCGTGCTTGATACAGAAACTTGTCCAGTAGATAAAACAATCGAAACAGTTCAGCCATGGAACATGTGGACTTATGATTGTGGTTGGGCAGTAGTTGATAAAAGAGGTGAAGTTTATAAAACAAGAAGTTTTATCAACTCAGAAATCTTTATCCATGAAAAAGAACTTATGAAATCTTCTTATTACGCTAAAAAAATTCCGCAGTATTGGGAAGACATTAAAGCAGGTCGAAGAACTTTAGCAAGTTTCTATGAAATCAGAAAAGCACTGATTGAAGATATTGCAGAGTTTGAAGTCAAAGAAGTTTTTGCTCACAACATGAGATTTGACCTTGGAACACTGAACACAACTCAGAGATGGCTCACAAAATCAAAATACAGATACTTTTTCCCAAAAGAATTAGTTATCTGCGACACACTGAAAATGGCGCGCGATGTAATTTTAAAAATGCCGTCTTACAGAAGATTTTGTGAAAAGTATGGACTTTTAACAGCAAATGGTAAACTTTCCGCAAGTGCTGAAAATCTTTTCAGATTTATTAAAAAAGACCCGACATTCATTGAAAGTCACACAGCACTTGAAGATGTAATGATTGAGAAAGAAATTCTTGCTTATTGTTACAAACAGCACAAAGCTATGCGTAAAAAACTTTACGCATAGCAAGAAAAAAAATAAAAATAATGCTTGACAAAATAACAAACAAGCGTTATAATAAAGTTACAAAAACAAATAACAAATCAAAAGAAAGAAAGAGGTAATGACTATGATGGAAAAGAAAATGACAAAAAAAGAAATGTTCGCAATGGTAATCGAGGTTGTTGAAAGTGTAGAAGTTGAAAACAAAGAAGAAATGCTTGGCTTCCTGGCTCACGAAGTGGAACTGCTCGAAAGAAAATCTTCCAAGAGCGCAACAACAAAGACACAGCTTGAAAATGAAAAGCTGATGGCTAAGCTGAAAGAAGCACTCGCGGAAATTGGCAAGCCTGCCACTGTAACCGAGCTGATGCCACTCGTAGAATTAAGCAATCAGAAAATCTCTGCACTGCTTAGAATTATGAAAGAGCGTGGCGAGGTTGTAAAAACCATTGAGAAGAAAAAATCTTACTTCTCTCTGGCAGAATGATTTTGAATTTGTCAATAGGCAGACCGCACAAAATGCGGTCTGTTTTTTTGTGCATTTTTTTGTATTGACATTCGCATAAAAATGTGATAAAATGGCGGCGCGCTTTCGTTCCTCACGCGCCGAATCCGCGTAACATTATAGTATACCACATTTTTGATCTGTTGTCAATAGTTAAAATAGACAAATAAAATATCCCAAATTTGTGCATTCTGTCTATTGCTTTTCTAGGCGCGCTGTGGTATACTTTAATCATCAAAGGAAGAGAGGTAAATAACCATGATGAACGTATACACAAGAGATATTAAAATCTATTTAGAAGATGAAGTAATTGGTAGCTGTTATGATTATATTTTAGAAGATGAATCTGAAATAATAAATAATGAAATTAGTGGAAATAGTTTCGCAGGACTTTGGGATGTATTAAAAGACTTTTCTTGGATTTTCTTACTTTGCACAAGATGGGAAAAAGGTTTATTTTTTTCAAACAAAAGAAGAATTGAACCATGGCATGGCGGAGACTTTAAAACATGGAAAGAAGATGGCTCAATAAGAGAATGGAAAGTTGTCTGGAAAGAAGAAAAATGTTCTTGTAAATTAGAACAATTTAAACACTTCGACGCGGAAAAAGTTATTCAGTATTTTAAAGAAAGAGGAATAAATTCAATAAATTTATAAAAAACTATTGACAAATAAATAAATAAATGCTATAATTAAATTACAAAAAAGGAAAGGGAAAGGTAATAAATTATGAATAAAACATTAGTATTTGACATGGACGGAACAATCGCAAATCTTTACGGAGTAGAAAACTGGTTGCCAATGCTGAGAGCAGAAGACCCGACACCTTACATCGTAGCTGAACCAATGTACGACATGGTAGAACTTGCGAACCTGTTGAACGAACTTAAAACAATCGGTTGGACAATCGCAGTAACAAGTTGGTTATCAAAAGAAAGCACAAGAGAATATGATAAAATGGTAAGACAGGCAAAAAGAGAATGGCTTGCAAGATACAACTTCCCATTTGATGAAATTCATCTTGTAGCGTATGGCACAACAAAAGCAAACTGCACAAGAAAAAATGGCGGTTATCAGGTTTTAGTTGATGATAACGCGGAAGTGAGAAAAGGCTGGCACTTAGGAAATACAATCAATGCCAACGAAAATATTTTAGAAGAATTGAAAAAACTGCTTGACTTTTAAGTCAAGCAGTGGTATCATAAGGTATAACCTAATAAGGAGGTGTGCTTATGAGTACAAAATACTGGGTGGAATACATCGACCCTGTTCTTGGAAAAATGAGTGACATTTGGTCTTTAGATACTCTGTATAATGAGGCAGATAAAGACGAAATAACAATCACTTATTTTGAACCAATTCTTGCGGAGAACTAAACTCCGCAAGATAAAATTAAAAGAAAGAGGTGCATCAAATGTATTTATTAAGAGAAGATAATCATGGAGAACTTGCAGTAGTAGAAAATCCGTATCGTGCAGTTGAGTGGCTTTGGAAAGAGCAGTGGCTTGACGCAACAACAGAATGCTACGTTCCGGAAAAAGAAGATTCTATTCCACTGTTTGAAAGACTTGGCTATGATTCACCAAAAAAAGTAAATCATGTTTCTTTGGTGGAAAATTATTTTTTAAGTATGGAATTGACAGAATTTTTTGAAGAAATGGAAAGCTTTGGTTTTTACTTTGCAGAGATTGAAGTAATTGAATAAAGGGGTTGACATTTGGTTAACCCCATGATATAATAAAGAAAAAAAGGAGTCAATAAAATGAATATCAGAGAAGAATATCTTAATGAAATTTTAGATTTCATGGAACAGCACTATACAAAAGCTACAACAGACGGAGAAAAAGCATTAATGTGCGCGATAATGCTTAATTTAGGAGAATACATTGGAATTAACAATAGCCAAGAGATTAAAGAAAAATTAATAGAAACAATTCTTGACAGTTAGATTCAGGCATGATATAATAATAAAAAAAGAAAGAGAGGAAAAATAAATGCAGTATAAATTAGCAGAGCGTGAGTGCGTTCCTTACGAATTATCAAAAGAAGAGTATGACGAATGTGTAAAGTTAGTAAAAAGAATGAGAATGAAAGAATTTTCTGATGCACTGGATAGAGCGATTAGAGTCCTCGGGGTTGAAGTGGTCGCGGAAAGAATTAAAAAAGAAAATATTTTATAATTTGTCAAGTGGAAATTTTAAACAAAATTTCCACTTATTTTTGTGCATAATTATCTATTGACATAATGCCCCAGATGTGATATGATCGCCCGGCGAGCGCTCCTCACTCGCCGAAATTTCTATTATACCATGGCTCAGCAATTTTGTCAATGGGCAAGTTGCACAAACTTCAACACTAAAAACTCCCGGAATTTGGGCAGATCTACCAAGGACCTGGCACATTGCACAAAGGATCCACCGCATCTTTGTGTATTCTGTCTATTGTATTCTGCGTAGAATGTGATATAATCATAAGTGTCAAGGGGAACAAGGTTAGTAAACTCCCTAAGCGGCAGGTGCTTCTCCTTCAAGAAAAAACTTGAAAAAAAGTTAAAAAGCCCCTTGACAAATAACAACTAAGGTGCTATAATAAAGGCATAGAAAAGGACAGGTGGTTGAAAGTCAAGGCAATCAAAAAAGTCCAAAAAAAAATAAAAAAAGTCTTGACAAACTAAATCAAAGGTGCTATAATAAAAGCACAAAGAACAAATAAAAAATCACAAGAAAGAATGAGGGATTTAATTATGACAAACAAAAAAATGACTAAAAAAGAAATGTTCACTATGGTTATGGAAGTTGTAGAAGTTGCTGAAACAGCTAATAAAGCTGAAATGATGGACTTCCTTGCTCACGAAATTGAACTGCTGGAAAGAAAGAAATCTTCTTCCGCAAAAACTAAATCTCAGGTTGAGAATGAGAAAATCATGGCTCTCATCCTTGAGGAACTCGCAAAGATTAACAGTCCGACAACTGTTACTGAACTGATGAAAACTGAAAGCCTGACTGGTCTTTCCAACCAGAAACTTTCCGCTCTGCTTAGACTTCTGAAAGAAGAAGGTAAAGTAGAAAAGACTATCGACAAGAAGAAATCTTATTTCTTCCTTGCGGAGTAGTTTCTAAAGGATGGGGTAAATTTTACCCCATCCGCTATTGACAAAAGTTAATTAGCATGATATAATAAAGAAAATTAAGGAAAGAGGTATAAATGAGATGGCAACAAAAAACATGGGATGGTACGTAGCAAATAATGATTTTGAAGGTGCAGTTGAAAGATGGATGAACACTAACGCAACTTGGAAACAGAGATGGTTCGAAACTTGTGAAACTATTTTCAATAGTTGCAAAGAATGGGCAAAAACTTACATTTTAAATCCTGTTGATAGTTCAATTAAAAAGATTTGTAAAATTCTTACACAAAGAAAAACAAAGTATTCTGAACTTATTCAGATTGCGGAAGGTGTAGACCTTTTGGACGATGCAAAAGAAAAATGCTACTTATTCACATTTTTTGATGCCGATGGAAATATGGTTTGTTCAAAAGTGGGAACAACCACAAGAAAAGTTTTACAGAGACTTAAAGAAGAATTAAACAGTGATACCTATAAAAAAATTGGATGTGCAAGAGCAGTAGTAAACAGAGTTTATGATTGCGGAAACATTCCTGCAGAAGGACTTGAAAGCTATTTCAGAGCAATGTATATCCGCCGGTATCCGCAGAGCTTCAAGAAAAATGATAGATTCATGAATGAATGGTTTGACCTTAAAGAGGCAGATGAAATTGTTTTAAAATATTTCGCTTAAAGGGTTGACAAAACAACCCTTTGGTGATATAATAAATTCAACAGATGAGGGATGGCAAGGGAATAACCCAAGACGCAAGATGTCGCAGTAAGACCTATCCCGATAAAGACATCGACCGCATGGTGTGTAGGTGTGCGGTATATAAATGTGAACCAGCGTCCGTAAGCTGAAGACATGCGGAATGATGCCTACTACAAAGCATACTATACAAGTTGCGCAAATGTGCAACTTGTTTTTTGGTCATAATGCCTATTGACAAAACCACATGAAATGTGGTATAATTGAGCGGCCCATTTGCGCACGGCGCGGGCCGAGATCCTGTCAATGGTAATGTTCACCAAATTTTGTCGCGAAAGTCTGTGCATTTTGCCTATTGCTTTTTATCCCGGAATGCGCTATACTGTATTCAGAAAGAGAGGTAATGATTATGTGTAAGAATAAAAACTGTAAATGCGCGACTTGTGTGCACAATGCTAATATCTATGAAAACACTCCTACCCCATGCATAGGCGCGGACTGTGACATCTGTGAAAATGAAGACATGGAAATTTGTTTTTGCAATCAGCATCTTACTATTGAAGAAGTAGACAGAATGGTAGATTTAATAAAAAAAGGATTGACATACGAAGAAGCTCGTGTTATAATTAAAGCATAAAAAGAAAGGATGAAATAAGAAATGAAATATTTTTGGTTGACAATAGCAGGATTAGGAATGGCAATGGCTTTAATCTTTAGTATGATGTTATGGGCAGGAGGGATTATTTAATGAGACACTTTGGATTATTTTTAGAAGATAAAAAAGCAAGTCTGGTAGACCTTGATACAGGTGAAATCCTGGCAGATAATGATAGATACTTAATTGGATGGTATCTTAGAGCCTACGAAAATGAATTTACATTAACTTTAATTTAGGGGTTGACAAATTCAACCCCAGGTGCTATAATAAAGAAAAACAAGAAAGGAAATAAAAATTATGAAATATGAAGTTTATGTAATGAAGGAAGCAACCTATATTATTGATGCAGAGTCTGAGGAAGATGCTTTAAACATCGCGGATGCATGGTTAATGGAAAGAGACTTTGATGAATGTGACGTTGAAGAAATTGATTAAGAAGGAGAGATAATTATGACAGTAACAAGAAAAGAATTGATAGAAGTTAGAAAAAATCTTTTAAAAGAAATGGATGATTATGTAAGAAATAAAATTGGTGATGATTTTGTTTACTATGATGTTTGGGCTTCAGAAGGTGTGCCAGATGGGGCAGATGAGTTAGATTATCATGAAATCGCGGAGCAAGATGATTTGTGGCTTGATTGTGTGAAGGCTTTTGCAAAATGCTGTAGAATGGAGTAAAGGACTCATTTGAGTCCTTTATTTTTGTGCATTTTACCTATTGACAAGAGATAAAAAAGTATGCTATAATTGGCGGCCCGCTCTTGAGCGACCCAGGCCGTTTTTGCACAACAGATCAGTATAGCACATTTTTCCGCGGAAGTCTAGTTGGCAGATCTAACAAAAATTTATCCCGAATCTTGTGCATTTTTCCGGTATTGTGTTTTCTTGCGACCTATGATATACTTTAATCATCAAAGAGAGGAACACAAAGCCAAGGTCAAGGGGCTTGAAAAAATCCTAAAAAAAATAAAAAAAGTCTTGACAAACAAAAAAAGATATGATATAATAAAGATGTAAAAAACAAAAGAAAGAAAGAGGGATTTGATTATGACAAAGAAAATGACAAAGAAAGAAATGTTCGCAGTAGTTAGAGGTATCGTAGTAGCATCTGAAAATTGCACAGAAGAAGTGCTTGCTTTCATCGACCATGAAGTGGAATTGCTTGAAAGAAAATCTTCCACAACTAAGCAGACAAAATCTCAGATTGAGAATGAAAAAATCATGGCTCAGATTCTGGAATGTCTTGCCAAGGTTGAAAAACCAGTAACTATTACTGAAATGTGGGAGCTGTTCGAAGAAATGAGAGTGCATTCCAATCAGAAACTTTCTGCACTGCTTCGCATCCTTAAAGAGGAAGGCAAGGTCGTAAAGACCATTGAAAAGAAAAAATCCTACTTCTCCCTTGCGGAGTAGTAGGACGGGAGTTGAACGGCAAACAGGGGTTCGAGTCCCCTGACTCCCTTCAAAATCTAATTTTTGTTACCTCCTTTCCAAGTGGCGGGAGACCTAAACCCGCCACAACATTTTTAAAAAATTTTAAGATTTTCTATTGACAAATTTTAAAAAATATGATATAATTTATTTATAAAAAATAAGAAAAAGGATTGGTGATTGGTATGAGATACGAATTTAATGGAAAGATGATTACAATTCCGGATGCTGAGATTGAAAAGAGCATGAAAGTTTTAAAAATCTCAAAAGAGGAAGCAATCGAAATGTGGCTGGATGATGAAGGCTACACAGAAAATGAAGAACAGGAAATGCTCACTCAAAAAGTAAAAGACAACAGAATCATGGCAACTATCCATTCTGCGAAAGCTGAGACTGAGAAAAAAACAGTCAAACGCGAACGCAAGGAAGACCCGGAAAAAGAAATGATTATTCAGAAAATTGCGGAAATTCTTCCAGAATTTGCTGAAAATGTCAAAATTACCAACATTGGTAAGCTGATTTCCTTCAGTATTGGTGAAAATGACTATGAAATTGACTTAAAACGTAAAAGAAAGCCTAAAAAATAGGCTAAAATACACAAAAACAGGGCGAAATGCCCTGTTTTTTTATGCAATTTGCCAGTTTTGTGCAATTTTACCAAAGATCTGCTCTATAATTCGTTTATTTTGTATATTGACATAAGGCGCGAGGTATGGTATAATGAGCGGGCCGCGGACGCACGCTGCGGCCCGGTTCCAGGTCCACGGGCCTATATGGCGATTTTTCCTAGTTGTTTGGACCTTGGCCCGGCGACCTGGATTTTCCCGGAATACCGAGGCCCTTGCCATATGGATCCCCTTCATAGTTGTTTTGTTCTGGGGACGGGACCCGTCCCAGGTGACAATGACCTGGCGCCCGCAACCACTTGAATTTTATAAAAAATTTTGATATAATATATGTATAAGAAAGAGAGAAAGATATATACAAATTACAGACAAGAGAGGTAAATTGAGATGGATAAGTCTATGATGACAGTTGAACAGATTCTCCGCGAGGGCGGAACAGTAGATGAGATTCTTGATATGGTTCGCATTGAGGCATCAAGGATCCAGACTAAGATGAAAGAGGAAGAGGAAGCTAGAAAGAAAGAGCAGGAGAAGCAGGGCCAGATCAAAGTAGCTAGACAGGAATTGACCGCGGCCTTTATTAATTACCTTATCGCCCTGGGCGAAATCACAGAGGCTGAAGTAGAAGAAGTAGGACCTGAAATGTTTGAAAAAGCTATTGAGGCAGCTGAAATTATGCTTCCACAGCGTAAGAATATTCAGAAAGAAATGATTAAGCGCGTTGAGTAGGCGCTTAAAGATGAAAATATTTTTACTCACCTGGGACAGATGACCCCGGTTAAAGTTGAAAAGGTTGAAAAACTTAAAAAGGATCAGGATCAGGATGTAGATAACTGGTTTCATGAATTTGTAAAAAGCCTCTACTTAGAGGCTTTTTTTATTGGGTAAACGGAGGCGGATACGGGGTGGTGATGCATGGACCTGGTCCCGGTGGCCACCAAAAAACTCTATTTTACTATTTTACTAACTCTAACCCTATCTTACTAACTCTATTCCATTCCATTACCATTATATCAACCAGCCAATTACTTATT
>JAGCLR010000054.1 GCA_017646885.1 Methanobrevibacter sp. | reverse complement strand
TTATCAAATGGATCCTAGAATAAAATTTCTTGAAGGTAAATTACGATACTTGCAAGGACAACTCACAGCTAATCTATTCAATAGACAGACACAAACATTAGTTAATCATAATTTAACTGATGAAGTGAATCATGTGACAAATAGAATAAGACATTATCTAGTTCATTTACATACAAAGTGCGAAACAATGGAAGATTTTGTTAAATACTGTAAAGAAGTTGATAATGAATTTGAAGATGCAGGACAAGAACATTTATTTTGTACTGAATTTAACATTCCATATACAGGTAAATTAGACAAGAGTGTTTTAATTCATTTTAAGACTGGAATGGCAACACGAATTAGAGAAGTATATTCATTACATATTGAAAAGAAAAGACTGTATATAAATGGGCAGAAAGTAGCACAGGACATTCGTAGATTTATCTTTGTAGATAAAGCATTTGAATTGGATAAAAACGATGATATAGAATTTAATGAACTGATTGAACATTTCAAGTCACTTAAAGAAAGACTTAAGTTACAAAACATTGGAGAAGATTTCAAATGATGTTCAGTGAATATGATGTAGTAAAAGCACAATATACAGTAACAGAACAATTTGAAGAATTAAGATTATATTTGTGTGCTGATAGAGGATGTACTGACCATGTGTGGCAAGCTCCTTTGAGTACAAAAACATAAACACAAGCAAATAAAAATTTTTATCTTTTTGCCATTCCAAAGGGTGAAAATTTCACAGAAGAAAAGTACGAAATAATTAAGAGAATGTTTGAGAAATATGTAAAACTTGAAAAAGAAAAAGAAAGACTTGAGAAGATAAAAAAGGATTTTGTATGACTTTACTATTTGAAAATGATGAACTTGATAAGTTGATACTCAAGTATCATTTGAAGGTTCATTTTAATTATGGGAATGAATACTGTTTATGTTTTGATGGAGATGGACCTTCTAGTTTCATAGGAGCATATAGTATATACAGTGGTAAAGCATATTTGTTTGACAGTATACATTTAAAACACGATAAAATAGTAGGTGATAAAAATAAAAGACACACTTATATAGAAGTAGAACCATTTGAAAAACATTTGAATGAACTTATAATACAACGCAAAAGAATACTTGCGGAAATGAAAGAACGCAAAATGAAAAAGGATTTCAAATGACTTTTGATGAAGTAGATAAAATAATTTGTTCGTATGGATTTTATTGTGAAGGCGGTGAAGAATATGGACACTCAGCAATGTACTATAAGTATCCTGGAATAGATAGATTAGCACTTTATATTGAAAATTTATGCGAACAAAATTTAAATAGTTTAGATAAAAAGCATTTCAGCGAAAAAGCTTTGAACAGAGTGGATGTTATTACATTTTCACCTATTGTATTATGGAGTACTGGTGAAATTGGTATAAATTATGCTATTGAATCATTAAAATTGTGGAGAATAAATATACACACTAAATCTTTTAAATTGACTGAAGAACGATTACACAAAGAACTAAAAAATTTTAAAACAAGTCTTGAATCATTGTTACAAGAACAAAAGATTGCGAAAATGAATAAGAAACTAGAAAAGTTGGAGACTGATTTTGACTGAAGCAGAAGTAAATAAAATTATTGCCGACTTGGGATTGACAAAAGATACTAGACCCATTCCCAGCAGACTTATTTACAAAGGACTTCCATTGGGAGAAACATATAGCTGTTGGGATGGAACTCACGCAATAGAACTTTTTACAAAAAGAGAATCAATGTATGGATTTGAATACAGATACTTACACGAAAGAGTAGATACTGTAGAAGAATTTTGGAAAGTATTTAATGAACAAGCTCTGCCGGAATTTAAAAAAGCATATAAATTACAACAATTAGAACGAATTAGGGAAGATTGTGACTGAAGACGAATTAAAACAAACATTTGCGAATTTTAAGTCTACTGATGAAAAGTGGACTTTTTTAATAAATTTGGCTAAAAATCATAAATGTTCGGAAAACATTAGAGAAGACAAATACCTGATTAAGGGGTGTTCTACGAAATTATGGTTAAAACCAGTCTTTGTAAACAATAATTTACATTTTGAAGTAGATGCCGAGATTGGCTTGCTCTCTTTGGGGTTGGGAATTTTAGCCACAATGCTCTATAATGGCAGGACTTGCCAGGAAATGGCTCAAGTAGACCAGAATGTGTTTATAGAGATTGGTTTATTGTATGGGCTAAGTGCGACCAGGAACAACGGCTTTGCGAGCATTTTGAAACAAATAGATTTGTATATAAAATTTTACAATAAAATTCTTTACAACCATTGACAAAACTGCGATAAATTAGTATATTTGTTATGTAATAAAAAAGAGGTAACACTATGAAGAAATCGCAGCTCACCAAAATCACCACAATTCTCCCGTTTGATGCCAAGTACATTAAGGTTGGTAAGAACCGCAACAAGCTTTGGAATTTGATGGATTCCGAAGGCAATTTGATTAGTGAAACCTGGTTTGAAAACATTGAAAAGACAACTGACGGTGCGATTATCACGAAGTCCGAAAAGAAGGAAATGCGTTTCGTGAATGTTGGTTCGTTCAAGAAATTTAATTCTGTTCGTGAACTGGTTCCTGTTAGTGTGATTGGTCTGATTGACATTGACACTATTGAACCGACCGAATGTTCTGGTTATGTTGCTAAGGCCTACTTCTTCGGTAAGAGAATTTACATTAAGGCTGACGGACGAATTTTTGATAATGATGATAATGAACTCCATATTATGTTCAACTGCGTTGATACTCTCCGCTTGAACAAGGCTCTCTTGGATTTGAACAAGAAGCTCCACTATAACGGCAATTACGATTGTGTTCATAATTGGCAGGAAACGATTGACAACAAGATTAGCATTTTCGGTTTCTATTGGATTGACGATGACGAATGTTCTGTTAGTATTGGTTATAACAAAGTTGATTTGGATTCCACTACAAAGAAATGGACGGACGAATTAAAAATCCGTGTTACTCGCAATATGCCGAAGAATGTTCGTGAACAACTGACCGAAAAGTGGGGTGAACCGAAGCTTCAACATTCTGGTGAATATAACGAAAACTTCACCTGGACCTTCACGAAGGACAAGCTGGAATTTATCATTGACACTCTTAACAACATTGACTAATTATGAATAGAACATTTGAACAACGAATAGATAGAATATACAGAAAAATCATTAATTCACCTATTTTATCTGCACTATTGATTTTTTCTGTCTGGCTTTTTATGATTCCACTAACAGTAGCAATACTGGAAGATTTGCAACGATAAATGGAGGACATAATGGAAGAACTTGTAACAACCTGTCCGTTCTGTGGGCAGAAATTTACCGGACACGGAAATTCAACCCGTGGTTACTGGGAAGCAAATGGGAAAACCAAGGAAGAAGATGCCAAGATGGGCGAAACATTCCGTTGCTGTGACGATTGTAATATGAACAAGGTCATTCCAGCACGATTGATTCTTATGAGGCAGTATGATAAGTCTAGAAAGAATTAGAGAAATTTTTGAAGCCGAAGGTTTTGATGTCTTTAACGCAAATGGCGGTTCTGTACAATTAGTTTATCTGCCGGATAGTTTGAAATACCAAGGACGACTGATGACTATTTCATTTGACAATTTTCAGGATGGCAAATGCGTTTTCCCAAAGTTCAAGGTGGCATCAAAGAACTACCGCCCACAAATGAGTTACGATTATGACGAAGTTGTAGATTTGAAGATTATCAGTGAAACCGATTTGCAGAAGAAGGTTCACGATTTGATGCAAGAAGCCATAATGATTAACAAACAAATTATACAGGCAAAACGCACAAATAAGATTAAGAAGGATTTCTAATGGAATTAAACAGAAGTACAATAGAAGAACTAATCAAAACCAAAAATCTTGCTTGGCAGCTCCCTGTCCATCTGCACAAGGGTGTGGTAGTAATGAAAACTATAAAGCAGTTGGAAAAGTTGGTTGTTGACCGAGTAGATGAATACGATTTTGATAATCACGAAATTTTCACCTACTGGGATATGGATAAAAACCAGCCGCTCTTTGACATTATCGTTACTTACGATGAATACAATAAAAGTAGTAAGTTTACATACGAATTAAGTGATTGTTCTTTGTTCGGAATGTATTTGTTCAATGATAACTCACTTTCTGTCGGTATGGAAAATGTAATTGACCAGTTGAAGTTGAATGTTCCGAAGGGTCTTGATTATGCCAAATATGCCAGAGAGAACTTCAAAATCGCACTTGGTAATACAGATTTCGTATAAATTTTCAACATAACGGCTCCTTCTAGGGTCCCCTTTTTGGGGACCCTAGTTTTTTATAAATACATTAGATAATTTAATGAGGTTTTTAAATGAATTTATTAGAACAAGCACAGCATTTTCTTGAAAGCAAGGGGTTTATCGTAGAAGGTAGAACCGAAGCACAAGAATTAGGATATATTCAAAATGTACTCGGATTTATGGATGCTGAATCTGCCAATGTAATGTATTATATCGGCCGTTTGATTACAAATAAAGGACCACAAACTGAAGGTTCTATTGAAAAGTATCTTAACAGTAAATTTGGTAATACTATTCCAGATGTTAATTTGGTTGAAGACGAAGAGAATGATCAGCGTTCATTAACTTGGCAAGAATTTCTATATGATTTTTTCAAACAAGTTGGACGAAAATATGATTTTACAACAGAATCACAAGAAATGTGGAATAGAGCAGCAAAATGGCACGAATCCAATGCTGAATCCGAAGACCCAAATGCCAAATATGTAAAGCAGTTCTTTGATTGGTATAATGATAAGAAGAAGGGTAACGAAACAAATCCACCAAAAGACCTTATTAAATTTGTTAATGGTACTGAAGCTGAAGATGTAGAAAAAGCATTTGGCAAATACTACAAGTTCGCACTAACTCAATTAGATAAGTATTTAGAAGGTGGAGCAGGATTATCCGAAGAAGAAACCCTCATTAAAGAATTTTGGGATTGGCACAGAGCAAAGAAGAATGGTAAACCATACCCAATGCCAGAGAATGTTATCACTGGTATGATTAAATTCTTAAAGACACCTAAAGCATTAGAAGTAATGCAACAGTATTACTATTATGCCGTTAGAGTTATTGAAAAACTTGCTGACACTGTCATTAAAACTCCTGTAAATTTGACTGGCTTACGGAAAGAATTACAAAGAATTATGGATAACTTGGATAATGACAAGTATGTTGATGAACTAGAAAAGATTGAGATTAACAGATTACACGGTGGTGATATGACTGCCGGTCCTGTATTCGTTCTCCCAACATCTGTTATCAAATCCATTAGAACAATGGCAAAAGATACAAAGAACATTGACAGTTCAAAGGTCGGAAAAGTTGATAAATCCCAAGTCAAAGAATGTTATGTGTATTGTACAAACGAATTGAATAGAAAGTTCCACATTGGTAGAACAGGTATATTTGATTTGAACATTCAAGACTTCTATGACACATACAAGATAGTATTCACAAGAGGATTTAACACAAAGACATTACACAAAATCTTTGACGATGTTTGCCAGTATCTATTAGACCAATTAGATAAGGGTACTGCCGAATACTGGAAGAACCGTGGTAAGATAGATGTAGATGATGTTGAAGATTTCAATGAAGCATATAAGGCACTTAAAGCAGCTGGCTATGTAATAGTTGAAGATACGATTGATGACGTCTTACAGCATGGTTTATCCCCATTTGATAAGGCTAGACTAAACAAGGGACAGAAACCAAGTTGGGCAGCAATAGTAACAGAAATAGGTCCAAGAACAGCAAGACCAAAGAGAAGTCAAGATTGGACTGAAAGGGCTATGGATAGTGTAACAGGTATCAAAAAACCTTATAGTGAATCAGATTGGCGCCGCGACAATGAACTCAATTTGAAGGGCAACCAACAAATAGAACAAAGATTGAAAGCAATTTTGAATGTAAGTGCTAAAGTAGAAGCAACAAAAGACTATGTAGGTGTTTACACACAAGATAAAGCTTTCT
>JAGCLR010000406.1 GCA_017646885.1 Methanobrevibacter sp. | reverse complement strand
TTTACACATCCTTCCGGACAGAACATGAGACAGTTATTGCAATCTACACAAGCATCTTTGTCAAGGATTGGTTTAAAAGTTCTCCAACTCCCTGTTTTGTTTTTACGTGTACTTCCAGGTTCACTAATTGCACATCCAATAGAAACCATTTAATCACCTTTCATAAATTTATCAATTTTATACAGCCTTAAGCCATATCATAAGCTTTTTGAGCTGCTACTGCGTTTTTCTCTCCAATTGGACCTGGGAAAGTTTCCTTAATTACTTCAAGAAGGGATTCTATACTTACTTCACCGGTCTTCTTAGCAAAGTATCCTAAAATAATGGTGTTTACAATGTTCACACCTAAAATTTCAAGTGCAATGCCTGTTGCATCAACATCAAATACCTTGTGACTTGCTGATTCGACCTTCTCATGAGTATTTATAATAACTTCACCGTCTTCTTTCAATCCAGAATAAACATCTACAACATTTAAAAGACCATCATCAAGAACTATCACATGATCAGGGTTGTAAACCTGATACCTTAAATTGATAGGTTCAGTATCGATCCTGGTAAATGCCATAACAGGAGCCCCTCTTCTTTCTACACCAAAGAATGGGAACGCTTGAGAGTATTTACCATCTTTAAATGCTGCCTTAGCTAAAATTTCTGCTGCAGTTACAGCACCTTGTCCTCCACGTCCGTGGAAGCGAATTTCAATCATTGATATTTCCTCCATTCTTTCATATACGATAATTAGTAAACATTGTATATACTATAACTTTTAATAAACATTGTATATAAATATGTTGATTTATCATGATAAATTATTACAAATTATTATGAATTTTCCAAAAATTTCCCATAAATATTACTGGTGATGAAAAAATAGCTGATTGAAATTTGAAATCATTCTAAAATAATTGATAAAATTATTGATAAAGTTAATAATAATATAAAAATTTATATTATAGGAAAATAATAAAGAAACTAGTAAAATATCGAAGAAAGATTTTTTTGGAAATTTAATTAAATATCATGGAAAATTATTGAATTTTTTATGAGGGATTTTATAAATACCATTACAAATAATGATAAATTATTGAAAAATATCATGATAAAAATCGTGAAGTGAAAAAATGAGATTCTGTCCAGATTGCGGTAAGATACTGATACCAAAAAACAAGAAGCTTGAATGTGATTGCGGATATGTGGAAGAGATATCCGATGAGGACATCAAAGAGGAGTATCAGTTTGAAGGAGAAAGAAAGAAAGCAATGGAAGTCATTGTAACTGACAACAACAATGTTGCCCTTCCCACTAAAGAAATCACATGCTATAAATGTGGAGGAACCAAAGGGTACTGGTGGACAGTTCAAACAAGATCCGCAGATGAAGCTCCAACCTATTTCATTAGGTGCGCAAAATGTGGAAACACCTGGAGAAGGTCAAATTAAAAAAAATTATTAATAATTATTTATTCAGATTCATCAATGATATATAAATCCTGATAATCATCCTCTTCAGCATCATATTCTGTTTTTACTCTTTTTAAGATTCTTTTTTTAATAGGATTATTAGGATCCTCAGGATTATTTACTAAAATGACTTCTTCTTCGTATATTGGAAGAACTTCCGGATTTCTATTGGAATCATGATTTGAATTCTTAACTCTATGATTAGGCTTAGTATTAGACCTATGATTAGATCCATGATTGGAATTATGATTGAAATCCCCATCATCATTAGCATTTCTTCCAAATGAAGTGTCTATTTTTCTTGCATGAGGCTTTCTTGGCCTATGCTTATTGATGAAATCATTTGACTTGAAATATTCATTATCAGAGCTTATTAAGATATTGAATATGACAAGTGCCAATGCTATAACAACAAACAATGCAAACAATGAGTCAAATGGAGCAAATACAGCATAGAATATTTTTGAAGTGATATCTGAAATGTCCATCAATCCTCTTAAAAGCAACAATACCCCTACAATCAAAACAACAGTACCGTTACGTTTGTCAATATTGTTTGAATTGAAATATGGGTAAGCCCCTAAAATGATTAAACCAATTCCCATTAATCTGAATAAGTTATTTGCTACAGCAGACTCAAGGAAATCAAATATCATGTCAAATCTGTAATGCAATGCTGACAATAAGAATATCAATTCAATGATTCCTATAACAACTAATGGGAATATATAAACAATCTCATTAGCCAGTTTAGGTTTTCTTAATGTTCCCACATCAATCTTCTCTTCTGAATAGCTTGAAAGCAATTGATAAAGGAATGAACTTAATACAGATCCTATAATAGTACCAGAGACTCCTAAAACTGAAGTAAACAATGCAACAGTTCCACCAATGAATCCTGCCATTATAACGTTAAAATGTTTAACCAAACTATCACCCATATTTTAATTTCTAAGTTTCACAATTTAATAAAAATCATAATAACTGCAAATAAAATATACATTTCATCATATTTAAAATTGATTGATTATGAATTCAAACTTATCCTAACTTAACAAATTCGCAGCTAAATAAAAATAAGAAAAAATAATCTTTTTGATTATAAAAAACTTACAATTAGTATTTAAGGTATGATACCTTAGGGTATGATACCTTAAATAGACTAATTTAAAAAAAAAACAACTTTCGTTGAAAAAAAAATAAAAAAACTAATTAATCCTTTTTGAATTAATTAGAAAAAAGAGCCTTAGGGGGGATTCGAACCCCCGACTTCTACCTTACCAAGGTAGCGCTCTACCAGCTGAGCCACTAAGGCAGTAAAAATCGGAAAAATTCTATAAAAAAGTGCAAGGGAAGGGATTCGAACCCTCGTAGGTCTACACCAAAGGATCTTAAGTCCTTCCCCTTTGGCCGCTCGGGAACCCTTGCATAATAATTACAACAATATTATTTTAAACTTTATGATATATAAAGGTTGTGGATATAAAAAAACTCTAATGAAAAATCACGAAATAACGCTAAAATGAAGGAACATTGGAATAAAATTTTTGGAAAATAATCTGAAATTCACAAAATTATATAAAGAAAAATGATTATATCTTAAAATAGTATTAAATAAAACTTAATTAAAAAATACTTTATTAAAAGATATTAAATTATTGAAAATTATTAAATAAGGAACAATCAATTGATTTTAATAATTTACAAAATTCACAAAAAATATTTTATGAGGCGATATATTGATAGTTATTGATTTAGATGAATGTGGAGTTTGTGAAAAATGCATTCCTGTTTGTCCAAAAGACTTGATTGAGAAAAGAGGATACACCATGATCATTAAGGATGGATGCGATGACTGTGGAATATGCATGGATATGTGTCCTTTAGGGGCTATTTACGAAGAATAGCTAAAATAAAAAAAATCAATACATTAATAATTAAAGAATTCATAGAAACATATTAAAAGTTTTTCAGGTTATAGATATGAAAAAGCCAGGGTTTTTAAATAAGATTACAATCATTGACATTTTAATAATAATCTGCATAATCGGTGCAGTGGGATTTGCCATTTACCATATGGCTGATGATGACTCATCAAATGCTTCAGCCACTTCCTTTGACTATTCAACCAATCCGAAAGTACTTGAAACCTATTTGGATTACTACAAAAACGGCAATGTGGTTACAAGCACAATTGTCGGTACCGATGCAAAAACCGGAGAAAAGGTTGAATTGAATGGAAAAGTCCTATGGTTAGGAGAAACTGAAAAGGAAAAAGTAAACGTTCTCATTGATGATAATGGCAAAAAATTGCTTGCTGGATTCTACAAGGATGTGCCAAATGCAGACCTATTTATCGATTCAATAAGCTTGGAATCAAATGGAGATACCTACAGGAATGTCAAGGACATTACAGTTGCTCCAAAGGAAATCAGCAGCCTTAATGATTTAATCAGTGAAATGCCTAATGGAAGCAACTGTGAAATCAGTACAAGCATTGCTATGGACAATTTGGATAGCGTAAAATATCAAAAATTGTTAAATGCATTATATGAAAATAAAAAGCCTTGCATTGTCATGAATAGTGAAAGCAATGTTCTTGAAATCAATAGGGCTAATAAAACTGATTTGAAAACAGCAAGTGAAATATTAGGCGATTTCAACGGTCAGACAAGCCAAATAAAAATCAGAACTTATGATTGAATATAACTAAAACTAAAACATAAGCGAACAAAAATAAGCTAAAAAAAGTGAAAATATGAGTCTAATATATTCTATAACTAGCACAATTTCTAGAACTATAGAAGATATGATTGGAAAATCCTTTTTATTTACACTTATTTTCAAGATCTTTGAATTTATTGAAAATGAATGGGTCAATAGCTATTTCAAGAGCATATACCCTAGTGAAAACTTTTTATCCATTTTCAAGAAAAGCAAAATTCTAAAGGAGGAAATATTTTCACCGCTTATTGTTCTAGTTACATTCACACTTTTTTTACTGCTTGCAACAGAACCTGTTTCAAGGGATTTGCAATTCACCATATTGATTGCATTCATCTCATTTTTCATAGGGGCAGCAATACTTCCAAGATTTGTTTTAAACGATAGCGAAAAGAATCAAATACCATTGTTTGATACAAAAGACGTCTACTCAATAGGCTTTTGCCTTACATTAATTGGAATCGTATTCCTGTTCATAAGCATTGCATCTGTTGGAGGATTGCCAATATTGAAATCCTCTTTAAGATACTCACTAAAGCCTATATTCACAATGCCAGTGTTCTTAGTTATTCCAGGAATAGGGCTGATTGCATCACACAGATTGAACCAATACAAAAAGGGTGAAATCTCAAGAAGCCAAGTGAGATTCAGATTCCTGGTTCTAACCCTAATCGGAATGATAACTGTCCTTACACTTGAATACAGAACACCTATCATTGCAATCCTTCTTATGATGAT
>JAGCLR010000007.1 GCA_017646885.1 Methanobrevibacter sp. | reverse complement strand
GAAAAAAGAATGGATAATCTCTCATTTAACCCATCATCTCAACCTGTAGTCAGTACACCAGTACAGGAATCCATTCAAAAACCAGTTGAAAATATTATTCCAGAAATTATTCCTGAGTTTAAGCCATACAAGGCTGAAATCGATAATCAAAAACAGGCATTTGATAAAAAGGAAGAGAATATCAAAGGCTTAATCAATAAACGATTTGCAAGTGGAGAATTAAGTCATAATAGGTTCATGTCAGTTATAGACAGTTGCCATAAGCTATTCTATCACCAAGCTGATTCTGCTACAAGCATCATTGAAATGGCTCCAGAATACAGTGAAAGATTGGATGAGACTGTAAAAGATAAAATAAGCATTATGGATTCAATAAATGATGAGATGAACAATCTTATAGAAGAGCTTATCATTCACGATGGCGACACTGAGAAATCAGATGAGGATCTAAAGGAATTGTTTGCTAATATGGATAATTTAATAAATTCTGTAAAGGATTATAAGTAAATAATCCTTTTTTCCTTTTTAAAAATAGTTTTTGTTCTTTTCTTTTTTTAATTCTTTAAGTTTTCATTTAAGCTTTTTATTTCATCATTTAACTGCTTATTCAACTCTTTTAATTCATTTATCTCTTTTTTAAGATGTTCAACATCACGGTCTATATCATCCACTTTAGCATGTACTTCAGTAATATTCTGCTTGTTATAGCTTAGATTCTCTTTTAATTTTTCAATGTTGTCGTCATTTTCTGTAATGTTGAAGTCTTCATTCATCAATATTCTTCTTGCAAAATAGGAAGCGATAGCTCCTGTAACTGTACTGAATATCAATACTCCAAAGATCAAGGTTAAGAGTCCAATTATCTTTCCAGCACCGGATTGAGGCAATATGTCACCGTAACCGACAGTTGTAATTGTTGAAAGAACAAACCATAAGCTGTCAAATAAGCTGTTTATGCTTGGATCAAAGAGATATAATCCAAGTGTGGAAGCAAGTACAACAAGGAGTGTAATACCGAATATCTCATCCAAATGAGTCTTTTTAAGGAAAACGTCTATTGTTTCAAAGAACTGTGAAAAGAGAGCAATCACCTTGATGAATTTCAAGACCTTGAAGACTCTTAAAAGAGAACCATTCAAGACAAATGGGAGCATGATCAAGTCAAATGGGATTGCAGCAATCAGCTCTGTCCAGTTTTTGAGCAAAAAGCGTTTCCTGTCATCGCTATCAAAATATCTTGTAAAGAATTCAATAAAAAGAATTATACATATAATGGTATCAAAGACAACTATGGTATAGTATAGGTTCTCTCCTACATCTGAAATCAATGTTAGGGTAATCAGGATCAAATCTATTACAATCAATATTGATAAGAAGAAATTAAACTTGTTGTTTTTGATTTCGAACTTTCACCTATGCAGATAAGAAATTTGGAAAACGATATAGGTGAAGTAACTGTAATAGACCGCAGTATGCTTATTCTTGATATTTTTGCGCTGCATGCTAGAAGCGGTGACGGTAAGTTGCAGGTAGAGCTTGCGCAGCTACGATCGAGCGCTCCCAGACGTACAGGAAAGGG
>JAGCLR010000405.1 GCA_017646885.1 Methanobrevibacter sp. | reverse complement strand
TATTTTTCCTTATTGTAGGATCTCTTTGGGATTTCGTATACACTGAAACTGGAGCTATTGTCTACTTGATTTGCGTTCTTGTTACTAGAATCAATTTCTTCTAGTCAGCTTTCAACCTATTGCCGATACCTCCTTTAGATGGTTCTAAAGTAATGGCTTGGAGTGTTCCTGTTTGGTTAATTACATTTGCAATTGCTGCACTTTTAGTTTTATTCTTTGGAGGAATTTTATAATTTCTCTAACTCATTGTTTTTAAACTAAAAGTTTTAATATAAGAAATGATAGAAATAGTTAATACTTATAAAATTCATATTAATATTATAATTATATTAATCTTGATTAATTACTCAAATTCAAATAAAAAAATTCAATTTATTCAATTATTTTAACGTGATATTTATGGCAAAAAAAGATAATAAAATCAGCATGCCTATGAGTGGGGCAGGTTTAGTAAGATATTTTGATGACGAAAGTGTAGGTCCAAAAATCGCTCCAGAAATAGTCATCGCAATTAGTGTAATTTTAGGAATCTTCTGTTTCATCTTAAGATTCTCTGTATAAGCAAACTTTTAAAAAAAGTTTGATCAAAATTATTTTCACTAGTTATGTGTATTCACTTAACTAGTCTCTTTTTTTAATTTATTTACTTTTATTTTAATTTTAAATTAATAGTATCTCTTTTTTATTTTTTTCAAATATTTTTCATAATATTTTTCATAAAATTTTCAATTTTCTATTAGTTTTTAAATGCTCTCTTAATATTTTTAAATATGATAAGGAATATAATAATATTAGAGAAAAATTAAGAAAAAAATTTAATTATTAGTCAAGTTTTTGTAAATTATTATTTTTATTTATCAGTGATTATAATGGATGCTGGAATGGATTATTTTGAAAGATTGGAAAGTGAAACTCTCAAGCTCTATGAGATAGCTAATGAGGCAAGATCAAAAGGGTTTGATGTTGAGTTAGAGACTGAAATTCCATTGGCAAAGGACTTAGCAGAGAGAGTGGAAGGGCTTGTAGGTCCTAAAGGCATTGCAAAGCGTATCAAGGAATTAGAAAAGGATATGTCTAGGGAAGAGGTGGCATTTGAAATTGCTGCTGAAATCGCATCTCAGGAATCAAAAGAAACTGGTGCTAAGCTAGAGGCTGAAAAACAGGCTTTTGCAGACCAAGGACTCAGAACCGCTTTAGCTATTTTAACAGAAGGGGTTGTAGCAGCTCCTTTGGAAGGGATTTCTGGAGTAAAAATCAAAAGCAATTCTGATGGAAGCAAGTATGTTGCTGTATACTTTGCAGGTCCTATCCGTAGTGCAGGAGGTACTGCAGCTGCATTATCCGTTCTTTTAGGTGATAAGATACGTGTAGCTACTGGTCTTGACATTTATAAGCCTACTGATGATGAGATAGAAAGATATGTGGAAGAAGTTGAGCTTTACGAATCAGAAGTTACCAATTTGCAATACTCTCCAACTCCTGATGAGGTTAGATTAGCTGCAAGAAGCATTCCAGTTGAAGTCAGTGGAGAGCCAACAGACCAAGTAGAAGTGTCTCACAGGGACTTGCCTCGTGTAGAAACCAATAACATTAGAGGTGGAGCTCTTCTTGCGATGGTTGAAGGGGTTATTCAGAAATCCAAAAAGATCTTAAAATATGCTCACACCCTTAAATTGGACAGTTGGGAATTTTTAGCTGAATATGCTAAAGGTGTAGGCTCCTCTAAGGAAGAAGAGGGTTCACAATCTGATAACGAAGAGATCATTGAAGAGATTGATGACAATATCATCGATAAGGATGAACTCTTTGAACATTCCAAATATGCTCATGATATCATTGGTGGAAGGCCTGTTTTAGGATATCCTTCTGAAAAGGGAGGGTTCAGACTCAGATATGGCCGTTCAAGAAACACTGGTCTTGCAACTATGGGTGTTCACCCTGCAACAATGGAGCTATTGGAATTCCTGGCAGTTGGAACTCAGCTTAAAAT
>JAGCLR010000404.1 GCA_017646885.1 Methanobrevibacter sp. | reverse complement strand
CATTACAATTACAATCATCCTTTCCATACTATATACAATCGGCTTTTTCGATTACCCTCAGATGAAATACAACTTCAGAGTCATATTCAATTTCTTCCCGGTTCTCGGATACTTCATCATGGGATCCTACATTCACAACATGGAATTCAAATACTCAGATAAAAAGATGTTTGCAATCGGATGCCTGCTATTTTTAGTTGGAATAGCTGGACATTTTGCAAAGATCTACCTTAAGGGACTTGGAGGATACGCATTGGCACCAATCGATTACTTTGACATCGTTGTAATCACAGAAACCATTGGACTCTTCATTGCATTCAAGTATGCAAGCGTTGAATGGATTAGAAAAGGTGCAAAAATGATTAGGGAAAGAAAAATAGGTGAAGTGATTGTACTGTTTTCCTCATGCAGTTTTGGAATATACTTCTCACATTATATCCTTATGCAATACATAATGTATAAAGGATTCCTATCATCAATTGTAAATACAAATGCTTATTTCTGGCTTCCTGTAAGCTCAATCATAATAATAGGATTAAGCTGGATTCTAATATATGTGATGAGCAAAATTCCACTTCTTGAGATTGGAAGTGGAAGAAAATAATCTCATTATTCTTTTTTTAAATTTCATGAATTACCCTATTAATATCTAATTGAAAAATTGATATGAATCTGTAAAATTGAATTAGTATTATAAAATTAACTTATTTTTGAAAAATTAGACTAAAATACTTTTTGTTTACTATATAAAACAAATATTAAACCTTAAATGAAAAAACAACAAATTTAAATAGTAGTTTTGATAGAGTAAGAAATAGAATATTTTAATGAAAAATTATTAAAAATATTCCCATCTCTTCATTTAATCTGAAGAATTTTTTTTAGTGCCTGAAAGTGGTATGCATTATGAATTCTAAATTTTAGAATTCATAATTAGGCATTGACTTTTTTTATAAATATAACATCATACAAACACTTGAACAAATTATATCATTATAAAAAAATAGAACTAAAAGAAATTTGATGATTAAAATGATTGAGATGAAAAATAAGTATTTACCTCCTTCATTTTTTAAAATAAAGGAGGCAATATGGATATTTTTTTAATTGTATTAATCATAAAATTACTAGCAATCACTATTAGCATTTATGAATTGATACAATTTATAACAACACACTTTTAATTGAAGCGTGTGGAAATTTGATTTTATACAAACTAGGGTTTTTTCTTAGAAAGCTAAATATGCCACATTTGGTTAAGTTCTTTTTTCCCCTAGTCTTTTTATTGTAAAAAACTTAAAAATTATTCTACAGTTACACACTTAGCCAAGTTCTTAGGCTTATCAGGATCTAATTTTCTAATTACAGATACATGATAGCTCAATAATTGAAGTGGAATTATATAGACAAGTGGAGCCAAGATGTCATCAACTTCAGGATTTATTAAAAATACATTATCTGATTCTGAAATCAAATCCATATCTCCTATAGCACCAATACCTAATATATCAGCACCTCTTGCCTTAACTTCCTGCAAATTGCTCATGATCTTCTTGTAATCCTCACCAGGAGGTGCAACCACAACTACAGGAATATGCTCATCTATGAGTGCAATCGGACCATGCTTAAGCTCACCAGCAGCATATCCTTCTGCATGGATATAGGATATCTCCTTAAGTTTTAAAGCTCCTTCCAAAGCTATTGGATATGAGAAACCTCTTCCAATGAA
The DNA here is from genome assembly GCA_017646885.1 of Methanobrevibacter sp. The sequence continues at coordinate 3,789 of JAGCLR010000404.1, read as the reverse complement.
GAATGCATCCTTATCCCTTTTGTATAAATGTGAGATTTCACGGATGATTCCTTGCTTCTTGAGAACCTCATCAATGTAATCAGGAACTTTCTCCAATCTCTTAAGCAATTCCTCATCATCTGCAAGGAGTGCAGAGAATAGGTAAATAGCTATCAATTGGCTTACATAAGTCTTTGTAGCTGCCACACCGATTTCAGGACCTGCTTGAGTTTGGATAACATAATCCGCTCTTCTTGTAGCGGAACTTCCCCTTACATTTACAATAGCTAATGTTTTTGAAACCTCATTAGCTGCATCCAATGCCTTCAATGTGTCTGCAGTTTCACCGGATTGTGAAATGAATATTACAAGGGTCTGGTCATTCAATGCCTTAGCTGAATACTTGAACTCGGAAGCAAGCAAGACCTCTGTTGGTATTCCTACCAGTGACTCAATCAAGTACTTACCTGTCAATGACGCATGGTATGATGTACCGCATGCAACAAAAACAACCCTGTTGATGGTTCCTTTAACCTCATCAACAATAGCTTTAATCTTTTTCTTTTCACCTAAGGTGTTTCTGATTGCAACATCCTGCTCATTGATTTCCTTAATCATGAAATGGTCATAACCTTCCTTTTCAGCCATTTCAGGAGACCAGTCCAAGACATCAATGTCCTTTTTCATGACTTTATCGTTAGCATCCTTGAATGTTACGCCATCTTCAGTGAGAATCACGATTTCACCCATTTCAAGATAAGCGATATTGTTTGTATACTTTAGGATAGCTGGGGAATCTGAAGCAACGAAGTATTCATCTTCACCAATACCTACAATCAAAGGACTGTCCTTACGGGTAGCCACTACCTTATTTGGCTCATCAGTGCAAATGGCTGCAAGAGCATAAGCACCTTCAATAACACCTATGACCTTACGAACCGCTTTTTCCAAATCCAATCCCTCTTTCATGAATTTGTCAAGCAAGTGTGGAATTACTTCTGTATCAGTGTCTGATTTAAATTCATATCCTTCAGAGATTAGATCTTCCTTGATAGCCAAATAGTTCTCAATGATTCCATTGTGAACTACAGCGATAGTTCCTGCGGAATTCAAGTGTGGGTGTGAGTTTTCCTTGCTTGGATCTCCATGAGTTGCCCATCTTACATGAGCAATACCATAACTTCCAGGCATTTCTGCAAAGTTCAATTTGGAATTGACTTCATCAATCTTTCCTGCATCCTTCTTAAGATTTATCTTACCGTCACAAGCAGTAGCCAAACCAATGGAGTCATATCCCCTATATTCCAATTTGGATATTGAATCCAAAAGAATCGGAGCCACTTTATCATTTTTCAATACACATCCAACAATTCCACACATAGTATCACCAAATAAAGTAATGAAATAATATTAATAAATTTCAAGTCAATAATTTATAAATCATTTATAGTTTATTTTATTTAAATTTTTTACTTAAAGTTTATATTAATATTGTATATCTATAATAAGTTAATTAAATATTTCTAAAAATATGAAAAAATAGAACGAATAATTTAACAAGGTTAACTAAATTAAGTTTTAAAAAATTGAAAAAATAAATTAAATATGATAAAAAAGAAGAAGAATCAATTAAAAGGATCAATTCCTGTTTTGAAGTTCTTTAGAATTTTCCTCAACCAACCTTTTTGCCTCATCAGTCAATTCAATCCATTCCCAGCCATTAGCTAAAACCTTAGCCTTAAGTGTACTGATATTTACTGAACTGACAAAATTGAGTTGATTGTTCTCTTTAAATGAATAAGCCCAAGTGAAACCTTGCTTTGTTTTGGTTTTACGTTTTGTCACTCTAAAGAATCCAGTTTTGTTTTGTCTTTCCAATGAAGACTCATCATAGGTTTCCTTATATTTCAAAACCAATTCACTGGCTTCATCTGTAAACTCTATCCAATCCAATCCTCTATCCAAAACGATAACCTTTAACTTGTATAGATTTACAGAAACAATTCTTCTTAGCTTACTGTTTTCATAATATTGGTATGACCAATAATCATTTCCATTTCTCTTGTTCTCAACAAAGCTGACTCTATAAATTCCGGAAGTGCTCTTGTACTTTGAAAAATCAAGCTTGTTTTTGCCTCTTAATTTATTGTACTGGCGAACTTTAATCTCTTCATCATCATAAACCTGATGGATGATCTTGCTGATGTATATTTTGCTTCTGCCAACATCATTTGCAATGTCCACCATGGTCTCACCGGAATCATAAGCGGATATTATATATTCAGATAATTCCTCTTTAGACATCGCCTTTTCGCCATTAGCCTTATTGAGAGAATTATTTTCCATAAAAACAATCCCCAATATTTTTAATCTAATACACAATAAAGAAAAATCCCCATTTTTCTTAAATATCTATATTCTATTTATAGGTATATATTCTTTTCTTTTATCGATATTGAAAAATCTTAAAATGATTAGAAAACGAATTGAAAATCAATCAAGTCATCAACATTTGATAAGGATTATTAAATTGATATTGACTTTAAGAAACCCCATTGAAAAATTAAAAAAAGCATGAAATTTAAATTATATTTATTAATGATAATAAATATAAAATTAAATATTATAACTATATGAATTTTTAAAATAATTGTTAAGATTGATTAATGAATTATTTTCAAAATAATTTTTAAAACGATGATTGAAATGGATTCTAAAAATTTACTTTATGAAGGAAAGGCAAAAAGCGTTTTCCAAGGTGAAAATCCTGATGAGGTCATAATTGACTTTAGAGATGACATGACTGCAGGAGATGGCGCTAGAAAAGAAAGCATGGGCCAAAAAGGTTACATCAACTCAATTATTTGTGCAAAGATCTTTGAAACTCTTGAAGATGCTGGAGTGGAAACACAATTGATTGAATTATGCGAACCATGTGTGATGAAAGCTAAAAAGCTTGATATGATTCCTATAGAAGTTATTGTAAGAAACATAGCAACAGGAAGCATTATCAGAAAATTCCCATTCGAAGATAAGGCTCCATTCAACCCACCTCTTATACAAATGGACTTTAAGGATGATGAGTTCCATGATCCAATGTTGAATGATGCAATAGCTATTGCTCTCGGAATAGCTACTAAAGAAGACTTAGACACATTAAGAGAGCTTGCTCTTAAGGTAAATGAAGTCATGAGCAAAATGTTTAAGGATATTGGAATCATTCTTGTTGACTTTAAAATCGAATTCGGTAAGGACAAGGATGGAAACATCATCTTAGGTGATGAGATAAGTCCTGACAGCTGCAGATTATGGGATGCTGAAACCCTTGACATGCTTGATAAGGAACTCTTCAGACAAGGAAAGGATGATGAGGTCATTGATGCATATGAAGAAGTCTTCAACAGACTCTTAACTGAAGAAGACAGACAAAAATGGGGAATTTAAATAATCTGAAATTATAATTATTATTAAAAAAATTCATAAGCCAAAGGCTTAGAATCAAACTACTATAAAACTAAACCAAAGCTATAAAATTAAATTTAGGTGATTAAAAATGATGTATGACATTGAAGTTAAAGTTTCCTTAAAACCAGGAATGTTAAATCCAGAAGCAACCACTATTCAAAGGTCCCTTGCTCTTTTAGGATATGAAGTAAAAGGAACCAAAACAAAAGAGATCATTACTTTTGTATTGGAAGCAGACTCAGAAGATGATGCAAGAGAAAAAGTGGACGACATGTGTCAAAAACTATTATGCAACCCAATTATCCACAATTACACAATCAATATCATTAAGATGGACTTAAGCTG
>JAGCLR010000403.1 GCA_017646885.1 Methanobrevibacter sp. | reverse complement strand
TATTGTCCCATAATGATATTTATGTAAAGGATACTGAGAGAAACCTTTATTCAGGTGAAATTTCTGAGGATGAGTATTCCTTTAAGGTAGCTTATGTGGATCATGCTGCTTATGACATTTATAAATTCAAGGACTTTGACTTGGTTGTTACAATTGGTGATGACACTTCATTGGTCGCTTCTGACATTTTGTACAGATTCAATATTCCAATCATTGGAATTATAGATGGTGATCTGGATAAGGTTGTTGAAAACGGATTTGTCAATGAGAAATCAATATTCATTGAAGTGGCTTCCGGTTTTGATGATATTGTTGGCCAATACATCAATGAGGAAATATTCATGTCAAAGGACACTTTTGAAATGCCATATGATGAGGAAGCCAATTCTGTAGAGGAATTTAAAAATATCATCTTCAATGTTTTCAAGGACCATTTGATTGAGAAAGTAAAGGACATTGTTCCAAGCTTTGTAGAGAAGGATTGTGATTATAATGTGATCGATTCCTATCATGAGGTTGCTGATGAAAATCCGGAACTTGTTGAAAACTTGGATGAGTTTATTGATGGATTCGAATATGAGTCCTTTGAGGAAGGAGAAGAGGTTTATTTGGATGAAAATTACGATTCTCCACATGAAGACTATACCGATGATGATTTTGAGGAACTTTCAGATGCTCAACTTGAAGAGATTATAGTTGAACATGGATCCGGTGAATATGAAGAGGTTTACTTTGATGAAGAGATTTATCTTGATGATGAAGTTTATTTAGATGAAGAGGATTCAATTTATTATGATGAAGTTCCTTTAGAAGAAACTGCCGACGAACCTTTGGTTGAAGAGATTTATGTTGAGCATGAAAGCGATGAGCCTTTAGTTGAGGAAATCTATGTTGAGCATGATGAGGAAGTCATTTATGAAGATGTTCCTGTTGAAGAGGTTTATTTGGATGAGAATTTAGATGATGTTTCTTCAGACGAGTCTGTTGATGAAGATGATGACGAGGCTGACGGTTGGGCTGAATATATTGAAGAGGAATTCGGAGAGTCTATAGAACCGTCAGAGGATGAAAACAAACAGGAATAGCTTTTTGATTAAATTTATTTAATTATTTACTTAAAACTATTTTAAGAATTTAGATTATTGATTGTTTAATTATTTTTTATTATTAAATTATTTTAATTTTTAAATTATTTTAATTATTAATTTATTTTATTATTAAAGGTGTAATGATGGATTTTGAAGAACTTGTAAAATCACTTCAGGAATTTGTAGGAGTTAGCCGTAAGAATTCCATTGAGAAGGTTACAAAAACCTTAGGTGAAGTTTATAATATCTCAGGTGAAGTCCTTCTTGATTTTGGAGATGATGCTTCAGCTATTGACATTGGAAACAATCAGGTTTTATTGCTTGCTGCCGATGGGATTTGGGGTCAATTGATGAGTGTAAATCCTTATTGGGCAGGTTATTGTTCCGTACTTGTAAACGTTAATGACATTGCAGCTATGGGTGGAAAGCCAATAGCTATGGTAAACACAATGTCCATTTTCGATGATGAGATTTATGATGATCTCCTTCAGGGAATTGTAGACGGATGCAAGAAGTTCAATGTTCCTATGGTTGGTGGTCACCTTCACCCTGATTCCGAATTCAATTCATTGGATGTAGCTATTGCAGGGATTGCAAAGAAAGATTCATTAATAACCTCTGCAGGTGCAAGCGTTGGGGATAAGGTACTTGTAGCTATTGATACTGATGGTAGACAGCATCCTCAATTCGCTTTAAATTGGGACACCACCTATGAAAAGGATGACAAGTTAGTTCAAGATCAGATAAAGGTCATGCAGGAAATTGCAGAAGCCCATCTTCCTACTGCGGGAAAGGATATCAGCAATCCTGGAACCCTTGGTACTTTAGAGATGCTTCTTGAAGCTTCTGGTGTTGGGGCTTGCGTTGACCTTGAACTCATTCCAAGAAATCCTGATGTCTCTTGGGAGGATTGGCTAAGGGCTTATCCGGGAGCAGCTTTTGTATTGACTGCAAAAGAGGAAAACTGCCAAAAGATCATTGACACTTTAACTCCATATTCATTTGAAGTTGCGGTCGTTGGTGATGTTATAGAAGAGAAAGTGCTTTATTTGGAATATGGTGATGAAAAAGCAGTTTTATTCTCTCAAGAAAAGAATCCTGTATTGAAAATGAATGAATAATTTTTTTTAATTTTCATTTTTCTTTTTTTCTCTATTTTTTCTTAATTTTTTCAATATTTCTCCAATATTTTTTTAATATTTTTTAATTTT
>JAGCLR010000402.1 GCA_017646885.1 Methanobrevibacter sp. | reverse complement strand
TTCTGTCAATCCTTCAAAATTCCCCATTCCTTTTGAGATTACAAATGGAGAATCCAAGAGGATTTCCTTGAACTCATCTGAAATCATTGATTCCACAACACCTACAGAATCTGATCCTGTAGTGATTAATGTAGCCACTTCATCAAGGCCTGCTTCCAATGCCTCCTTCATGCATGCATCGTTTAAGATAGGCCTTTCCTTGACTGCCACAGTAATGTCCACATCATATTCCTTTATTTTTTCAAGAAGGAACTTATCAAATACAATCTCTCCAGTGTTATCCACTAAATAGAGAACCTTATCATACTTTCTTAAAGCCTCTTCAAACTCATCTATCTTGTTTATGATCAATTCCTTCCTTAATCCTTCATATATCATGGATCCAAAATCTGTATCCAAACCGAATGTACCGAAATCAAGAATATTTCCTACAATAGCTATCTTAACATAGGTTTCCAAACTATCGTCCTCTTTTAGAATTTCCCTAACTTTAGGCACTAAAGACAATGCAATTTCATTTCCTTCCTTCTTCTGATCATAATAAGGATCGTAGCATCCGGTTTCCTTTTTAATGTATTGATGAATCCTTGTTCCAGTGGCATTTGAAGACAATTCCTTAGAGAAGTTTTCTCCAAGATAGGATAATATATCTTGAATCAATTTGAATTTCAATTCCTCATCATCTGTAGATAAGTCAATAGCTTCTCTTGCTTGTCTTAAAAAGCATGGTCCACATTCGTAATAAACTTTAATATTATCACCTGAAAATAAAAATAAATTATTAATAATATTCTAATAATATATTTATAAATTAAAATTATTAAAATTATTGAAAAAAAGTAAAAAAATAGACTAAAAAATATGAAAAAAAGTAAAAAAAGATTTAATTTTAATAGGGGGAAAATTATCCTCCGTAAATAATTTGGATAAACTCTATCTCATCCCCATCTTCGATTGTTTCCTCATCTATAACAATCTCACCATTCTTTTTGCTTACCATGGTTTCTGAAGATAAATCCAAATCATCTAATAAATCCTTAATAGTTAAATCACCGTCAATTTCTCTCTCTTCAATCTTTTCTTTAATTTTTAAAGTAAAACTCATAAAATCACCTTTTTTATTTTTTATCCCTTCACTTTTAATATGTAAATCATCATATATAAAATATAACAATTGTTAATAATTATAAAAAATTTAAAAAAATTTAAAAAAATGAATGGAAAAATCTATTTTCCCAATTCCTCTAAAAATGTGCAAGCCCTGCATAATCTATTTGAAGATGGCTCACCGCAGCGTTCACATCTATCAAATTCATAATCATGTTCTAATTCCTTACGAAGAGCTGGCCTTATCTTATCAAATCCTCTAAGGGTTGAATACATAATTGTCGGATGGTCTTTAGACAAGTCCTTTAGGATATTGGAAATTTCCATCCTAAAGGATTCCTGAGCATATGGACAGCCTGCAAGGTGAATGTCCAAACCTTTTGCAAGTGCATAAAGGCCAATTTCCTTTTCAGGAATTTCACGAAGAGGCTTGATTTTTACTGTAAACAATTCGCTGTTGGATTCTGTCTTAGGACCTATCTTAGCTAAATTCTCCATGTTTCCTTCAAGATAATTCATTAGAATGGCTTGGGTCTCATCATCAAGGTTATGACCTGTTGCAATCTTTGTTGCACCGAATTCCCTTGCAGCCCTATTGATAATCCATCTCCTGAATACACCGCAATAGGTACAGGATCCCCTATGGTCCTCTTTAGACATGATTTCATCCAAGTCAATTCCAAAGCTTTCCTTGAATGAAACAACCTTATGTGGAATACCTAACCTTTCTGCATGTGCCTTTGCAATCTCTACACCTTCCTCCCTGTAACCTGCAATTCCTTCATCAATGGTTACAGCACATAATTCTATAATATGTCTTTCAACATATGAATTGAGGATTTCAAGAGTCACTACACTATCCTTTCCTCCAGACAATGCAACTAAAACCTTATCTCCCTTTTCAATAAAGTTTTCCTTCTTGATTGTTTGCTTGACCTTCTTTTCAATGCTTTCTATAAAGCAATCCTTGCATAAAGCCTGTCCGGAAGCCTTTCTTTTTATAATAACATTTGGATTTCCACATTTAGTACAAGATTCCATATTAAAGTCATCCTTTTTAAAATAATAAAATAATAAAATTTTTTTCTTTTTGAATAATATTTTCAATAACTAATTTTTAACTAACTAATCGGTTTTAAATTACATATCCGCTACAAATTCAGCCAATTGGTTCAATGTGCTGACTTCATAAACTTGAGCGCCTGCACCCCTATACAATGAAACGCAACTGTCAACTACATCCCATTTCTTCTTGTCCTCAGGGTTTAGAATAATTACTTTTTTAGCCATGCTGGACATCTGGGAAATAAGCTCTACACTTGCAGGTATTCCATTTACCTTAGGTCCTGCCCAATCCCTGCAATCAGACAATAGGATAATGTAAGACTTATTGCTTATATCTGCCTGTTTCATAAATGATTCGAATGCAGTGAACATATTGGATGTTCCTCTAACCATCATATTTCTCATACGAAGCAATCTTATTTCAGCAAAAGCGTTTACCATATACTTTTCTTTAAGAAACTCAGTTGTTTCTATTGTTCTATTGTCAAATTCAAACATTCTTGAGTCCTTGAATGTCTTTTGACATGCAAACATCAACATGAAAAACCAGCTACTGATCCATTCGCATGAACCACTGACATCATTCAGGAACAAATGCTGCTTTCTATGAGGCTTCTTCTTAACATGAACAAGATCAATCGGCACACCACCATATTTCATGTTTTGCCTCATTGTCCTTCTCATGTCAATCTTGTTTGAGCGAGCCAATCTCTTTCTTCTTGACTGCTTATTTGCGATTTTTCTACCAAGCTCAACACATAATTCAAATACCCTTTCATCGTATTTGTTAAGCTTTGACAAGTCACTGTTTAGAATATCATTGTCTCTTGCAAGGTCCTTGTCCCTATCTTCAAGAATAGGTCTTCCTGCAAAGTATTCCATAGCCTGTTCTGCACCCATTTGGATTTGCTTTCCGCCAGTTCCCTTCTGCTTGGTGATTTTCCATTCATGCTGAGAAAGCTTTCCTTTCATGGTGTTTGGTCTATATGACCTATTGAGTTCATCAGTAAGATTTTTAACCTGTTTTTTTGCAAAGAAACCGTCAAATGACTCATTGAATTTAGGGATGTCATACTTGCTTTTGACATAGATAGACCTGAATGCATCTTTTAATAGGTCTAAATTATCATCTCCCAATAGAGCATATGCATCTATTGCAGACTGAGTGGACCTGATGCTTACAGGCATTCCCTTTTTTCTCAAATCATTTGATAATCTTACGATTCTCTCTTCCATATTAAAACCTTAAATTTTGCTTAAATCGAGTGCATGATGATTAAAACTATTCATTCATATATTCATTTCTAAAGATCTCTTTGATTACTTTAGCTTTATCCGGCTCTGTCTTAATAGCTACACCAACACTGTCCTCAAGTGCAGCATCAACATTCTTAAAATCCTTATCCAAGTGCATTACAGAGTTTACCCAATCAATTGAAGCCCTTACAGACGGTTTCTTATTTAAGTTAAAGGTTCTGATCCTATGGACCATATTGACAACCTTCTTAATTAAACCATTGTCTGCATTTGGCACTCTAGCTTTTACAATAGCCATTTCACGTTCAACTGTAGGATATGAAATGTATAAGAAAAGACATCTGTCTTTTGTCTCTTCAAGCAAGTTTCTTTGAGCGTTTGAAGTGAGCATTACCATCAAATCATTTTGAAGGTCAAAAGTTCCCAAATCATTTACAGTAATCTGCTTTTCACCTAAAGCCTGGAGAAGAAAACTTTCCACTTCCTCATCTGCCTTATCGATCTCGTCAATGAGAAGAAGTGATGGCTTGTCATTCATAAAAGAGGTTAAAAGTGGTCTTCTAATGAAGAAATCATCTTCAAATATTGATTCTTCACCTTTTTGGCTACCTTTGAATGCTTCCAAATGGAGCAATTGCTTTTGATAGTTCCATTCCCCTACAATCTGTTCAAAGGTAATTCCCTCATAACATTGAATCCTAAAGAATTCCCTTCCCAAACATTCAGAAACCGCCTTTGCAAGCTCTGTCTTACCTACTCCAGGAGGTCCTTCAATTAAGATCGGCTTGTTTAAAGATAAGGATAAGAATACTGAAGTGCTGATTTCATTATTGGAAATATAACCAGTGCTTTCTAGCATTTTTCCTATTTCTTCTATGGTTAATTCTTCATCTGTCATTTAAAAACCTTTTTTAGTTAATTAATGTTAAATATAAAAATAATTATTGAAAATAATTTTTTATATTGAATTTTATATACTATAATATATAGTAATTAAATATTTGTTTAAGTTATATATAAATAATTTATTGTTTTATAATATTAAAACTAATAAAAACCATTTCAATATTGAATAAATAAATTCATTCTGTGATTAAGATGAAAATGAGAAAGATAGTTGCATGGTTCTTTGTTTTAATCCTCCTATTCGGAGGAGTCTGCATCTGCACAATGTACATTTAAGATATCAAATTTATATAACATGTGTTATAAATAATAGTAATAATAATACATTAACTGATTTTAAAAAAGGAAATTGAACATGAAAACCAATCCTAAAATACTCCTATACATTCTAATGATTTCAACACTTGGAATCAACACTCCATTAAGCATTGTAGGAATCATTTCCCAGATAGCAGAGCATTTCAATACATCAATAGCTATTTCCGGACTTTACGTAAGTTCATTTACATTTACAATAGCTATCTGCGGATTGCTCATACCTGTTTTATTTTCAAGAT
>JAGCLR010000053.1 GCA_017646885.1 Methanobrevibacter sp. | reverse complement strand
TTTCCCTATTTCCTGTTTCATTTTTGGGTCTGCATTAATTACAACTGTTTTCATATTCCCACCTTTTAGTTCTTAATGAATATTATTCATATTAAACCTTATAAAAATTACTTCTTTATAATTTTTTATGTACTTTTTAGGTACTTATTAGATATTTTTATAAGTAACGGAGTCCATATATTATAGTATATAATAATATGGGGGTAAAATATGAAAGGAATTATTGGCGCAATTGCTGGAGATATAATTGGATCCGTTTATGAGTTCCGTCCTATTAAGACAAAGGAATTCTCTCTTTTTAATAAAAAGTCCTCTTTTACAGATGATACCATCATGACACTTGCTGTAGCTAAATGGCTACTTGAGGATAAAGACTCAAAAGAGGAATTGGTTAAACAACTGCAGAACTTTGGACGTAGGTATCCTAAAGGGGGATATGGCAGAATGTTTAACAATTGGTTGAGGACAAAAAATCCAGAGCCTTACAATAGTTGGGGAAATGGTTCAGCAATGAGGGTTTCTCCTGTTGCATGGGTTGGAGACTCATTAGAGGAAGTTCAAAAATTGGCAAGGATTTCAGCTGAAGTAACACATAATCATCCGGAAGGAATTAAGGGAGCATTAGCCACTGCAGATGCTATCTATTTGGCCAGACTTGGCTCATCAAAAGAGGAAATCAGAGACCATATTGAAATAAGATATGATTATGACTTAAGCAGGACAGTAGATGATATAAGGCCTTACTATAAGTTTGATGTTTCCTGTAAAGGGTCTGTGCCGGAATCTATCATATGCTTTTTAGAAGCAAAAGATTATGAGGATACTATTAGAAATTGCATTTCTTTAGGTGGAGATGCAGATACCATGGCAGCTATTGCAGGAGGAATTGCATCTGCATACTGGGAAGTTCCAAATGATATTCACTCTAAATCAATCAATAGATTATCTGATGATCTTTTAGATGTTTTAATTGAATTTGAAAAAAAGTTTGTATAATGCAAATTATTTTTTAATTCTTTTTTCTATTTTTTTATTTTTTGTTTTCTTTTTTAAAATTGAAATTCAGGAATTTAAAGGGGGATAATATGAGTGTTGAAAGGTTTATAAGTGCACAAAAAGAAGATTATGATATGGCTTTTAGGGAAATCACCAATGGAAGAAAGTGCAATCATTATATGTGGTACATATTTCCACAAATCAAGGGTTTAGGCAGGAGCTCTACTGCAAAATATTATGGCATTGATGGTTTAAAAGAGGCAAGGGAATATATGGAAAATGAATATTTGAGAAATAATCTAATCGACATATCAAAAGAATTATTGAAATTGGAAACCAACAACCCTGTGGAGATATTTGGCCATATAGATAGCAAAAAATTAAGAAGTTCCATGACATTATTTGAATTGGTCAGTGAGAGTGATGTATTCCCTTTGGTTTTAGAAAAATACTTTGATGGAGAAAGAGACCAATGCACTATTGAATTAGTAAAATAATCTATATCTTTCTTTTTTGAATTATTTTTAAATATTTATAAATTTTTTAAATTTTTAACTTTTTATTATTGTAATCATCTATCTTTTTTGAATTATTTAGATAAATTTAATTATAATTTTAATCAAATATATTTTTAGTAATAAATTTAAGATTAAAAGTCTTAATTAAAAACATTTTGAAATAAAAAATAATAATTTACAGCTTCTAATTTAAAAGGTGGTAATAATGCAAAGAAGAACATTATCACGTTTTGATGAGATTATAAAAGTCTTTAGGAAATACGATTTTGATAAGGTTTTAGGTCAAACTACTCGTAATAAGATAAGCCCATTTAGAAGTGATGCTGATAATAAGGAATTATTGAAGGAAGACTTTCCAGAAAGATTAAGATTAATGTTTCAAGAGCTTGGAACAACCTTTATTAAATTTGGTCAATTGCTTGCTTCAAGGCCTGATTTAGTTGGGGAAAGAATTAGCGAAGAGCTTTCACAACTGCATGATGATAACCCTCCAGTTAGTTTTGAAGAGATTAAGGAAATGATTGAAACTCAACTTGGAGGAAATATAGAAGATCTCTTCGAAGAGTTTTCCGAAAATGCTCTTGCAACAGCTTCCATTGCTCAAGTCCATGAGGCTAAATTGCATACCGGTGAGCGAGTGGCTGTTAAGGTTCAAAAAGCGAATGTTGAGGAAATAGTTGAAACTGATTTAAGCATAATGAAATTCATTGCCAATGAATCTGACAGATTCAATACCAGTTTCAAGCATCTAAATCTTCCTGCTGTCCTTCATGAATTTGATAAATCAATTCATAAGGAAATGGATTTTGACAATGAATTGATGAATATCAGACATTTGAATGACAATTTCAAGTATAATGATAAGATAATCGTTCCTACCACATATCCAGATTACTCTAATGAAAAAGTTTTAACTATGGAATATGTTGAGGGTGTAAAATTATCTGAAGTCATTGCAGGGGATGACCCAAAATACAATAAGATACTCATTGCAGATAGGATTGTTCGTTCCTATTTCCAACAGCTTTTCATTGACGGTTTCTTCCATGCAGACCCTCATCCAGGCAATATCTTTGTAACAGATGACAATGCTATATGCTATATTGATTTTGGAATGATGGGAGTTCTTGATGAGGAGTTCAGGCAAGACTTGGCTGAATTGATGATTTATTTCTCAGACCGTAATATTGACGGATTAATCAATCAGTTAATCCGTATGGATATTTTAAATGAGAAAACAGACATCAACATTTTAAAAAGCGATCTTAATGACTTATTTGCAAAGTATTATGGGGTGGAGCTTAGCCGTTTCAATGGTATTATTGAGGACTTGCTTTTCTTGATGCAAAAATTTGATGTAAGATTGCCAAATGAGTTTGTTTTAATGGCAAGAGGATTGTCAATGGTTGAAAATACAGGGTTACGCTTAGACCCTGATATTGATGTAGTGGCTCTTCTTAAGCCATTTGCCCGTAAATTAATGGTTCAAAGATACAATCCTCTAAAAATGGCAAACAATGCAAAAAACAGCTTTTTTGCCTTTGAACATGTCCTTAGGGCATTGCCAAGTCTTATTTCAAAAACAATCTATAAAGTTGAAGAAGGTGAAGTGACTGTCAATATTGAAGTAAAGCATATCAGTGAGATAGCAAACCAGCTTTCTCTTGCTATCATTATTGCTGCACTTTTAGTAGGTTCTTCACTTGTAATGCTGATTGATGTAGGGCCTAGATTCTATGAAATGCCTGTACTTGGTTTTGTAGGGTTTACAATAAGCTTAGCGCTTGGTGTATTCACTGTCTTAAGGTATTTCATCGACTTTTAGATTCTAAATTTTTAAAGAAGTTTTTCAAACTTTTTCTTTTTTTATTTTTTATCTTTTTTTAGTTATTTTCCTATTTTTAAAAAAATTCTTTAATTCCTTTTTAGATAAGTTTATTATTAATTTTAATCTAATAGTTTAATAGATAATTATATTAAAAAATAGATTAATTTTTATTTAATTAATCAAAGGATGTATTAAATGAATCTTAAAATAAAAAATTTTTCTAAAATTAATGGAACCGTTAAAGCTCCTTCTTCTAAAAGCTATAGCCATAGGGCAGTTATTCTTTCATCACTTGCTGAAGGAAAATCCAAGCTATTTGATGTGCTTTACTCTGAAGATGTCTTATCAACCATAAGGGCTTGTGAAGCTCTTGGCGCTAAAATTGACAGAAAGAAAGAAATCATCTTAAAAGGGGATAAAAGCCAAACTGTTGACTATTTAGAAGTTTTTGGAACTGGCGGCAAATTACATAATATCAGCGAAAATCCTTCCGAAGACATGATTGATCTCGCTAATTCAGGCACTACACTTAGGATAATGACAAGTGTAGCTGCAATATCTGATAATGAAGTGATATTTACAGGTGATGATTCTCTTAAAACAAGGCCTATGGGTGCATTGATTGATGCATTGGAAGAATTAGGAGTTAGGATAGAATCATTGAATGATAATAAAAAGGCACCTCTAAAGATTTATCCTGGATATATTGGTGGAGAAACGGATATTTTGGGAAGCATAAGTTCCCAATTCATATCATCAATTCTTATTTCTGCTCCATTATCTAAAAAAGGAGTGGAACTTGAGGTTTATCCTGAATTCGTATCAAAGCCTTATGTTGATATGACCATTTCCATTTTAGAAAAATTCGGAATAGCTATTGATGAGGACAGTTATCAAATCCATGAAACCTGCAATAAAGAGCATACCGATTGCTTAGGGGTTAAATTTAATGTAAAGCCACAAAAATACATTGCTAGCGATTATATTGTTGAAGGGGATTACTCTTCAGCTTCCTATTTGCTTGCAGCTACAGCTATTGCAGGAGGGTATGTAAGAATTGAAAATCTCTTCAGCGATTCAAAACAAGGGGATAAATTCATCTTAGATATATTGGAAGAGATGGGTGCTAATGTAACTCAATTTGATGATTATGCTTCACTTAGATCTGATGGAAATCTTAAGGGAATTGATGTGAACCTATCAAATGCGCCAGATTTATTGCTTACTGTAGCGGTTCTTGGAGCAGTTGCAGAAGGGAAAACTACAATCACTGGTGTAAGTCATGGCAGATTAAAGGAAACTGACAGAATAGACACTACTTGCAGAGAGCTTGAAAAATTAGGATGCAAACTTGAAGAGTTTGAGGATGGAATGACCATTTATGGTCAAACTATTGGTGATGGAACAGTTGAATCCCATAATGACCATAGATTGGCTATGGCATTTTCATTGCTTGGATTGAAACATGATGTTGAAGTGGAGAATGGTGAATGCTTCGATGTATCATTCCCTAATTTCATTGAGCTTATGGGTGAAATTGGCATTGAAATGGAATTGAAATAAATTATGAATCTAATTGGAGTTTAGAAAATGAATGATGAAGAGAGAATAAGAGAAATCTTTAAAAGATTAAATGAAATTTACACTATCCGTACTTTCCATGACCATGACCCTTATAAAGTCTTGATTAGGACTATTTTATCTCAAAGGACAAGGGATGAAAATACCGATCAAGCTGCAAACGCTTTGTTTGATGTTTATCCAGACATTTATGCTGTAGCAGATGCTCCAGTGGAGCATGTACAGGAATTGATTAAGCCTGCAGGATTCTATAGGGTAAAGGCAGCACGTATTTTAGAAGTTTCAAGAATATTGATTGATCAATATGGCGGTGAAGTTCCAAGAGAAATGGATGAGATGCTAAAGCTTCCAGGCGTAGGCAGAAAAACAGCTAATTGTGTAATTGTATTTGCATTCCAGGATGCAGCT
>JAGCLR010000401.1 GCA_017646885.1 Methanobrevibacter sp. | reverse complement strand
ATTTCATTTTTCACTGGAGTGATTTCAATATTATCTCCTTGCATCATACCTACCATACCAATAATTGTAGGCTTTAGCTTAAAGACCAAATCAAAAGCTGAAATAGTGTCTTTTATACTTGGATTATTCAGCATTTTCACTATCATCATCTTTTTGACAGGATTCTTTACAGCTATTCTTTATAGGTATATCATTTATGTAAGGGTCATTGCTGCAGTTATCTTATTGATTATGGGAATATTGATGTTTTTTGATTATAATCTGTCCCTTAAATCGACTGATGCGAGAACTGGTGGAGGCATAGTCAATTCATTTATTTTAGGATTCTTGACTTCAATTGCTTGGGCAGATTGTTATAGTGCATATCTTATTTCTCTCATAACATTGCTTGTAAGCTCAAATAGCCCTTTATATGCTGTTGCAAACATACTTATTTATGTTTTAGGATTTGCATTGACCTTGCTTGTATTATGTTTAGCAATTTCAAGAATAGATTTGGAGAAACTGATTTCCAAGGCAAGTTATATTCCTAAAATATTTGCGATTTTGATTATTATTGGAGCTATTTATCTTTTCTATACCTCAATACAAGTATTTTTATAATTTTTCTACTTTTTTATCTTTTTTACTTTTATTTATTTTACTCTTTAACTCTTTTTATTTAATTTCATGCTTAAAAATCAAATCTTATATAATGAATAAAACAAATATATTTACATAAAGATTATAAAATTATTAAATTTATTATCATTTTTAAATAATTTAAATAATTTTAATATAATTTTAAGATTTTTAAGTGGAGATTGAAATGATTTACTCAAAAGAAATTGAAAATATGTGTCCTGTTCATAAGGGAGCAGACCATGGTCCTGCACCAATACCTGAGGAAGGCAGATGGGTAAAATCCAAGGAAATCAGTGATATTTCCGGACTTACTCACGGTATCGGATGGTGTGCACCTCAACAAGGATGCTGTAAATTAACCTTAAATGTTAAGGAAGGAATCATCGAAGAGGCATTGGTTGAAACTATCGGATGCTCTGGTATGACTCATTCTGCAGCTATGGCTGGGGAAATTCTTGTTGGAAAGACAATCCTTGAAGCATTGAATACAGACCTTGTATGTGATGCAATCAACACAGCTATGCGTGAATTATTCTTGCAAATTGTTTATGGTAGAACCCAATCTGCATTTTCAGAAGGAGGTCTTCCAATCGGTGCTGGCCTTGAAGATTTAGGAAAAGGTCACAGATCCCAGGTTGGAACCATTTACTCAACTAAAGCAAAAGGACCAAGATACTTGGAACTTACTGAAGGTTACATTACTGAAATAGCACTTGATGAAGACGATGAAATTATTGGATACAAGTACATAAATATGGGCGTAATGCTTGACCTTATCAAAGATGGCACAGACCCTGCAGAAGCAATCGAAAAGGCAAGTGGTCAGTATGGAAGATTTGATGATGGGGTTAAGATAATTGACCCAAGGAAGGAATAGGAGGAATTATTATGAGTTTATTTGAAAGTTATGAAAGAAGAATAGATCAGATAGTTCCTATTTTTGAAAAATATGGCATTAAGGACTTCGAAGAAGCAAAGGCTATTTGTAATGAAAAAGGCTTTGACCCTTATGAAATTGTAAAGTCTGTTCAACCTATCTGTTTTGAAAACGCTTGTTGGGCATACACTTTAGGTGCAGCTATTGCTATTAAAAAGGACTGCAAAAAGGCAAGTGATGCTGCAACTGCAATCGGTGAAGCATTGCAGGCATTCTGTATTCCTGGAAGTGTTGCAGATGACAGAAAAGTAGGTTTAGGTCATGGTAACCTTGCATCCATGTTGCTTAGTGAGGAAAGTGAATGTTTCGCATTCTTGGCAGGTCACGAAAGTTTTGCTGCAGCAGAAGGTGCAATCGGTATTGCAAACTCTGCAAATAAGGTTAGAAAAGAACCATTAAGAGTTATCTTAAACGGTTTAGGAAAGGATGCAGCATT
>JAGCLR010000400.1 GCA_017646885.1 Methanobrevibacter sp. | reverse complement strand
TAAAACAATATTAAAATCATATTAACAAAATTACATTAACAAAATTATAAAAATAATAAAAACTTATGAATAAATTATAATAGAATCATCTTATTTTTTTATAAAACTATTATGAATATGAAAAACATTATTACTTTTTTTAAAATTTCTATAAGAAATAATAATAAATAAATAATAATATTGACAAATATTTATTCATTAGATAATTTGTTATTATAATTCTCATGAGTTTTCTTTTGAATAAATAATAACTTATTATTTAATGCAGACTAAAGAATTAAATTAATAGCATTAACCCCAAAATTCACAAAAAAGATTAATGTCTATTAAATTTAATTTCTTTAGTTTTTGGTAGCTAAAATTTCTCTAAAGAGCAATTTCAACCATTATAACTAATAAAGTTATAATTCTTATTTTAATCTTCTACAAGACTAAATAATTATTTAATCCTTTAAAGACCAAACTACTTTTTTTTAATCTTTTAGACCAAACTCACTTATTTGGATCTTTTTTCTAAAGATTCTAAGATAGTAGGTACAATTTCAGATAATGGACCGAAGTTCATGGAGTCAGCGGTACCTAATAATGCACCAGGGTTTAATGCGTCATCCATTTTGTCAATACCTTCATCAGCCATTAATTTGGTTACGTTAGTTAATGCTTCGTTAGCCATCATTTGTGCAAATCCTGCTGGTGCACCTAAGATTTGGGTTACAGTGTCTCTGTAAGATAAAAGACCAGCGTAGGTAATTGCAGTTACAGCGGAACACATGTCACATACAGGACCTACCATGTTTGCAGGTAAGGTGAATGCGGATCCTCTTGCTTTAGTACCTAAATCTTTTAAGGTTTCAATAGCTGCAGCATCAGCAAATCCTTCTGCAATGTAAACTTGACCTTTCATTTCAGGTACTGCACCTGGGTGGTAGGAAGCTACATTTACGTTTTTGCCTAAGTCTTCGAAGATTTTGTTTAAGCTAGGAGTTGGAATGGTACATGCGTGGGTTACAATAGCACCGTCTTTAATTACATCAGCGAATTTTTCGATGATTGCAGGTTGCATACCTCCTTCTGGTAACCAGGTCATGATCCAGTCAGCGTCAGCTACTGCTTCACGGTCATCAGTGGTACATTTCATACCTAAGTCTTCTGGGTGGGTGAAGTGAATAGCACCACCAGCTGGTTTAGGTACAGTTTCAGCTAATTCTCCTACTTTTGCTCTGATTGCAGGCATTACATCTTCAGGAGTTCCTGCTTTGTGTGCTGCGATTACTTCTGCATAATCGAAGTCTTCTACTACAGTGAATTCACCGTCAAATACAGGGTCTGCTACAACAACTTCATCTACACCTGCTAATTCTAAAAGTTCAGCACCCATTTCAATAGTAGAGTGGGTCATTGAAATGTTTTCTTTACCAGTTGCTTCTGCTACTTCACATGCTCTAGAGAAATTTGTAATTCCACTAGCTGCGTGAGTTCTGTAACAGCCAGCACCTAAAATTGCTACTTTCATTTTTAATATCTCCTTTATATTTTACCACTTTGTTAAAAATTTCAATTTGATAGCTGTATCACTAATTCTAATATATGGGATTAAACTTTGACTTAGTTTTAGGGAAAATATATGAAATCATGTCAAACATGATATAATCTTTTAAAGTTCTAAACACCATTTTAAAGCACTTAATTAGAAGCCAAAACCTAATAGAATTCTTGACTTAATTAAGTGAGTAATACTTAAACGAATTTTTCAAGACTTTAGTAATACTAATTAACAAAGTAGTAATAATAATTATATCGTAATACATATTTAAAATTATTTATTACTCTTTGTGCTATATCAAACTAAAAGTAATACTCCAAGAATATTTTAGAAAATTGAAAAAAAGAGCCGGAAAAATAACAAAATTTTTATATTATAGAAAGATTAAATAAAGAAATGTATTAGTAATAAAAATTTAAATAAAAGTATTACTATTTTATGGATTTTTTAGATTATCGTAATAATTTAAGAAATTTATCAATTTTAGAATAGATCTATTAAAAAATACCTATAAAAAAGACTCAAGATTGAGGGAAAAAATGTACGAACTTATTAAGGAATCAATTAATAGTGATGAAAGTGCTTTGGAATTGGCAAAAGCTGAAAAGGATGTAGGCTCTGTTGTAGATGCAATCTCCGAATTGAGCTTAGAAGAAACCATGAAACTCGGAACCCGTTTTAAAAAGTTCCCAATAGGATGTGACTTGACTGAAGTGGTTGTAGGAACCTGTGCATCAGACTTGGAAAAGATGGAATTGTTTGGTAACTGCATGCTTGCCAATATGATAGGGGCACCAATACACATTTGTGCATATGCATTTTCAGACATTGCAGAAAAATATGGTCAAAGAGGTGTTGAGATAATGGAAGAGGTCTATAACATTACAGATGTTCCATTGGATCTTGACCACTTCGGAAAGTATGGTGCAATGAGATTGCCAAAACATATTACAGGATGTGGAGGAGACTGCTACAATAAAGGACCAAGCTTTACAGAGTGTCCAAGAGGAAGAATCCATGAAAGACTGATCGATAAGGAAAAAGCTGAAGAGATGGACAAGGAAAAGTGGGTTCAATTGTCATCATCCGTTGCAATCAATTTAAGCAGTGAACAATCTCATGAAGGGCATGCTGCACCACTTGAAGAGGCGGAAGATTTAGCAAACCTTGCCAAGAAATATGGAAAAGGCCTTGAAGCAATCATGTTCGTTGGGGATGGATACGACGAATTGATTACCGGATTCAGCAAAGCTATTGAAATGGGTGTGGATGTCTTTGTCATTGAAGGAGGACCATTCAACAGATGTGAAAACACCAATGAAAGCTTTGCAAAGGCCATAGCAATGAGCAGAATCTTATGTCCTGGAAAGGTTG
>JAGCLR010000399.1 GCA_017646885.1 Methanobrevibacter sp. | reverse complement strand
GGCAATGGATTGCTCATAGGTGGAGAGTATGACCATTATGTCTATCTTGTGAAAGACCATATGGATGACTTGAAGCATCAAAAGGAAAAAGCTCAAAGGGAAGCTCAAGAGAGAGCTAAAAAATCTTCAAGTTCTTCATCAAGCTCTAGTTCCAGTCATAGTTATTCAAGCAATTATGATAGTTATGATGGTGCTGAAACATGTCCTAACTGTGGAAGTGAAGCCGTTTATTCAACTGGTAATGGTTATAGATGTGCTGAATGCGGCTATTCCATATACAATCCAGATGACTTGAACTTAAATTATGAAGAGGGCTATTATGAATTAACGCTCCCTTCGTTTATTTATTCCAAAAATAAGGTATAAGATAGTAAATTTTAACATTTACTATTTTTCTATTTTTTTTAATTTTTAAAATCACAGCTATTGTTTTATCTATCTATTTTTTCAAAATAAGCATAATTATTCATACTTTTTCAATAGCTCTCTATAATTTCCAATTTGCAATTCAAGACTGGTTATGGTAGCATTATTGTCCTTAGCCAATTGCTTTGCAGATTCAATCATTTCCTCAATTGTCTTATCCTGCTTTTCTATGATTGAATCCTTTTGGGAGAGAAGATTGTCATAGGTTCTTGTTATCTTTTTAAGCTGCAATTCCAAGTTGTCAGTATTGCTTTTTACCTGCTCCTTATAGTCATTGATCAGGCTTCTGAGATAGTTGATTTGATCCTGCTTGTCATCAATGATAGCTATTTTCTCATTGATTTTCTTCTCCAAGTCATCCATCTCTTTCATTCTGGACTTTTCATAATTGATTTCATTCTTTAGCTTCAAGTCAAGCTTTTCCTTTTCAAACTTGTATTTAATGAGGGTGTTGTTTAGATTGGTGATCTTTTGATCCTTTTCATCTATCTTTTGGCTGTATTCATCAATTTCCACAGTCTTCAATTCCAAATCGTTTCTGATGTCATCTATCTTCTCATCCTTCAAGGATAATTCATATTCCAATTCCTGGATTTGCTCGCTTTTGATTTCAAGCTCTTCCTTTAGCTTGCTGATTTCCTTCATCAGCTTTTTATTGGAATTGTTGGAGTTGTTCCTATTTCTCTTTTTGGAATTATTAGGTTTATTTGATGAATTCTCTGTCATTTTCAATCCTCATTAAATTATAAAAATAGTAAAAATTGTAAAATGTTAAAAAAATAAAAAAAGTAAGATAATAGCTATAAATAGCTATTGATTGTTTTAATCTTATTTTGCATACTCAAATGCAGCCATTGCCTGAACGATTTTTGCATCGTCTTGAGGTTTTGCCTGCAATTGCAATCCTACAGGAATGCCATCAACTTCACCAGCCTTTACGCTTGCTGCTGGAATACCTGCCAAGTTAGCGATTACGGTAAGGACGTCGTATGCATACATTTCCATAGGCTCAAGCTTTTCACCTAATTTGTGTGGCAATTTAGGAACGGTTGGACCTACAATCAAGTCCACTCCTTCAAGCATTTCATTGATTTCATTTCTAATGACAGTTCTTGCTTGAAGCGCTTTTTGATAGTATTTGCCGCTGAATTCCTTTTGTGAAATGTATGAACCCATTTGGATTCTTCTAAGTACTTCTGCACCACATACCTCTTCGATTCTTGAACCGTATTTTCTTCCATCGTATTTTCTGGTTGCAGAGAAGAATTCCACATAGTTGATGAGGTAGTAGGTAGGTAAACAGATGTCGATGTGGTCGAAACTTAATTCAACTACTTCAGCACCTAATTCTTCGAGTTTTGCTACGGATTCGTCAATGATTGCATTGATCTCATCGTTGGTTACTTCCTTGAATTCCTTACAGGTAGCTATTTTCATACCAGCTAATGGTTTTTCTTCACCTTTGACGGACTCAGCTATTTCTGTAAAGTTAGGAGCATCCCATTTTAAGGTAGTACATTCGGTTGGGTCATATCCGATGATAGTGTCAAGTGCAAGGGTGATTCCAGTGATGTCACGAGCCATAGGTCCGATTTGGTCTAAACTCATTGACAAGTCAAGCAATCCTTGTCTTGAAACTGCACCGTATGTAGGTTTCATACCGAGTACACCACAGTGGGAAGATGGGTTTCTGATGGATCCACAGGTGTCAGAACCGATTGCAATGTCACACATTTCTGCTGCCACTGCCGCTGCACTTCCTCCACTTGATCCACCATGGATTCTGCCAGGTGCAGCTGGGTTGTTTACAGCTCCGTAGTATGAGGTTTCAGTTGAACTTCCTGCTGCAAATTCATC
>JAGCLR010000398.1 GCA_017646885.1 Methanobrevibacter sp. | reverse complement strand
TTCAATGTTCCAACATCCTTCTTCACATATAGATGAACATATGAGATGTTGATTCCATGATTTGAGAGAACATCTGTTATTTCATCAAGAACTCCTTTCTCTTCTTTAGTTGTAATTGTTAAAGAAATACTATTCATAATATTACCTAATAATACTTAAAATATTCAATTATTTAAAGATTATCTAAAATCAAATAATTGGAATATTGTTTCAATTAAAAAATGCCATAAAATATAAAAAAAGCTAAAAAGATTAATTGAAGATAAATTTTTTTTTTAAAAATTTTATTTATGAGGAAAATATGAAGATTATCTCCAATTAATCCAATTTAGCCTTTAACGCATCCAATTCGGCATGCGCTTTCTTATATAAGTTTAAATAGCTGTCATGTTCGCTGACAGGAATAACCTTAAGACCTAATTTTTCATACTCTTCGATATAAGATCCATCAAATACAGGAATCTCAAACTTGATTTCATCTGGAGTCTCATTTACTATGATTAAATCCCTGTAAGGGAAATCATACTCTACAATATAACCTCCAAGACTCATCATATGGTAAGGTCTAATTACAAATTTCATATAAAATCACCACGTTTAAAATCTAAAACAATGCAAATTCATATCATATTCCGCTAAAACAATGCAATGACTATAGCTAACACTCCAAGTGCAGAACTTACCAATATGGTAGGATATAACTGTCTGTTGGTAAATATTGGAGAGAATGCACTTACAATTGCCATAATGACTGGCAACAATAGGGTCACAATGATACATACAATAAATTTAAGTGAGAACAGTTCTGGTGCAACACCTAAGAACAGTACACAGTACATTAAACCTAAAGTGAATATCAAGAATCCTCTGGTTAAGTAAACAAAGGTTCTGTATTTGGAAGCAAGCTCCATATAAGGCCCTTCAATCACATCTGATTTAGCCTTGATATATGAAAACGGATATTCATTCAATAGAATCATGTATCCTATAAAGAACACTACAGTTCCAATGATTCCTGCCAATGTAAACAAGAACGGTCCGTTAGCTTGCTGATAAGCTACAATATCTGCTAAGTAAATGCTTTTGGATAATGCTGCAGGTATGAATAAAGCCAAATACAATGGGAATGAACCGAAAATGATCATCCTGAGAGACCTGTTTGAACTGATGTCTTCAATAGAGGAGACCATCAAATCTGTCCTTGCAGCACCTTTTGCATGGTCTGGGAACCTTAAGTTAATGCTCATAACTGATTTGGATAAGGAACCCATTAAAACATAAGCAATTTCTTCTACTTTCAAAAATCCAACAATAGCAATCAAGCTAGCAAATGCCATGAATTGGTAGTTTTGAGGCATCAATGCTAGAAATACTGCCAATACTACAATGAAACAAAGAATAGGCATTGCCTTATATAGTCCAGGAGCTGGAGAATTAGGCTTTATATTCTCTTTGAACAAGAACTTAATTGATGCCCATAATCCAGGACTTGTAACTGGAGGCCCGATTCTTTGCTGAATCCTTGCTTGAACATATTTCCTTTCAATTCCAGGAATCAAAACACCTATAAACAATGCGATTATAAGTGTTAGAATAACCTCTAAAATTGAAATAAGTGATATTTCATAAGCCATTTTTCTTTCCTCATAATAATTTTTTAATTAA
>JAGCLR010000397.1 GCA_017646885.1 Methanobrevibacter sp. | reverse complement strand
GATTGAGAAGAATGGAGGAAGATTTTGTCTAAATGGGAAAAAGTTGTACACGAATTTAGTAATAAATTTAGTTTGAAAGTAGAGCCGCGCGGCCCAGGTATAGTAGGAATATACTTGGGTTACAGTGTTATTTGTACTGGGTATAATTGTGTTGTGGTGTATAACACTAGGGACGCCAGATACGAAGAAACACAAGATTTAAAGTATGCTGAAAAATGTGTTGAAGCATATATTCCAATTATCAAAAAGTGGAAATTACATTTTAAGGAACTAGCATTAGAGAGTGATTTCAAATGAAAGAACTATTTAATAAACTTGTTGCTGAATATGGGTTGGAAGTGAAAAAGGACCCGATTGATGGTTCTCCGCTTGCTTGTTATCGCGGTAGAGTTGTAATGTATATTTTGAGTCTTAGTTTAATTGATGTGTTGGACGAAGACGGAAGTTTTTATTCTACCCGTGAGGAAACTCAATGTAGAGCTTGGTTAAATGACATTATACCAGTTTTGAAGAAAAGAGATTTAGAAAGAAAGCTTATAAAAATGGAGAGAGATTTTGAATGATTTACTTGAAAGGTTAATTCGTGATTTCGGCTTGGAAAGAGTAGAAGACGATAATTACACAAATAAAATTCGTGGTTGTTATCACGGACGAGTTGTTGTATATAAGCTCTGCGATAACTTGATAGATATATTGGACTTACCATTAAAAAGATTTTTAGCAAGTAGTGATGAGAAAAAATGTTATTCACGATTGGATGAAACTTTGACTTTATTGAAAGAACAAGAAATGGAAAGTAAATTGAATAAACTAAATGAGGATTTCAAATGAGAATAGATGCTGTAATCAGGAAATATAATTTACATTGGGATGACCAGTTTGTAAGTCCGGTAACGGTAAAGAAGATTTCAAAGAAAGAAAAACGATATACGTGGGCGAATATAGATGGCGGTCATATTTTAGGACGATTTGTTACTGCCTGCGCTGATACAGATATACAACTTTGTTTGCACAGAACATTATTTGCTAGACAAGTTGATTTCAATCCGGGAAGTGAAACAATAAGATGTTATGGCTGGATTGTGGTTGATAAAGACAAATACGAAGACCATATTAAGAATTTGTATAAACAGTATGAAAAATGTTGTAAATTAAAAAAGAAACATCAAGAAAGAAGAAAACTACAGCAACTGAAGAGGGATTTCAGATGAACGATGAAATTAACAAAGAAAGCCTTAAAAAATTAGCAACAGAACTTAACCTTCATTATAGAATGGATAAGGCAACTGATTGTTATGTAGCAACATTTCCTGGTGCGAAAATTAAGGACGAAGAAGGTTACGATTATCCTTTGTTCTTATATGACCCATCAGACGATTGTTATGTCTTTTGCCGAACTGGTATGAAATTAGAATATAACAGCCACAGTAATAATTTGAAAATTATGTGGTGTGAAGAAGAAGAAATTTGGAGTCTTAAAGAACTAAAGAAACACTGTAAGAATCTGATTGAAACTTATAATCAGTTTGTTCTTTACAAGAAAAAATTTGGTGAGAACAAACGAATTGTGAGTATGAAGAAGGACTTTGAATGACACTCACATCATTTTTACGAATATGTGAAGGATATGGTTTGAGAGTAAAGAAAGATATATTTTATCAAGCCATGTCAGGTGATTATTGTATCTGTGATTTTTCTTCACGAGGACAGAAAGCATTTTTGTATACTGATAAGGGTGTAATAGCAACAACAAAAGAAGAAAGTTTGCGTGAGTATTTAGACGATAAAATGTTAGAATTAAAGAGAAGAATACTCAGGAAGAAACTCTGGAGAATGGAGAGCGACTTTGATTAAATATGACGATATAATTAAATTGGCAGAAGAATTTAATTTGTTAAAAAATCAGTATACAAATTCTATTACTTTGTCAATGCCAATTATAAACCATAATGTTCCAGATGTTTTTGATTTCAGGTGTACTAATGGAACTTATGATTTAAATTCATATTTAACTGGTATTGACAAAAATGGCTTAGTTTATACTTTGATTTTCGGAACTAATGGTGATTGTTACGAATTTTGCAGATTGAAATTTATGGAATTTGAACTGGCATATAAGAAATACAAACAGGATTTGAAAATAGAAGAACTGAATGGAGATTTTACAGATGACGATGAAGGAACTGTTTAAAGTATTTGAAGATTATTCATTGAAGATTTCAATGTCCAGTGGTGTTTATTTTATGGGTGAACGCATTGGGTTTTTTGATTATATTTCAAATCCTTATGGTGAAGATTACCATTTTGTGCCTAATAAAGATGACCCAGATAATATAGAGGGTTACAGTCTAATTAACAAAGAAAAACCTTTAAGAGAATTTTTTGATAGAAAATCTTTATGGTTCAAACAAATTAAAGAGAAAAAACGAACTGAACAATTAAAGGAAGATTTTAATGACTAAGCAAGAAATGGACGAAATTTTAGACCGTTATTCTTTACAAACAATTTGTGATATAGTATATTTAAATGGTTATAGAATTGGCTTCATTGACTGGTTACAGTCAAAAACCTCTGCTGTGTATTATTTTATTCCAAGAGATATGAACAGCGTAACTTATTTTAAAGCAGAAGAAGTTGAAAAATATGTTCAGCAGAAAATTCTTGAAGTTAAACAGGAAAAAGTAGAACAGGGACTAAACAAAATAAAAGAGGACTTCAAATGAGCATAAATGTAATTAAATTTGATTGGGATTTATGTAAGCAAGTAGACGAAATACTTGCCAAACATAATGTACAGTGCTATTATACGAAATTCATACAAATTTTGGATAAGAAGTATAAGGGAAATATGTACAATTTTCAGGCTAATTATGGCGATTATGAATATGTGAAATTTTCTAAGTTTAAGAATTTGGCTTATGCGAAGAAAGTAGTAAACATTCCAACTGATTTTGCAGTTCTAAAAATAACAGATGGTTTTATCACAGACATCTGTATGCCACCTAAACTTAAAGAAATTAAGGATTTCCAAGACATTCAGTGGGATTGGAAACCAGTTAATAGTTTAGAAGATTTGGATAACAAATTAACTGAAATGGAAATCACATATAAAGAAGTTATAGAATTTTATAAGAAACCCGAAGTTAAAAAGTTATTGAAAACGCTGGCAGAATTTAACCAGAAAGAAGAAGCAATTAAACAACTTCGTGAAGAAACCAAAACTAAAATCCAAAAGCAGCTAAACAAAATTATAAATATAACCAATGATTTTTAGTGAGGTGATTTAATGAAATACGAAGAATTAAACAAAATTGAAGTTACTAGAAAAGTTTGGCCTGCGGGTAAAACAGTTCAAATAGATGCTTACGAAGCAAAATTTGTGGATGAAGCACTTGACGAAATTGTTAAATGGTATAGCACAGCCAAAGAAGAACTTGAAAATCTTAAAACAAAGTATGCTGAAGATACGGCTGCTCTAAAGAAGGATATGGACGTTCTTCAAGGCGAACTTGTTAAGAAAGAAAATATAATCAAAGAAAATACAGAAACGATTTGTGAATACAAAATCCAAACTGCAAAGACAGTACAAGAATTGGCTGAAAAGAATGAACTTATCAAGAACCAGTCCGAAACCATTTTAAGACAGAATGTTAATACTTCTCACGGGTTGGACGAAATCACAAAGTTGAATGAAATTATAGCCAAACAGAAAGACGAAATTGATGCGAAGAATAAGGATTTGGAAATCCATAAGCACAATTTGGAAGAAGAAAGATTGGCAGTTAAAGTCCTAAAAGAAAAGAACGATAAGATTGAAGAACGATTGAATAACTTAACTAATACTTTGGATAAAATTTGTGAACTTGGAGTGTATTACAAGAACTATGCGAAAGGTAATTAAAGACTACATAAAAGAAGTATTGCCACTAAATTATTTTTCAAACAATGCCCCTTCTAAAATACTACCAAATGTTATTTTAGTTTGGGGTTTTGCACCAGAGAAAGCGGCAAATAAAAAGAATTTGCCACAAAAAGGTTTCGGAATTTGCCCATATTTGCGTTCACCTGCGGCAGATTATTTTATTCATCACGGTGGTGATTTGGATAAACTAATAAAAAAACACAAAACATCACGAAAGAAACTGAAGAAATACGATAAATCAGATGTAGATAAAGTTATTGAAGTAGCAAAGGCTATCAGTAACGATATAGATTTAATCTACAAAAGGCACTTAAATAAATTACGATTAGCGAAAATAAGCACAGATTTCTAATTTTCATAAATACTATAAACAAATTTTATAGGAGTTATTATGAAAATTAACGAAGGTTACATGTCAGAGATTAACTTGTTAGTCAATGACTATAAGGAATTTTGTGAAACACACGGCAGAGAACCAAACTTGCAGAAGTGTTTTGCTTATGTAAAGGCAAATTTGGGTGAAGAAGTTAGTGATAGAGATTTGTTCCCTATCGTTAAAGATATGTTCATAGAAGAAATTGAAGGTTCCGACCTTGCTGAAGCTATGAAGGTATGCGAATCCTTTGGCTATCGTATCTTGAAAGAAGCCGAAGACGAAGATGTAGCTGAAGAAACTGAAGATGACCCATTAGACGGCGAATCTGACGAAATTAAAACAATGGTTCGTGAACTTGCCGAATATACAGGTAATGATTATTCCGATGCTGAAGTTGAATACAACGAAGGTCCAGGTCAATTAGCAGTTCAAGTTACATTCGGTAATGAAGAATACTATTGTTATGAATCTTATGACGATGCTGAAACAGCCGCTCAGGAAGATAGTAAGGAACTCTTTGACGATATAGGTATTGAAGGAATTCGTTTTGAAAACATTGGTGGTATTGAGCAATTTGTAGATAGTAGTTGGTTTGAAGATGCCAAGAAAGAAGATGCTGAATACTATGTAAGTGACATTCACGAAAGTGAACCTGAAAGATACCAAAAAGAATTTGGCGATGTAGATGAAGACGAAGCAGTTGAAAAATACCTTGAAAATTATTATGAAAATGATGATGTTCAGTGGTATATTGACAACTTTGGTAAGAAACAATTTACTGAAATTGTTAAGAAAAACAACTTGATTAACCTTGATAAACTTGCCGAAGCAATAGTTGACGCAGATGGTCCTGCAAATTCTTTGGCTCGTTATGATGGTGATGAAATTTCACTTGATTGCGGATATTACTGCTATCGCACAAACTAATCTGAACAAATAAATTTTAACAGTACCAGGAAAATAAAAAATTTTCCTGGTTTTTTATTTTATTGCTATATTTTGGTGTATGAATAAGAAATATAATTTGAGTGAACTACTGATGACATTTTATAACATCGGTTGGATTGCGAATAAATTTGATTTTAAGAAAGATGACTGGAATGAATTTGGTTATTACCAGTGTCCAGATGCAGTTAAAATTTCTGTAAAGATACTCAATTATGATAACATAATAATTAGAAAAGATTATGAGGGTGGAAAATTATTTAGAACAAAATTTGATGATTTGTATTGTTTAACTAGCGAATTAGTCAGCGAAGGATGTTCGCTTATATATAAAGCAAAAGATAATCAAAAAAGAATAGATAAAATTGCCAAAGATTTTGAGGATTAATTTATATGCAATCAAATAAAAAAGACTTATTGGAATTGTTGAAATGTAAGCCATATTTCACAAAAGAAGATATGGCAACAATGAAAATCAAGCCAGATACTTTGAAAGATTTTTGCGAAGAATTTGGTTTCAAAATCAGTATGTTGAAATATGGGAACGAAGAATACCGATTTTTCAACAAAGATGGTGTAATGGTTAAGAATTACACTGATTTAGAAGTTACAGATACTGGTTATTGGAAGTTCAGTACGCAAGTCCGTTGTCAGGAAGATTTGGATAAATTATATAAGAGAATTTGTGCTGATGCTCGTAAAAGAAATTTGGTATCTGATGACATCGGTCTTTGTCACGAAAGAATTGAAGACTACCGAATGACAAATTTCACTGAAGAAGCAAGATTTCCAGATTTCAAATTTAAGAACAAATACAAACATCTAAAAGCACGAAACGCAAAGTCTTGGAATTATTGGGATTCCTGGCGAGATATGCCAGAGTTCATTTTCAATTTCAAGGAGTATTCCTTCACAAAAATTCAAATGTATTTCAAAAAGAAGGACTATTCTCTCGAACAATTAATGGAAATTTTTGAACAAAGTTTTGGTATCAGTCCTGAAGACTGTTGGTACCCTATACAGAAATGGCAAGAACACACAAAGCATCGTATTCGTTGGTTGGGCGGTGAACAGCCAAAGTATCCTATCTTTGTTGTGTCCCGTGGAAGAAGTGGTGAATTTAAAAACCACATTTCTCACCAGCTCACAAAGATGCAAGTAGACCATTACATTGTTGTAGAAGACTGGGACTATGACAATTATGTTAAATGTAAATTAAACGAAAGTCCTTATTGTACAATTCTACAAATGGATATGAGTTATAAGGACAAATACGATGTAATTAACCCTGATTTAGGAAGTAAGATTGACCCTAGAAATGGTAAGCCAGTAACAGGTCCAGGAGCAGCAAGAAACTGGGCAGCTGATTATGCTAAAAATACTTTGAAGCAGAACTGGTGTTGGATTTTGGATGACAACACAGACCAATTCACAAGATACTGGAGAGGTCGCCGAGTCATTTCTCATAGTCCTGAAATCTTTAGAAGTTGCGAACGATACGTTGACCGTTTCACGAACATTGGTTTGGCAGGTTTGAATTATGAATGCTTCGCTATCGGCGGAGAACATATCCCACCTGTAATCATTAACACCCGTATCTATTCTTATGGTTTGTGGAATTTGAACTGCCCATATATTATGCAGCGTGGACGATATAATGAAGATACAATTCAGTCTTTGGATGTATTGAGTCACGGTTGGTGTACTGTTCAATTCAACTGTATGTTGGCAGACAAGATGCATACGCAAGCCGTTAAGGGTGGTAATACAGAAGTATTCTATTCCAAGGACATTGGTGGAACTATTCCAAAATCACAGTTGCTTGTTGAAACTTATCCACAATATGCGACAATGATTTACAAGTTTGAAAGAATCCACCACCACGTAGACTACAG
>JAGCLR010000396.1 GCA_017646885.1 Methanobrevibacter sp. | reverse complement strand
CTGTAAAGCTAAACCCAATAAAAAAGATATTTGCAAAAATAATGTTCTTTTTCTTTAAAAGGGTGATGAAATAAGCATATCATAATAAATTTATCTAATAATAGATAAAATATTGTTAATGAAAAATTAATGGTAATCTTATGAATGAAACTAATCCCACCAAAGAATCAGAGAATATGGCTAAACCCAAAAGAATATTCTACTATGACGTTCTAAGGGCATTGGCGATTATAGGAATCGTATTTTGCCATGTCTCCGTATCATTTGTATCAAGAGACATAAACAACCCAAATCTTTACATTTCAGTATTCTTTGACTGCTTTAGAGATTTCTCAATCCCTATCTTTGTAATGCTTAGTGGAGCGCTATTGATAGGCAAAAAAGACACATTAGTGAAATTCTTTAAGAAGAGATTATCAAGACTATTCATTCCTTTCCTCTTTTGGGTATTGATTTACATAATATTTACAAGCCTATTCCTAAATCATGGATTTAATTTAGACAATGCAATCAAGATCCTATTTGGAACTGCAGGAACATTAGGAGTTCATTTCTGGTTCGTTTGGATGATTATAATAGCTTACATTGGCATATTCATAATAAATAAAATAATCCAAATGCAACCTTTTAATATAGAGAATTTCAATAGGAAATTCATAACAATTCTTGCAATGCTGTCTGTAATCTACATCGGATTGAGCCATTACCATCTATTCAATCCTTATAGTCCAAGATTAACCTATTACATTTCATTTTTAGCATACATAATCATAGGATACTTCTTGGCAAAATGTGACTTTTTGGAAAGGAGAATTGATAGGAAATACCTAATCATAATTACAGCATTGCTATTTATCGGCTCATACCTTTGGTACATATTTTGCTTTGTAGTTCCAAGGTCACATATGGTTCATCAGTTTGTGCGCTTAAGCTATTTCAATTTATTGATACTCTTCATGTCTGCAAATGCATTCTTACTCTTTAAGTATCTGTCAAAGACAGATAAATTCATAGATATGGAAAACAATAGCTTAGGAAAGGCATTCACTTTAATAAGCAATTACAGTTATGGAATCTATCTTGCTCATTACTTGATTCTATACTGCATAAAAATCAATTTAATAAAGATCATTAACTTTACACAAGGCAGTTCATTGATTTGGATACCTGTTTTAGTGATTTTAACAACTGTCATTAGTATAATCATTCTATCAATTTTAGATAGAATTCCGTATTTGGATAAGGTAACAGGGAAGAAATAAGAGATTATAATTTTCAAAAGTTAAGAAAACTTATAAAAAGTGATTTTATGATTGGAAACGATTGGGATAATGTTTTAGAAGAGGAATTTGAAAAGGAATATTTCTTGAAAATAAAAGATTTTGTGGAAGAGGAATACAGAACTAAAACAATCTATCCTCCAAAAGAAGAAATCTTCAATGCATTCAAATTATGCCCAATAGACAATGTAAAGGTAGTTATCTTAGGCCAAGACCCTTATCATGAAAAGGGACAGGCCCACGGACTTGCTTTCTCAACTCCTGAAGGCCATCCAATACCAAGATCCCT
>JAGCLR010000052.1 GCA_017646885.1 Methanobrevibacter sp. | reverse complement strand
TAATCCAAATAATTATTAAATAAGAAAAATATATTATTTAATAATAAAAATTTTATAGATTTTTTATAGATTACTGAAATTACATTTACTAATTCATTATTCATTTTAAAGGAGAATAAAAATTGTTAGACATAAAGTTATTCAGAGAAAATCCTGAATTGATATTTGACTCTGAGAAGAAAAGATTCAGAAGCACAGAAAATGCAGAGAAAGTTATTGAATATGACACCTTATGGAGAGAAGGTGAAAGAAGATTAAACTCTTTAAGAGCAGAAAAAAACAAATTATCCAAATCATTCAAACAAGCTAAAAAAGACGGCAATATTGAAGAGGTCATTGCAAAATCCAAGGAAGTTGCTCAAGAAATTAAGGATTTAAGCGCTAAAAATGCAGAATACCTTGAGCTTAGGGATGATTACAGATATAAGGTAGGAAATGTCATTGATGAAGATGTTCCTATTTCAGATACTGAAGATGACAATGTGATTGTAAGGAAAGTTGGAGAATTACCTGATTTTGATTTTGAAGCTTTAAATCATGTTGACTTAATTGAAAAGATTGATGGTGCAGACATTGAAACTGCAGCAAGCATTGCTGGTGCAAGATTCTACTACTTGAAAAAGGATATTTTGCATCTTAATCTTGCTTTGATTCAATTTGCATTAAACGAATTGGAAGCTAAAGGATACACTCCACTTCAGACTCCTTTCTTTGTAAAAGGGGAAGTGGCTGCTGAAACTTCTGAACTTGGCGAGTTTGAAGAGACTTTATACAAGGTTGAAAATGAGGACTTGTACTTGATTGCTACTGCTGAGCAAACTTTAGCAGCATTGCATAGGAATGAGATCATCAGTCCTGATGATTTGCCTTTAAGATATTGCGCTCTTTCCACTTGCTTTAGAAAAGAAGCAGGATCCCATGGTAAAGACACTTTAGGTATTTTCAGAGTCCATCAGTTTGAAAAGATCGAACAGTTCATTTTCTCAAGTCCTGAGGAAAGTAAGAATGAACACAATAGATTGATGGAAGTCACTGAAGACATCTACAAAAAATTAGGTCTCCCATACCAAATTGTAGCTATTGTGTCCTCTGCATTGAATGATAATGCAGCTATTAAATACGATTTGGAAGCATGGTTCCCAGGTTCCAAAACCTATAGGGAATTGGTATCCTGTACCAATTGCGGTGATTATCAAGCAAGAAAAACCAAGACAAGAATTGGAAGAGCAGGTTCTGGAGATGCTCAAATATTACACACTTTAAACAGTACTGCAATTGCTACTGAAA
This sequence comes from Methanobrevibacter sp., assembly GCA_017646885.1. The sequence continues at coordinate 3,522 of JAGCLR010000052.1, read as the reverse complement.
GAACAATGTGCTGCATTTTGGAAAACTATCAGCAAGCAGATGGCAGTGTAAAAATCCCTGAGGTCTTGGTGCCTTATATGGGAGGAAAAACAGTCATTGAAGCAAAAGAATAAAAGCTTCAAACATAACTGAAAAATTTATATACATAATTATAAATAGATTATAACAATTAAAATTTAATGAGGTGTAACTATGGAATCAAATAAGATTTTATCAATTATTGCAATAATTATTGGTTTAATATTTATTATTTTCCCAATATTCAGCGCTAATTTAATTTCTATCCTTATCGGCGCTAGCGTATTGATATTCGGTTTATTTTTAGCTTATGCTGGAATAATCTCAAAAGAAATTTCCGGTGCTTTTTCATCTGTTGCAGCAATATTTGGTGTTGTGATGATTATTTTAGGATTAGCATTTATATTTGGAACCAATGCTGTCTCTTTCTTAGTTGGATTACAATTCTATATCATAGCATTCATGTTAATCATAGTTGCTATTATAGGATTGCTTAATGGAGTAGGTTCTAGCAGAACAGTTTCCTTTATCACTTTGGTATTGGGAATAGTTTCTTTATTCATAGCTGTATTTGCTGCTAATAATCCTGTATTAATTACCATAATATTAGGTATTGCATTAATAGTATACGGAATTTCCGGATACTTGAATCCAGTTGAATACTAATGAAGAATAATTATTCTTCATTCTTTTTTCTTTTTTTATATTTTTTTAATATCTTTATTCGACGTTTTCTCTTTTTTTCAATTAAATATTTAAATAATTATCTAATTATATTCTATTAGAATTTACAAATTTATTTTCAGTGATAAAATGGCAGATTTTGAAGAGATTATCAATACAAGACGCAGCATAAGGGAATATGATGCAAAGGAAGTTGAAGATGAGAAAATTGAAAAGATTTTAAAAGCAGGTATGCAAGCTCCTGGAAGCAGATTAGGTGCTGAACCTTGGGAATTCTTGATAATTAAAAACAAGGAAACCCTTGCTAAAATCGGAGAGATCAAACCTCGTGTAACAAATGCTCCAGTAGCTATTCTTTTGATTGCAAACATTGAAAGGTCATTTTATAAATTGGTATGGCAACAGGATATGAGTGCAGCAGCAGAGAATATGCTTCTTGAAGCAGTAAACCTTGGTTTAGGTGGTCTTTGGAACGGTGTAGCACCTGAAGAGGAAAGAATGAATGCAATAGGTGAGATTGTAGGGCTTCCAAAAGATGAGAACCTAAAGCCATTTTGCATAATCACTCTTGGATATCCTGCAGAAGGTTGGGAAAATAAATTCATGGATAAATTTGATGAGTCCAGAATCCATTATGAAACTTATTAGTTAAAGTTCCAAGTCAACTAATTACTTTTATTCTTTAAACGGATGATGCATTATGAAATACAATTTTGATTCAGTAATTGATAGAAAAAACACCAATTCACTAAAATGGGATCTCTTTGATGATGAGTATCCAATGTGGGTTGCAGATATGGACTTCTATGCAGCTCCACTAATTTATGAATCAGTAAATAGAAAAGCAAAGCATGGAGTCTATGCCTATTCATTTGTCAATGATGCTGTTTTTGACTCATATGTCAATTGGTGGAAAAAATATGGTCTTTCAATGAAAAAAGAGGAATTGCTATTTGCTAATGGTGTCATGCCTTCAATTACAAGCATTATCCGAGCTTTTACAGATGTAGGGGATAATGTCTTAATCCAAACTCCTGTTTATCATGTCTTCTTTTATGTTATAGAAGACAATGATAGGAATGTAGTTGAAAACGAATTGATTTACAATCCTGAATCTTCTGATGTAGAAACTGCATACAAAATTGATTTTGATGATTTGGAAGAAAAATTCAAGGACCCAAAAACAAAGCTAATGCTTTTATGCAATCCTCACAATCCAATAGGAAAGATATGGGATAAGGAAAGCCTTGAAAAAATAGCTGTTCTTGCAAATGAATATGATGTGATTGTTGTTTCTGATGAGATTCATTGTGATTTGACAGACCCTAATTTGAAATATCTCCCCTTTGCTTCTTTAGATGATGAATTGTCTAAAAATTCCATAACCTGCATTTCCCCAAGCAAAACCTTTAACATTGCAGGGCTTCAAAGTTCTGCAGTATTTACAAGAAACAAGGAATTTTATGAAATATTGAAAAAGCAGTTAGCTATTGACTGTTTTGCCCATCCGAATATATTTGCAATAGACGCTACAATTGCAGCTTATAAAAGTGAAGATTGGCTAAATGAATTGAGAGAAGTTCTATTTGAAAATAAAATGATTGTGGATGATTTCTTGAATGATGAAATTCCTGAAATAAGATTGGTTCCTTCAAATGCAACTTATCTTTTATGGCTGGACATAAGCAAATTGAACACTGATTACAATACAGATTCCAATGCTTTCTCAGAATTCCTAAGGGAGGAAGTCGGATTATTCCTATCTCCAGGAGTTCAATTTGGACAGAATGGAGACAATTTCCTAAGAATGAACATTGCATGTCCTAAAGATCTGTTGATTGAAGGATTGAATGCATTAAAAATAGGAATTGAAAAATTTAAAGTTAAAAATAATATTGAATAAAAAATAGTAATTTGATTTTTTGAAAAAATTAAAAATAGAAAAAGTAGAGAAATTTTATTTATTTCAATTTCTCTTCCCACTCTTTTTGTCTAAATCCAGTAAGACATATAGTTTCAGTCTCAATTATTGGGCGTTTTACAAGCATGCCTTCACTAGATAGAATCTTCAATTGTTCTTCTTCACTCATTTCAGGCAACTTGTCTTTTAATTGCATCTCTCTGTAAATTTTACCACTAGTGTTGAAGAACCTTTTTAGAGGAAGTCCACTTTTCTCATATAATGCCTTCAATTGGTCATAATCTGGATTGTCCTCAACAATATGTTGCTCATCATATTCGAATCCATTTTCATCTAACCATTTTTTAGCCTTTTGGCATGTGCTGCATCTAGGGTAGTAAATAAATAACATTTTTTATTCTCCTAATAATTTTATAAAATCAATTTTTTGGTCTTATTTTTAGTTCTTATTTTTATTTCTATATTTGAAATTTATAAATTATTCTAATTATTCATTAACTTAGGAAACTAAACACTTTTATTAGATGACTTTTATATTAGTATTAGAAATTTAAATAAAAAGACAATTATGGTGAAATTATGAGTATTTTAGTTGCTTATTATTCAAGAACAGAAGTTACAAAAAAATTGGCAGAAGCTATTGCAGCAGAAACTGGTGCAGATATAGAAGAAATCGTTTCTAAAGTAAAATATGATGGTAAAATTGGTTTTGCACGTGGTGGAAAGGATGCAATATCTGAAAAGATCATTGACTTGGAACCTTTAGAATTTGACGTGTCAAACTATGATTTGGTCTATTTAGGAGTTCCTGTATGGGCTGGAAAAGCTGCAAATCCTATGATTTCATACATTAAACAAAATGAAGGCAAATTCAATGATGTAAAATTCTTTGTAACTGC
>JAGCLR010000395.1 GCA_017646885.1 Methanobrevibacter sp. | reverse complement strand
TTAGAGGAAAATGATATAGAAGTCCTTTGGAATTCTACCATTCAAGAGATTAAAGGAGAAATGGCTGTAACTTCAGTTACTCTTTTAAGGGATGGAAAAGAAGAGGATTATAAAACAGATGCTGTATTCGTTGCTATTGGTGATGATCCTTCCAATGAATTGGCTAAGGAATTGGGAGTTGCTCTTGATGAGGGGGGATATATCATTACAGATAAGAAACAGGCTACCAATGTTGATGGAGTATACTCTGCTGGAGACATTACTGGTGGAGTTAAACAGTGGATTGTAGCTTGCGGTGAAGGAGCAGTAGCTGCTATCTCTGCTTATGATTATTTGAATCTCTAAAAATTCTTTTTTTATTTTTATATTTTTTTAATAGTTTTTTTCATTCGTATAATTGCGAATTATTAAAATTGACCAAAAAATAAAGAAGATATTTGATATTAATCAAATACCTTATCAATTGCTTGTATTAAGATTTTAGCTCTTTTATCAGTTTGAGATTTTTTCTCATAGCTCCAAGTCTCAAATACAAATGTAGGAGTTCCTGCCTTAATTAATGGTAAGTGAATATAAGGGGGACTTGTTTGAGTTGGAGGAGACCAATATAAGATCTTAGAGTTGTTCTCAATTGATTTAACTAATTTTATAGTCTTTTTAGCTAATTTCATTGAAGGAGCATGTTGATTTTTTGGAACGTGTATAAAGTATGTTTGCTTGTATGTTATTCCAGAAGTTGAATGAATGTCAGCAACCAAATCAAAGTTTTGCTTTTTGGCATGTGGAACTATATAGTTTTTCGCAAGCTTTTGGCCTCTCATTCTTAAAGTGGAATATGATCCTTTCTTGTTTGTCAAGACGATTCTATAAACATAATACTTATACTTCATACTCACTTTATTTTTTATGATTTTATAAAGTGAATCATGAATTTGATGTTCCATTGAATGCAATCCTACAACATAAGCTATTTTGTATTTAGAACTGCGGTTTCCAATAGCTCCAATGAAGTATACCTTTCCATAGCTGGTTTTTCCTATAAGCTTGCTTGTAAGCACATTGACTTTAGTGCTTTTGCTTACAGGTATGTAATTTCCTTTTCCAGCATACTTTATGGTAACGCTATAAATATTTGATTTTAAGCTAATTTTCAATTTAGCTAAACCGTTCTTTTTGGTAATTCTTGTATAGGTTTTCCCATTGATAGTTATCTTAAGGGTTTGATTAGCTATTGCCTTGCCTGCTTCTGTTTTCAAGTAAACATTTAAGCAATTGCCTTTAAAGATTCCATACTGTGCAATTGTCATTTTAGTGTAGATTGGCTTTGCAATAACTCTTAAATTCAATGTTTTTGAAGTTGATTCGTATTTGTCATCCCCTTCAAAATTCAAGGTAACCTTATAGGTTTTAGCTGCATTTGTTATATTGAATTTAGCTATTCCATTGCTGTTTGTTGTTGCAGAAAGGGTCTTTCCGTTTATTGTAAGAGTTACTTTCTGATTTGCAATGGCATTTTTAGAGCTGTCTTTCAAATAAACATTTAAATATTTGTTTTTTATTGCATAATCTACAGAGCTTAATGATGTTTTTTCCAAAGTAATTTCTTCTGGAGTTTCATCATTTCCAGTATCATCACCATTTCCATCATTTTCATTTATTGGGTTATTTGTATCTGTAGAGCATCCTGGAGTGTCTGTTTCCACGGGATTTGTGTCTGTTGAACATCCCTCTCCATCTTGAAGAACTTCATCTACTCCAATTTCATCACTTGATATCTGAGTTGAAACAGCATCATTGCCTTGATCTATTTCACTTGCAGATATGAAGCTTATGTTTATTGCAATAAATAAAATCAATAAGACATAAAAATATCGAAACATCTTTTTATTCATTTAATACCTCCTTACAGGAGTTTAAATAATTATAATAAGTCTAAAATTCATTAAATAAAAAATAAAATAGAAATAGAAAATTGAAAACAATAGCTAAAGATTAGCTAAAATTCAAATTCTCCTTCCTTAATAAAAATATATAAAACATAAGCTATAGCCAATACAACGAATATAGGTAATAGCCATGCAAATAATTTAATTAAAACTGCTACCACAATTATAATTATTAAATAAGTAATTAATTCATCGATTTTCATAGTTTTTATTTATCTTTTAATAGTATTTAAAATTTATTAACTGTTTTTTAACTATTTTTAAGGAATTTTTTTATTTAAATTTTATTCAATTTTTTATTAACTATTTATATAAATATTTAAAATTTTTATTTATAAAACTAAAAAATTTATATATCATATTAAATATATATTAAATTAATATAGTATTATATAATATAAGGCATTGATTTTTAGCTTTTAATGTAATATTATACTAAGTATTTATTCGTAAAAATGATTTTGAGAGATTTTATGACAATTTTAGTTATTAATAACAAGGGACAGTACAACCATAGGATTCAAAGAAGCCTACAATACCTTAAGATTCCTTCTCAATTGGTTAGCAATGAACTCTCTATTGAGGAGATTGAAGCAAAGGATCCTGTTGGTTTGATCTTAGGTGGAGGTCCTTCCATTGATGGTGTAGGAAATGCTGCAGAGTATATCAAGCATTTTGATATTCCTATTTTAGGCATTTGTTTAGGTCATCAGTTAATAGCTAAAACCTTTGGTGGTGAAGTTTCCACTTCAGATACTGAAAGTTATGCTCAAGTAAAGATAAACCTTTTAGATGATTCCACTCTCTTTAAAGGCCTTGAATCTCCTCTTGATGTTTGGAGCTCTCATAAAGATGAAGTCCACACTCTTCCAGAGGAATTTGACATAATTGCAAGTTCTTCCCTTTGTGATATAGAAGCTATGAAACACAAGGAAAAGGAAATCTATGGAATTCAATTCCATCCAGAGGTTCATCACACTCCTAAAGGGGAATTTATCTTTAGGAATTTTTATGAGATTTGTCAGAATTATAAAAATGAGTAAATTAAAAAAAACTAAATTATATTTATTTTTCATTTAATAATAAGGGTTGATAAAATGTTTGATAATGTAGATGACTTCAAAAAGAAAGCACTTGACAATAAAGCTAACTTAAAATTCAAAAACATCAGCATTCCTATTGGTGATGGTGAACAAGATTTCAGAATCACTGGTGTTGGTGAAAAAGCTATTAAAATTGAAAAATATGTCAAATACGAAGACATGATGGATGCTGTAATGGATGGCAAAGACGAAGGTTTAGAAGCTATCATTATGGAATTTATCGAAGATTTCGAATAGATATCTAAATTTTTCAAAAAAATTTCTTAAGGAATATAGAAATTTCAAAACATTTAAATTATTCTAAAGGTATTTTTATGTTAAGCCCAAAAGAATTTATTGAAGATGCTATAGTTAAAATCAAAGATGAAATCGGTGATGAAAAAACCATTATAGCATTATCCGGTGGAGTTGACAGTTCTGTCTGTTCAGTTCTTACCCAAGAAGCTATTGGTGACAATTTAACTGCAATATTCGTTAACCATGGATTGCTTAGAGAAGGAGAAGCAGAACAGGTTTGCAGTGTCTTCGAAGAAAGATTAAACTTCAAGTATGTTGATGCATCTGATGAATTTTTATCTGAACTTGAAGGTGTGGATGATCCTGAAGAGAAAAGGAAAATCATCGGAAGAGTATTCATTGAAGTATTCGAAAGAGAAGCACAAGCAGTTGACGCTAAATACTTGGTTCAAGGTACCATTGCTCCTGATTGGATTGAAACTGAAGGAGAAATCAAGACTCACCACAACATGGCATTGCCAAGCGGTATGGTTTTAAAAGTAGTTGAACCTGTAAGAGACTTATACAAAGATGAAGTAAGAGAAGTCGGTACTGAATTAGGCCTTCCTGACAGCATCGTACAAAGACAACCTTTCCCAGGTCCAGGACTTGGTGTAAGAGTTGTTGGAGCTTTAACAAGAGACAATTTAGCTGTTTGCAGAGCTGCAGATGCTATCGTTAGGGAAGAAGTGGAAAAAGCTGGATTGGATAAGGAATTATGGC
>JAGCLR010000051.1 GCA_017646885.1 Methanobrevibacter sp. | reverse complement strand
TTTTTTTTAATGTCTATTTTTCCATTTTAAATTTAAAAATATTTTTATATATGAAAAATAAAATATTATTAAGTTTAAGTATTCACAATTGTTAATAAATTTTACTGTAGTGATTATTATGGATAAGCATGTAATAGAAGCGTTAGGAAAAGCCAGAGTAACTGTTCAAGATGGAAAAGTTGTTGATGTAGAGGAATCTAAGATTGAATACTGTCCTTTGTTCCATAAGCACAGAGGAATTGAAAAGTTAACACCAGAGGAAATCAAGAAAAACATCGAATTCAGAATAGATGATTTTGGAATGTGTACCAAAGACAGGGTTTTAAGACTTAAGGACTTCCTATCATTTGGAATTTCAGAAATATTGTCCACTTTGCTTGATGAAAATATCATTGACTGTGTAGTGATGGTCTGTGAAGGCTGTGGAACTGTGCTTGTCACTGAAAGTGAATTGGCTCAAGGAGTAGGTGGAAGGGTTTCAGGACTTGTTGAAACCAGCCCAATACCAGAACTTATTGAACAGTTCCTTCCAAATCATGTTCTTGATGAGGAAAATGCTTCTATAGATCAAGTGGAAGGATTCAGATTAGCTATTGAAAACGGATATAAAAACATAGCAGTTACCCTTTGTAATCCTGAAGATGGAGTTATCCTCAGGGAATTGGAAAATGAATACGATGATGTAAATGTTTATCTCTTTGGAGTTCATTCAACCGGATTATCAACAGAAGAAGCTGAACTTGTCTTCGATCTCTATGATGTAGTTACTGGCTGTGCTTCCAAACCTATTAGAGAGGTTGGTGCAGAAAGAGCTTTATGTTCTGTTGGAACTTCCATTCCAATATTTGCAGCAAGTGAAAAAGGAAAAGAATTTGTTGAATTAAGATTGGATAAGATTGGAGGACCTAAAAAGAAAACAGGAAATTCAAGACATCCTGAACCTTTAATTTAGAAATACTCTTAATTAAAATTCAAATCTTATTTTTTCTTTTTTAATATTATTCTTAATTTTTATCTTATTTTTCTTATTATTCTAATATTTTTAATATTCTAATATTTTTATTATCTTAATAATTTTAATAATTAATTTTAAATGTATTGTAAAACAGAAATATAATATTATATGCCTATTAATTTTATCATGGAGATTTAAATGTCAAAAGAAGTAGTTTTAATATTATCTGGAGGATTGGACTCCTCCACTTTACTGTATAAGTTATTGGAGGAAGGCAATGACGTAACTGCCCTCAGTTTCAATTATGGTCAAAAGGCAGCGATAGAGATTGAAAGGGCAGCAGAAATATGTAAAATGAATGATGTGCCTCATTTTGTATTTGATATACAGAATATAGTTGATTTGCTTTCAAGCAGCTTAACCGATAAGGATAATGATAATGTTGAAGAGCCAGCAAGCACTGTTGTTCCAAGCAGAAATACAATATTGCTTGAACTTGCAACTGCCTTTGCAATAAGCAACAATAAGGAAGAGGTCTATTACGGTGCAATCAAGGCAGATGTTGGAGACTATCCAGACACCACTCCAGAGTTCTTGGAGAAGATCAATGAATTGAATAAGGTCAATAACTATGAATACATTCCTGTTTGCGCTCCATTCATTGATACAGACAAAAAGGATGTTGTAAAGCTTGCTTTGAAATTGGGAGTGCCAATTGAAAAGACATGGAGCTGTTATGTGAATAATGATGGAACTCCATGTGGTGAATGCTTCAGTTGCAAATCAAGAATACAAGCTATTGAAGAGGCTAAAAAGGAATTGGGAATGGATTAATTAAATTATTAAATCAAATAAATTAAATCAAATTGATTGGAAATTTTTATAAGTTATGGAGGTTATATTTATGTTAACATTAGTATCAGAACATAGAATTTATGGTTGTCACAAATTAAAGAATCAAGGTGGAAAGTGCACTCAATGGCATGGACACCAATATAGAATCATTTTAACCTTAAAAGCACCATATAAGGATTTGGATTATAGAAACATGATCATGGACACTTATGACATTGAAGCGATATTCAATGAATTCATCGGTGTAGACCATTTGAATCTAAATGAATTCATGGATTCCGAAGACCCTACAATGGAAGAGATGAGCAAGTTCTTCTATGATGGATTAAAACCTAAAATTGAATGTTTGACAAGTGTTGGAGTCTATGAAACTCCAGAAACCGGTGTAACTTACGAACCTATGGAATAGATAGGTTTCAATAATTAAACATAGATAAATAACGCATTTTTGGTGATTAAAATTAAAGTCAGTGAAATATTCACATCATTTCAAGGGGAAGGGCCTTATGTAGGAACTCCTGCGACCTTTTTAAGATTGTATGGATGTAATC
>JAGCLR010000394.1 GCA_017646885.1 Methanobrevibacter sp. | reverse complement strand
GCGATATCTACGATAACTCCACCTTTGAATTTGCCCATTCCACGGCCTTTTAAACCTAATTTAACTTTTTTGACTTCATCAACATCGACGATTCTTAAGAAAAGAACATCACCAATATCAAATACTCTACTTAATTCCTTTTTCTCTCTTCCAAATACTTCAGATGCAGGTAAGATACCAGAGTATGGTGAGTTAATGTCAACTCCCCACATTGAAAATCTGACATCATCGATTTTACCAATTACCACATCACCTTTTTTAGGAAGATATTTGCTTTTCAAAGGAATTACACTAATTTTCTTATTCCTTAAAGAAACTAAACCTAAGAGTTTGGAACAAATTTTTCCATCATCTTCAAAGGTTCCTCTTCCTGGATAATAATCATCCTCTGCTAATAATTCTCCAGGAACAACTAAATCTTTTTCATTCACATATATCATACATATACTTCCCATAAGAGTATATTAATTCAACTACACACCTAAATTAAAACACCTATAAGTTAATCCAATTAGTCTCTTATTATCTAATCAAATTAAAATCCATAGCCATTTATTGCCACAGATTAAACATATGGTTAATTTATTAATTTAGTTTCAGCTTCTCCTCCTGAGATAGAAGCCATTTTATGATTAAAATCATCTTGAAGACCACCAGGCATTTCCACAATTCCGATCCAAGAACCATCTTGTTGCCATTCTTCATTTACAATTTGTCCAAATGGACGAATTGCAGAATAAGCTTGACCGGCAGCTGTGCTTGGCAATCTAACAGCCATTTTAACTTTTTCAAATTTAATTGGGATTAAAACTTTAATTGCTTTTAAAGCTATTTGAACCTGTTCATCAACAGATTTAAATGCATCGACTTTAACCTTTGCCTCATTCATCGCATTTTCAATTCTCATTGCAGGGTGTGGAAGACCGTTTTGAGGGTTTATTCCCTCTCTGGCTATTTTAGCAATAACCTGTTTTCTCTTGTCCTCTTGCATCTGTCTTCTTTGCTCAGCAGTTAATTGAACATGCCCTTTTAGAAGAATTTGACTAGCCACTTCCAAAACATCAGTTGTTCCAAATACCTTTTCCATAGCTTCTTCAGAAGCCTTATCTCCTTTTTTGGAATCCTTGAATATTTCTTCAACAGCCAATATGTCTTCAATTTCAATTTCTTTTTCATTATCTGGATTTCTAAAGTCTGCAGCTAAATCAGGATCAACTAAAATTTCAAATTTTTCTCCAAAAGATTCTAATCTTGCAATTATAGCATCATCTACATTTACCATGCTTACTCACCAAAAACCAATTAATTTGATATTGCTTTTATACATTTTAAAAAATAAAAAATGTATGAAAAATTTAAATACATTAATAAAAATGTAAAAATGAAAATGAGTTCAAAATGAACTCAAAAATTAAAATATAAAAATTTAAGAAATGTTAAGAAAATCAAGAAAACTTATCGGATAGGAATCCTCTAAGCTTTATTAGATATACTTAACAATCATCCTTAAATGTTTATGTTTAGTTAAGACTTTTTCTGTAAGAACTAGCTTTACGCCAAACTTTGCAGTTTCCCTTAAAGCCTTACTCTTCAGAATCTTTTTCACCATCGCTTTCTTCAGTAACATTTTCATCGACTACATCTTCAGAAGTCTCTTCGGAAGCTTCAGCCTCTGCAGTTTCATCTGCTTCTTCTTCGACTACTTCTTCAGCCTCTTCCTCAGATTCTTCTTCCTCTTCTTCAGCATTTCTCTCAAGAAGAGCTTCGACATACTCAGATACTTCATCATCAGCTAATTTTCTGTAGCTTTGAGTATCCACTTCAATGACAGCTATTTCAACGCTTTGAGCAGTGGTTCTTCCTTCAGTAGCTTCGTAAAGTGCATCTAAACCTAAGCTGATTGCATCTTCTAAGCTAATGTCATCCTCATATCTTTCTTCAAAGACATCCATAGCTGCTTGTACACCAGATCCTATAGCAGTTGCCTTGTATTCAATTAAAGCTCCACTTGGGTCTGTTTCGAATAATTTAACTTCTTCACCATTCACTCCACCGATGATAAGTGCTGAACCGAAAGGTCTTACACCACCATTTTGAGTGTACATTTGTTTCATGTCACAGATTTTTTTAGCTAAACCTCCAACAAGAATTGGTTCATTATAGGTTATTCTGTTAATTTGAGATTCAATACGTGCTCTTTCAATCAATGCTCTT
>JAGCLR010000393.1 GCA_017646885.1 Methanobrevibacter sp. | reverse complement strand
CTCGTGAAAGGACCTAACGTAATGCTCGGTTATTACAAAGACGAAGAAAGAACCAAAGAAGTCATAGACGAAAACGGATACTTCCACACAGGCGACAAAGGCTGCTTCGACGAAGACGGCCTCCTCAAAATCACAGGTCGTATCAAAGAAATCTTCAAGACTTCAATGGGTAAATACATCAGTCCTGTACTCATCGAAAACAAGATTAAAGAGTCACCATTCATTGGCGAACTCTTAGTCATAGGCGAAGGACAGAAGTTCGCAGCAGCTCTCATCTATCCTAACTTCGAACATCTCAGGTCATGGTGCAAAATCAAGAACATACCTTACACTACTGATGAAGAGATGATAAAGAACAAAGACGTCATCATGCGTTTTAGAAAAGAGATAGAGAAATATAACGCTGACTTAGGCGACTACGAACAAGTGAAGAAGTTCGAACTCATCGCTAAAGAATGGACTATCGAATCAGGTGAGATGACAGCAAGTCTGAAACCACGTCGTAGCAAGATTATGCAAAACTACGCCGACCTGGTTGAAAAGATTTATGCTGAGTAAAAGACCACAAGTCAACAAGACTACAAGACTACAAGATTGGGCGCTGCTGTTATGAAGTGGCGCTCTTTTTTTTAGGAATTCAGGGTAGTCGGTGCCTGTTAAAAAACCATACGGGTCAGTAACTCCATAATAATCTTGAGCAAGTTTTCTTAATTTTGGTATTGCTATTTCAGTATTTATTTGTACATTTGCAATGTCATTCGTTTGAGAAGGCTTAGTGAACCTTTGAGTTCCTCTTATAGAGTTCAGACGAGTGACTTTTTTATTTTTATCATCCTCCATAATATCAATCTGCACTATTAAAAATCATCAATTATATCTGATAATTTATCAGAATCAAACTTTACATCAATACTCTTAAATACAGAAATATTTTATCGAAAACGGAATTATGTATTCTGTTTCATATTTTATTTCCATTGGTTTTTGATTCAGCAAAATTAATATTTCATTTTCATATAAAAAAGTTAAAAAATGTTAATTTTGAATCTATATCATTCCGAATTTCTGAGATTTAAAAAAAGGTTCAACAGCCTTAGCTCAAAAAAACAACTCCATTACTAAAATAACTTGTAGTCTTGTGGTCTTGTAGTCTTTTTTAATATCTTTGTAAACAAATACTCTTGTTTATGAAAAGACTCTTCTGCATAATATCAATTATCTCTTTCTTTATGTTGTTTTCTATTTCATGCCAGAAGAATGCAAATCAAGATTTAATGGAAAGATTAGAGAAAGCTCAATCTTATAATAGTGAGGCTGTTGACTTATATAAAAGCGACAGTTTAAAACAATCTTTATATAAGTTCATTGATGCCCTTAGTTTGATAGAAACATTGCCTGAAGATATGACAGAAGAAGAAAAGCATTTGGCTTCTAAGGTGTACAATAATATCAACCACATTTTTATATCCGTATATGACAACCATTTTGGCGCTCTATCAGCAAAAAGAGCTCTTCATTATCAAAAAATCGCCAATGAGATAGATAGTATTATTTTTCCTTCAGTGTGCTTAGCAATGGCTAGCTCATTCACGTCTGAAACAGAAGCTGATTCTGTAATGCTTTATCTTAAAATGGCCGAACCTTATCTTGATACCATTAACGACATCGGGAGGTATATTATGGCTCAACATTTATTATCTACAGTATATTATAATCAAGGAAAATTTGATTCGTGTTTTCAGGTGTGTCGTAATATGATTGCATTCAAATGCAGACGTGGATTGGAAGCCAAAAGAGACTCCATGACATTAGGAATACAGATGTTTCATTCGCCTTACATGCTTCAGTCAAAACCATATTTGTTAAAAGTGCTTGAATATGAGACAAGATATGATATAATAGGTTCGATAATGCTGTTACTGGAAAAAATATATGAATATGAAAACAATCAAGACAGCGTGAATTTCTGTCGTAAATATTATGGAGCATCTATTGAATCAAAAATAAAAAGAGATGACAATAAAGACGATCTAACCAAGATATACGAAATTTATGCAGAGAAACGGGATGCTAAAATCAATGAATTGCGCGAACTGAAAAAGACAAAAAAGAAAACATCATTGATATTGATAGCAATTGTAATATCAATGTCGGTTTTGTATTTCATTTTCAGAAGAAACAGTATAAAACTCAACAAACAGTCAGAACACTATAATAACATCATAGCAGACATAGAGTTCAAACATTCAATAGTGGATGGCAGGATAAAGAAGATGAATGTAGAACTACGCAAAAAAGAAGATATCATTAAGTCTAAGGAAATAGAACTTGATGAGATGAAGCAAAAAATAGAGAGAATTGAAAATTCTCCTAATATTCCTAATATCGAATCTTATTATAAATCTGATATATGCCGTAAAATCGTCAACAGAAAAGCCACCGACTTCTCTGCCCTAACCAACGAAGATTTTGCATTGCTAATACAAGCAGCCGACAAGCATCTCAATAATATCACAACGAGACTGAAAGAGAAATATCCGAAAATAAACAAAGAAGATTTATATTATATATGCCTGATTCTGCTCAACACAGATGAAAACAAATTGCAATATTTAATAAACAAAAACCGTAAAACTATTTGGTATAGACTCAGCAAAATCAGAAATATGTTTGAATTGGAAAACAATGATGACATTTTAATCTATATAATAGAAAATTTCATCAATTAAAAAGTATAATCAATAGAGGTATATTAAAGCTAAGTTGTTATCAATCAATTATAAAAAAATATTTTACCACAAAATGTAACATAATTTTTCAAAGTTGTATTTATGGAAAACGTATTTTTGTTCTATAAAATAATCACGACTTATGAAAAAGACTTTACTATTTATTTCAATTATGTTGATTGCATCTGTTTTGAAATCACAAGACGACATAGATGCAGGCTGGTATCTTTTCCCTGACAGCACCTATAATAATGACGTATTGGGAATTACGCATTTGATAGAGACAAAAGATGGCAACTACATAACATCTATGTATGACTATTCGAATTATTTTAAATCCCAAGACGATGCGACTATATTTGAAATTAATTCGGACGGTGTTATTTTAAATGAGATTAAAGTTGATATTGATGATAGTTATAGATTAAATGACATTGTTTATGATATACAGAATGACACAGTAAATGTTTTAATGCACTGTATTGGTATTCATCGCAATTGTGCCATGATGTTGCATTCATATCTTTTGCCAGACTTTACATTGACGGAGTTTAGACAAATATGGTCAGCTGATTTTGAAAAACCGATGACGACTACTAAATTGGGAAGTTTTAGTCCATTGATTGACAATGAAGGCAATAGAACCATATCTTACACATATTCCAGCGATGGGATTTCCAATGTAAGACCTCCATACGGAAAAATCCTTTTCTTAAAATTAGACGCCTCTTGTAATGTAATATTGGAAAAATGGTTGGATTGTGCTGAATTGAATTATGATCACATGAGTTTGGTATGCTATACATTTAATGAAGATACCACCAATTATAATGTGATGTTACAAATAGACAAGTCCCCGTGGAATTGCCAATATGTTCTTGACAATGAATTCAATCTTATAGATACACTATATTATGAAAAAGAAAGTGCAATGAATTACTGGGAATTTTCGGGTCAGCAAGCATATAGTCAAAATCCTAATAATGGAAAAATATACTGCATGGCAGATGTCGCTCACCCAGAGATGATGTATGAACTTGCCGTATTTATGCTTGATAAGACAAATATGAAGGTTAAAATGATGAGATGTACAGATACTCCAGATAATATATGTAATACCACAGGACTGGGTAATTACTTGGCCTATTCAAAAAACGGTGATATTTATGGAATGGGAATTTATGATTTTGATTATTTTACGAATAATCCTAATTATGAATGCAAATTATACATAGTAAAATTTGACGAAAATCTTAAGAAAATAAATGAA
This sequence comes from Methanobrevibacter sp., assembly GCA_017646885.1. The sequence goes on along the minus strand of JAGCLR010000393.1, from coordinate 651 downwards.
TGGTATTATGAAATTGAGAAAGAGTATATGCATCATTTTGATCATATTTATTGTACAGAATCTGATGACATTATTGTGACAGGATATGTTGTAAACAACGATACCAATTATCCTTGTATTGTCAAATTTCCCACATCAGCATTTGATACAGAAAACATAGAAGAAGCACACGCTAATGGTCTGCATCTTGCTGTCGCTTATCCTAATCCGGGAGGAGACGTGATGAACATAAGAACCACATTAAGAGATTGTAATCTTACAGTCTATGATATGCAGGGAAGAATCGTTCATCAACAGGAAATAACCGATGATGTAACAAGCGTGGATGCTTCAAAATGGACAAATGGAACGTATGTTTGGAAATTAGGAATGAGGAATGAGGAATTAGGAATGAAGGAAGTGGAGAGCGGGAAATGGGTTAAATGAAGAACTTTAGAATTCTAGAATTTTAGAATCTCAGAATTTTTTAGGAATTCAGGAGTTCAGGAATTTGGGGTTTAGAGGAATTAGAGACGCAGAGGTACAGAGGGACTAGAGGAGTTTTTCACATCACTTCATTACTAAAAAGGTTCAGAGTTCAGAGTTTAGAGTTCAAAGTCCTTCTGAGGTTTTGAGATTCTGAATTTCTGAGATTCAAAATAGTGCCGAAGG
>JAGCLR010000392.1 GCA_017646885.1 Methanobrevibacter sp. | reverse complement strand
ATAATTTAATACTTTCTCATCAATATATAATTTAGGCACCATTTTAATGTTTTTATTAATTAACGCCACACTGTCCTTTTGACTTAAAGGCTCTAATTCCATTGCGTTTGGAACAGTATAATGTAGCAATTTTTTTAAACGCTTATTTTTTAACATCCAGTCTGTGATAATTGACATATCTTTTTCCACAGATAAAAAACTGGATTTCGGAATTTGATAATTTTGAACTCTCATTCATATCTCCTTTTTCTCTTAATACAAAGATTCTACAACTACTGTTTTCTGTGATTTTCCCCAATGTAAAACAAATTGACCAGAATATCCTTTCGTCCAGGTGATTGTAATTTCTTTGCCATTAATTTCAGCTTCAATAGGAGCGCCTTTACCTTCAATTAACCATCTTCCTTTTTCATTACCTTTGTAAACAAATGTATAAGAAATTTTTGGTTTTATGAAACCTTCTCCCTTAATTAAGCTTGGAGCTTGTTCTTGCTCAGCAGGATTAACAATGAGTCCACCAGCAATACCATTTTCTATATCATCTTCCATTTCATTTGCATAGTATTCCACAGCTGTTAATTCTAATATGCCAGGCATACTAATTGTATCTGTTGCTTCAACTCTCCAACAAATTGGATCATCTCCCGCAATTAATCCTTTAAGATAAAACTTTGAATAGCGTTGAAAATATTTAACAGTATCTTCAGTTTTAGGAATCAAAATATTTAGAGAATGATTTGGAACATCTAAACTAATTCCATTTTTTTGAATAAAATTAATTTTAGTTTCCACTGGCCCTCTAATCGCAGCATAAGTATTGACTAAATCGCCATCTTCATTTTCGAAAGATATTTGATAAGTACATTTTCTTATGTCTCCTCTGAAGTAAGCAAGCTCAGTTAAATCCTGAAGATAAACTAACCAGTAGGTTCCAGTATTTTGCCATTCGAATACATCTCCTGGCTTAATATCATATTCAAATCCTACTGATAAAATTTTATCATCATAATCTTGTTTTAATTTATTTGGATTAATTAACGCAGGAGCGCAAGTTAATCCATTAACCTCTTTAATCATTGCGCCTTGATAAGAATACTTAACCGCCTCATCAAAAGATCTGCGCTTATCCTGGATCATACGATTCTGTTGAGGGAACCCTCCATCATATCTTAAACGCTGACCCATTCGTTTAATACCAGAGTACAGTATTTCTTTTTCTTTATTATTCATATTTGATCCCCCTCAACAAAGAGATTGATTCAAATACAGTTTTTCTGTAAACAGGAAAATCAATATCCAATGCTTTTAATCCTTCTAACTTAGAAAGAAGAATTAAATATTGTTCATCAATATTAAGAATTGTGTTCAAGCCAGCCAACTCAATAATTGCTGTTTGTAATTGACTTTCCCAATCCTCTCCATTTTCTCGCATTGGAATTAACTTCCACAACTGATTAGTCAATCTATTAATATCCGCCACAATATTTGCGGCGGATATTTCAAAACCATATTTAGTCATCAAGAGCACTTACCTCACGTAAGCAAGACCAGTTAGATAAAATATTTCCTTTATCATCAGTCTTTCTTCTTTTATACAATCTTTGCATGTGTAAAGATTGTCTTTGACATTCAGCTTGTAAAGTTAATAATTTTGCCAAGTGATTCGCTTGAGAGGTAAATTTAAAATCTGAACCACTATATTTCATACGAGTATTTTCAATTGAAGTAACCTGTCTCTGTAGCCAACCATTCATCATTAAAATAGCAAGAATATTAATTTCTTCGCTAGTAAGGTCAGCCGCAAATCTTGATCTTTCTACGTATACTTCTGGAATATAATCCAGTCTATCTTCTGGAAGTCTATCCCAACAGACACCAATAATGAAGTCTCCTTCTTGAACCTGGTCTTCCAGAATTACTTCCGTTTTAATTGTATAGTCATACAAGGGTTTTCGAGGAAACTCAAAACCTGGAATTGCATCAACCAACAGGTTTTGCAAATCGCGAATTGTGTCTTGTGGAGT
>JAGCLR010000391.1 GCA_017646885.1 Methanobrevibacter sp. | reverse complement strand
TTTGATTTTTTAATTAAAATTTGATATAATATTTATATATGAAAAATAAGTATTATATTTGAAAGGTTGGTGGAACATGAGAGTATTAAAAGATAGTGAACTTAAAACTTTTGAGCAGATATTAAAGTTAAGTCAACCAGCTCTTAAAAAAGTCATGTCTAACTTCATTAAAAAGAAATATCCAAAGGAAAGTATTTTCGAAACAAAAGATTTCATCATAGCACAGGGGAATATTCCTATTGCCTTAGCTGCTCATATGGATACTGTTTTTGATAAACCTCCTAAGGATATTTTCTATGACACTCGTAAGAATGTTATGTGGAGTCCAGAAGGCTTGGGTGCTGATGACAGAGCAGGAGTATTTGCTATTATTCAGATTGTACAGAGCGGATTAAGACCTCATATTATTTTAACAACAGATGAAGAAAAAGGATGTCTTGGAGCAGAAGCTTTAAGTAAATTTGACTGTCCTTTTGAAGATCTTAAATATGTTATTGAATTAGATAGAAGGGGAACAAATGATTGTGTCTTCTATGATTGTGATAACAAGGATTTTGTAGATTATGTTGAGAAATTTGGTTTTACGGAAACTTGGGGTAGTTTCTCCGATATCTGTGAATTCTGTCCAGAATGGGAAGTTGCTGGTGTAAATCTATCAATTGGATATAAAGATGAACATTCTTTCCAAGAATTACTCTATGTTTCTTCCATGTTCGCAACAATTGAAAAAGTAAAGAAGATGTTATCTGAAGAAGAAATTCCATTTTTCAAATACATTCCTTCTCCCTATTACTATAACTGGAAAGGGACTAGCACTTGGTCTAAGTATACTGGGTATGACTATGATGATGATTGGTATGATGAGTACTATTTAGCTAATCCATATGCGACTAAGAAAGTGGATACTCATTGTGTTCACTGCGGCAAGGACCTTCTCGAAGAAGAGATGTTTCCAGTAGATAGAATCAATGGTAAGATTGGATATTTCTGTCCAGATTGTATTGTTGATAATGTAGGCTGGTGTAAAGATTGCGGCGATGCTTTCGAATTGAAACCTAACGAAACTAATGTATACCAGTGCTATACTTGTAGAGAGATTCATGCTTTAAAGCCTGATAAGAAATCTCAGCATGGAAAAGGGAAGAAGAAAGGAAGTAAATAATGGAGTTGAATTTAGATTTTAAACATGATATGGAGAGGGTAATTCAACATACCCAACATATTGATTCTCCTAGAATTGATAATCTACTTCATAAATGGCATGAAGCGAAGGAGAACATTATTGTCAATATGTTTGATGGTAAGTTGATTTACACTCATCCAGAAAAAATCACTTTTGAATTAGATGAAGCTGAAAAAGATAGACGAATTAATGATTTTATTGAGTTCGTTTATTACACATACCATAATGAAGATTTAGCAGATTTCTTTTCTTCTAATAAAGATGGATTTTTTGCGAATCAAGTTTTAAAAGATTGGGACACTCCAAAAGGAAAAGTTCCAAAAGGTATGAAATTAGTAAAGAGCTTTAAATTCTTTGAAGAAGATAAAGTGTCATTGGAGAAACTTCAGAATATGGCAAGTATGATTATTCAGGAGGATAAGGTTGAAGGACATTTATGTTTTTCAGTTCATCCTTTGGATTATTTATCCAGTAGTGAAAATACATATAACTGGAGAAGTTGCCATGCCCTAGATGGAGAATATCGAGCAGGAAATATATCATATATGGTAGATAAGTCTACTATTGTGGTTTATTTGCGCGGGGATAAAGAAAAGGTAAACCTTCCAGGGTTTCCAGAAGATGTTCTGTGGAACAGTAAGAAATGGAGAATGCTGTTATTCTTAGATGATAACTGGGAAGCTGCGTTTGCGGGTAAGCAGTATCCATTTACAAGTAATGGAGCATTAGAAACTATTCGACCAATTATGCTGGATTTATTAAAGGTTCATCGTGGTCCATTATGGAGAAGACCTAACTGGTCTAAATGGCATAATGATAGAATTGGTAACTATGCTTTTAAAGATAGTGATGATGAAGTATATTTTAATCAGTGGTATATCCCAATGGGGAAGAAATTAACTCCAATTAATGAGTTAGTGACTGATGTAGATGGTTCTTTACATTTTAATGATTTACTTAATTCATCTGTATATGTTCCATTTTATTGTTTCAATAAAGCTTCATATGACCAATTTCATTTCACTATTGGTGGACCTGCGCCTTGTGTTTGTTGTGGCGAGGACCATATGGTCGTGACTGATAGCATGTTCTGTCAAGAATGCGAATTAGAATATGGTAATTCTACTGATGAAATGTTTGGCACTTGTGACTGCTGTGGTAGAAGAGTATTAAATGATGACTTACATTGGGTTGCTGGAGCAGATGAATATGTATGCGATCATTGTGTTGACAATGAGTGTATTGTTTGCGGTAACTGTGGTGATTTAGTTTATACAAATGATTCTATTTATCACAAAGATGCACATGAGTTTTGGTGTCAGGATTGCTGGGAAAACAGAGATGATATGGAAGAGCGTCAAGCTGAATTTCGCAGAATGGTAGGTTTATGAAGTGAAGATTTGGAACGTAGATATATCGTACCAGCAGATTTAGATTCAATGGAGGGAATACCAAATTATGGGGATGAAGTATGCGATGACAGGATTTAATTATCCACATACAGGCACAGCAAGATATAAGCAGACAAGATTTCTCTTGCCTGCTCTCTTCTGGCTTGGTTATTTTATGATAAAATATGATGGTGTAGATTTTGCAAAAAGGAGATAATAGATATGGCAAGAGGTGCTGAAGGAAAAGCTAATGTTGTAAAAAAATTACAGGCTGCTTTTGGGGCAGATTTCATTGGTGAATATGATAAGAAAGTTTATGTATGGTCACAGGAGAATGGTGAAAAAATTCAGATTGCCATTTCTATGACTTGTCCTAAAAACCCAGTAGGGGTAGTAGATCCGTTCAATGGCGGAGATTTAGATTTTGAAAATATGGGTGAGCCACAGGTTGCGCCAACTGCGTTTGAACCAGCAGAGATTTCTGATGAAGAAAAACAGACAGTGGCGGATCTAATGGAAAAACTTGGTTTGTAAAAATTTTTCAAAAAGTTTGGACATTTTTCGAAACGTGATTACACCTTAAATTTATATATAAACACGGATATCCGAGGACTCATTTTTAATGAGAAAGTATTATGTGTTTGTTTGAGTTCAAATCGGGCCGTGTAAAATATGCGGCGGGCCGTATCGTAGATCGGCCTGTCGTTATATAAAAAACATAATTTGATTTTTTATAAAAAAAATGATATAATATTTATATAAGATAAAGAAAGGCGATTACAGCAAAGTAGAATTACTTATTTCTTGAATAGTCAAATGGTAAAGACATTGCTCTGCAAAAGCGAAAATTTGGGTTCGAATCCCAATTCAAAATAATTATCGCCTTGTAATATAGGGGTATCGGTTAACGGCAAACCAACGGTCTCCAAAACCGTGACTCTAGGTTCGAGTCCTAGTACCCCTGCCAGTTAAAAAATCTTAATTGATTTTTTATAAAAAAAATGATATAATATTTATATAAGATAAAGAAAGACAAAAACAGCAATTAACAAATGCTAGCCAAGCCGAAGGTCGTAGGTTCGAGCCCTACCTCCCCTGCCAATCTAACATAGGGGAGTAGTTCAGATGGGAGAATGTCGGAGCGAAAAAGATTTTGTCTTGATAAAAAATCTAATTTGATTTTTTTAAAAAAAAATGTTATAATATATGTATAAAGTAAAAGATTTCTAAAAAATCTTTTCAAAGAAAAATCGCAAATTTGATTTTTCAAAAAAAATATGTTATAATAAATATATAAGTTAATAAAGATGCTATCAGCAATGATTAAAAAAATTAGTTTTCTTTTACAAATTTTTGAAAAACGCATCTTGTTATTCGCCTCCATAGCTCAGTAGGTAGAGCGTCCGGCTGTTAACCGGTGTGTCCTAGGTTCGAGTCCTAGTGGAGGCGCCAGATATGGGAAATTGGTGGAATTGGCAGACACGCTAGACTTAGGATCTAGTGCCGCAAGGCGTAAGAGTTCGAGTCTCTTATTTCCTACCATTCGGAGAAATTAAGAAGGTTTCACTCCAGAAATCAGAAACTCATCATAGCGTTAACATGGATTTGGTAATAAACTACCACCGGCGGAACCTCGAGCTTGCTCGCACAGTAATCCGATATGTGGCTTAGTGGAAAACGCTAT
>JAGCLR010000390.1 GCA_017646885.1 Methanobrevibacter sp. | reverse complement strand
TCATTGAGTCTCTAAGCTCAGCGGAGAAAAGCTCATCGAGGTAAGGGCGCATCGCTATGACTGTGCCTTTTTCTCCGTTATATTGAGCTACACACTTACTGTCCCAAACAGTAAACCAATTTTCCTTTCCACGCGCGAATTTAATAATAGCGCTTGGTTTAGTTAATCTGCCCTTAAAAACGAGGCTTTCATCCGTTCTAATCTCGTTTGTGAAGGTCGAGGCTGTTGGCATTAAGATGTCAGCTATCGTGCCTCTGCGCCTGTTTTTATAGGCTTCGCTTGGCTCGATATAGTCTATAACGCATCTTTTCTTCTTTAACTTATAGCGCCCAAACTCTTCAGGTAGGAAATTAAACGCGCAAAGGATGTCAGAAGCCTCTTCTAAAGTGTTGCCAATACAAATTACTCTTAAACGAGTTTTCGTGCTTCTAACGAGGTTTTCAAGCTGATTAGTGAACGCATAGAGGATGTCAAAACTTCTTTTTTCGCTTTGTTCTCTGTTCATTTCATCTAAACAGATGTTGTAATACATATTAGGATCATCTAAAAAGTCCTTATCGAATAAACCTGAGCCTTTATCATTATAGAAAGTTGAAAGAGCTAGGACTCTTGCCATAAGCTTTTTCTTTAAAATTTTTCCATATCTGACAAATTTTCCATTTTCATCATAAACTTTCTCGCGCTCTAGGACCTCATAAACCCCATCTCCGCGCACAAAAAGGTCGAGCTTGTATTTTCTCCTGATGTCAGGATCAATGAGCTTCTCTGCGTTATTATTTAATAATTTCATTTGGGAGGTCTCAGTTAGTCTTAGCCAATAAAAAGGTCTCCCATATTTCCGCCATTGTCGGCAGAAGAAGTCTGTAACGGTGTAAGACTTACCTGCTTCTCTTCCTCCGAGAAGCATAAGAAAAAGCGCCCAAGAATAGCCTAGCATCGACCTGATGCTATACCACTCATAATTGAGCTTTGCCTTTTTCTTTTCTAATTTCTTTGCTAAATTTGGTCTTGCCATAATTATTTACTATCGAAGTATGTCTGTCCTATTTGATCTTTGGCTTCTTTAGCTGTAAAGCCCTGATTAGTTAAGACTTTATAATAGTCTTTAATTTCATCCCATAAGCCGACTTCTTCTTCTACAAATTGCCCCTGTCTAATTAAGAGCGCTAAATTTCTCTCTTTGTATATGTCAACAGGCTCTCCCTTTTCGTTTATTTCAGTCCTAAGGAAGAGACCTCTGTCTTTAAGCATTTGTTTTTCTTCTCTTTTTAAATACTCAGCAACAGCACGAGCTTTGGCGCGAGATAATTCGTAAGCCTGATCGTTAATCATTTCAGTAACGACAGAGCCGACTTTTTCTCTTTCTCCCATTTCAACCTCTTCTTTAAGAGTGTTCCTAGTCAAAAGATATTGTTCCTTAAAATCTCTAAAATCATAAGCTTGAGTCTCTTCGCCTTCTTCAGTTAGTCTGAAACCATATCTAGCGGATGATTTTCTTCTATTAAATCTTTCGAGATAAATCTTATATTCTTTCTTTAAAAATTGAGTTTGCCTATATGGCGCGTTCCATTCTCTGAAAGAAACAGGATCAAGTGAACGAGCTTTATATTGTTCATATTTAGCCTTACGAGCGCGATATTGTCTTTGTGAGACTCTTCTGCTTTTTCTATATCTTCTCGCCATTTAACTTAACCCCCTCTTCTTCTGTGAAAGTAAATATATCAGGAACTGCCTTCTTTGTATAGATGTCTCCCCATTCCCAACTTAATTTTGTATCGTTTGGGATGCCTCTAACAACAGGGAAATATTCGCCTTTTTCGATATACTCATAGACTCCTGCTGAGGACATTCTAAACTTACAATTTATGTGATCGTTGTGCCATTGTCCAAGCCCTGAGCCTTCGCCTTTGCCATGATAAATTGGTCCATCATACCAAAAGCCATCTGTATTAAATACTAACACTTTTCTCCCTGAGTTTTCTACTTCAAGAGCTAAATTTCTGACTCTATCGTTGTTGTCTTTAATAGCATCTTTAGAAAGATGAGCCCAACGCGCATTACAGCCACTAATCGACTGCATGAAGCCTATTGAGAAGTTGAGAATGTGTTTATTCATTTCATCCTTTTCTCTGTCTCTAAAAAGCTTTTCTAATGTTGGTCTAAATTCAGGGTGCGTATTAGCTAGTCCTTCAGAAAAAGAGCTATGAAAATCTATATGATGCGCATTACTAAAAATTTTATCTATATAAAACTGATGATGCACTTTAACGATATAAGACTCTATTTCTTTTTTGACTTCAGGACCGTTGTCTATTGCGTATTTTTCTAAGTCAATGCCATCCTTCAGAAGAAGCCTTTTGAACTTAGTAAACGCAGTCCTTCCGCTTAGCTTCTTAGGAGTCTCTGTTCTGAATTGTATGCGCCACGCAAAACCCTCTAAAATAGCTGTTATTTCAACGCAGTATTTATTGGCTCTAACATCCCACGCAGGAACTTTCATGTGAGATCCGTTCTCAATTCCTCCTGAACGAGTCCTTTTGAGCTTATAGAGGTTTTGCTTCTTTAGCCATAAGTAGATTTTATTAAAAGCGATAGCGCCCTTCTTGTTAATAGGAAAATTGGAAACAGGAATTAAAAGATAATTGATGCGACAAGAAGCTTTACAATGCTTCAGCTCTTTTAATTCTTTAATCATGTTCGACTCCTAAAAGGGCAAATACTCATCGTTTTCGAGCCATTTAATAATTGCTCTAGCGGTTGGCATAGGAATAAATTCATCCCTAGAAGGCTCAACTCCGAACTTTTCTAAAACATCATGCTCTGAAACATTTTTTTGCTTCATCATGCCTAAAATATAATCTCTTTGAGCCTCTGTCATAGGCTTGTCCATCCCTGAAGATTTTCCGCTTTTTTGCGGTTTTTCCGCAGGCTTTGGCTTTTTAACTTCATTTTCAGGCTTTATTTTTTCTTCTTTAGGCTTTTCGACATGAAGAGGCTTAGAAGCTTCAAAGTCAGGATCATCTCCAAAACGGAGTCTAAATAACTTCAATAGCGCGTATTTAACCGCGTATGTGTAAGCCTTACCCATAGCCTTATCATTATCATCTATGCCCATGCCTACTGACTCTGTTCCTACCATTTCTTCAGGGAAAAGGCAATTATGAAACACAACCGCAACCTCAATGGTGGCGATAAATTGAAGCTTCTTACCTTTTGAGCCATAAGCTTCTCTTATTTGAAGATCAGATTTTTTTACTCTGATTTCATAAAACCATTCATGCTCAATTAAAATTGGGTTGATAACATCTAAAATAGCCGACTCACTAACAGCTCTAAAGTTGTTGCCATTTTCCGCTTTTAATAAGTCAGGAATTAGTCTTTTATCTGCTTGGACAGCCTTAATAACTTCATTAAAGCTTCCAACTGTTATAGCTTTGTTTTCCATATTTACTCCTTAACAATTTCATCGACTGTTACATGAAGAAATTCCGCTAACTTAGTTAGACATGGAACTTCTTTAGATAAATGAGGTTGATTTAAAATTTGCCAATATCTCATACGAGAAATGCCATAACAAGCTAAAAAGCTCTCAATAGTGCCATGTCTGTATTTAACAAGTCTATTGACAAAATCTTTATTCACTCTAATTTCTCTTGCCACTAAAATATACCCCCCCTCATGTTATTTTCTTTAAGCCATTTAACAGCTTTTTTATGGGCTTCAGAGTCCAATAAATCAGTCCTGTTACAAATCATTTTACACATAGTCCCCATTTGAACTCTTTCGTTTGATTTTTTAAAAGTGTTCCATAAAGGCTTATTGTATTTTTCCATCCATGACTTAAACTTTTTCAAATCGAAAGTAGCCAAAGCTTCTTTCATACTTGACTGAAATTTAGTTACTTTTTTTTGGTCTTTTTTTGCCATAACTTACCTCCTAAAATCATTATACTACTACTTTATAAAATGTAAAGAGGTATAAGAAAATTATTTTATTTATAAAAAAAATGTGTAAAAATATTTAGTGAGGAATTTTATTCCTTAGTCAGCGGAACTATGTTATATCTACAAAAATCAGGATGTGAGAGTCTAACCGAAGAGGTCCTCACTTCTGACTAATTGGACACTAGGTTTGTTCAACATAGTAAACCCTCATGGCTCTTCTAATAAAAGGAGGTTTTGTTTATGTTATTTGTTAGAAGGATGTTGTTATTATTCCCTGATCCTGATGGAACAGGCGCAGGTGGCGGAGATCCAAAACCTGAAGAAAAAAAGGAAAAAAAGTCTGAGCAGTCCAATGTTGAACTTGCTAAGGCTTTAAAAGAGGCACGAGAGAACTCTGTTCCTAAAGCTGATTATGAAAAGCTTGAAAAAGAGAATAAAGAACTCGTGGCTCAAATCATAAACGGAGAAGGTAATGTTGGCAACGGTCAGCCTACTCCTGAAAAGGTTGATATTAAAGCATTAAGAGAAGATCTCTATGGTCCAAAAGGTGCTGACTTATCGAATTTAGACTTTTGGAAAAAGACTCTCCAACTCAGAAATGCGGTCATTGAACAAGAAGGTTATGATCCCTTCCTTCCTCATGGCGCTAAAATCAAACCTAATGAGCAAGATGTCGAAAGAGCAGAAGCAGTCGCGAAAACGGTGGAAAAGTGTATTGAAGAAGCCAATGGCAATTCAGAAGTCTTTACTGCCTTATTACAAGCTGAAACCGCTAATGACTCTCCAAGCTTCTTAGCTCACTTAAAGAAAATAGGGGCACTTAAATAGGAGGGCTAATTTATGCCACAATTTTCAGGTTCATTAAACCCTAATGAAATCTTTTCTTCCTTATTTAATATGATTATCAGCCAACAAATCAATGCTGATAACATTAAAGAAGGCTTCTCTAGTTTAGTCAATAGGGCTAGAGTCGATGGTGGTCTTTATGGCGATACCAAACTTTACTATGACACAGATGTTTTAAAATCTCACGCGTGGGGCGGAGACACAGAAGCATCTAACTTGCTTTCTCTCGACAGACCTGCCGATCCTGAATGTCAAACTATCTTCTTAAATGTCTTTAGACAAATCAGAGTTACAGTTGACTACTATCTCTCCAAGAGAGCTTGGAAAGATGAGGGCGCTTTCGCTCAATTCAACGCAGTTACTCTCGGTTGGTTAAGAGATACCAAAAAGGTCTATGACCAAACAACTTACAATGCCTTTATCGGTGTTGCTACTTCTTCCGTTCAAGCAGATGTGAATGTTACTTTGAGCACTATCACAACTCCTGCTACAACAGCCGATGAAGAAAGCGAAGCTCGTTTAAGAGCCCAAAGAATTGGCAGAGCTCTTGCCGATTTAATGGTCGATATGAAAGATGTCTCTCGTAAGTATAATGACTACGGTCATTTAAAGAGCTATGATGAAGATGAAGTCATTGTTATCTTCAACTCCGCTTACGCTAACGAGATCACATATTTAGATCTCCCAACCATCTTCCATAAAGAAGGCATCGTTAAGAAAGTCTCCCAAGATATGCTCCCAAGCAGATATTTTGGCGACATTTTAACAGCTTCCAAGACAGTCGGTGCTACCGATGATGTCAGAGCTATGTATGAACAAGAAATCACAGTTAGCGGTGTTTCTTATCACTTATTCGCAGGTGATAAATTCCCTGTTGGCGCAGTTGTCGCTAGTGGCGATGGCTACGAAGTCAACCCAAATATTATCGCAAAAGTGGTTACAAAGCTTCCTCCATACATGAGCGCGTTTGAAGTTGGCACTTCCTTCTTCAACCCAAGAAGCTTAACCGAAAACCACTATTTGACTTTCGGACACAACAGCTTAGAACATCTCTATGCTCATCCGTTCGTTAGAGTGGTTGAAAACTAGGTCTAATCTCGTAAGAGTTAGATAACAAAACCTTTCAGGAGGAGAGACTTTAATCTCCTTAATAGTTACTGCTCTCCTCCTGATTTATGGGGGCATTATGGCTAAACAACACTATTGCTTTTTAGAAAGATTTAATAATTATTTTAATCGTAAAATTATCAGAAAAGATACTCTTGCAGATTATCAAAACAATTCCCAAGACTCTTTTATTCCTGTCGATGCTAATGGAGCTATGACTCCTTTTGACTTTAATCCTAATGATAATATTACGACTGAAATAATCGTTAATGATGTCCCTTTTGATCCTGACTATTTTTTACTTTTAGATGCTGATGAAAATATTGTTTCTCGTTGGTTTGTTTTGGAGCAAAAAAGAAATAGAAAAGGACAATGGCTTTATTTCTTAAGAAGAGATGTTTTGGCGGACTCTTATGAAGAACTTCAAACTGTCCCAATTTATGTTGAAAAAGGCATTATTACAGATTTCGACTCTCCATTACTTTTAAATAACGAAGATTTACGAGTTAATCAAATTAAGAAAGAAGAAATTTTGCTGAAAGACAAAACTAATTGTGCTTGGCTTGTTTTATATCTCAAAAAAGGTGTTTTAGGAAATGCTACGATAGGTCCTGATAACAACGGAAAAATTACAATAAATGTTCCTAACAATGAAACTTATGTTTATGAAGAACTAACTACCCCTATCACAGCTTGGCAATATTACCAATATATAACAACCCCATATAAAGTAGCAACACAGCATTTTTTCTCTGTTTATTACGATCAAGGTTGGGGATGTCATGTTTACTCTGTCAAAGACTCTAACAATAATAATATAAATAGCACAGGTAGCTTTAATTATAATACAGGACTTAGTGTTCCTGCCTTATTATACAATGGTCCAACAGTTGAAGAACAAAAAACCGCTTTAAATGGCACTTTTGTTCCCAACATTTCGACACTTAAATCTACTGCTAATACAGCTTTCGGTTATAATTCTTCTGATCCTTTAACTGCTTATAACGGAAAAATAATTAAAGACAGTCAGGGAAAATATTTTAAAGTAACAGTTACTAGAACTTCTTCAAGAATAACCTCAAATGTTACAACTGCTCAATCTGCTTTAAAAACATTGATGAATAGTTATTGGAATAGTGCTTTTTCAAGAACTGATACTGCTAATGATAAAGCCTTTAAAGTCCAATTTAATTTTGACTCAATAGTTATTACTTTAGAAGAACTCACAAACCTTCAAACTGTTGTTGATCTAGGCTCTTATTCAGGCAAAGGAACTAAAGACTCAGCTTTGTTCGATGCTATTTGTTTACCTTATGGAGATTTAGATATGTTTATAGGGACAGAAGTCTCGGTTGACACTCACGCAACAGCTGAGAGAAGTTTAGCTATTATGAACTCTTTAGCAACAGCTTTAACAAGCGAAAATGTTTTAGATTTACAAATTTTGCCTTACTGTCCATGCCAAAATCTAGTAAATGATGATTATTTTACAGAAGGCGGAATTTTTGTTCCTGAAGATGATGCAGGAGAAACGATACAAGCACTTTATAATTATGATGTTACAGACTTTTTATTGATTTGTCATAGTATGAATATAACTTTAGACATTCAACAAACAGTCAATATAACTGTAAGTGATGATGTTCCTGAAACATATAAAACAAAGTATATAAATGACTGCACTATGATTAGAATTTGTTCTCCTAATTATAATGGCTTATTTGAAATGAATTTAGCGAAAAACGGAGGTAGCATAACTTCGTTTAATGTTGATATGACATTAAGACCTTTTAACCCTTATATTCATGTCAACCCTGACTTTAATTACTTGTATGGACAAGACTTTAATGATGTTAGAGGTCTAGTCTGTAACGGAGACTTTTCTCTTGGAATTATCAATGATGCTTGGAATGTTTATGAAATTCAAAACAAGAATTATCAAGCTATTTTTGACAGACAAATTCAAAACATGGAAGTTAATAATGCGATCAATATGAATGAGGCTCTATGGGGCGCTTTCGCAGGAACTGTCGCAGGAACAGGCACAGGCGCTATCGCAGGGGGAGTAGCTACTAAATCTCCTTATGGCGCTATCGCAGGAGCAGTTGTTGGAGGTTTTACTTCAGGCATAGGCGGAGTTTTAGATATTGAAAATTTACAAAAAAGGCAAGATGAAGCTCGTAGCTATGCTGTAGATAATTATAATTTACAATTAGGAAATATTAGAGCTCTTCCAAACAGTATTACTAAGACAAGCGCTCTTACATATAATAACAAGCTCTTTCCGTTTGTTGAAATTTACGAATGTTCAGATGTTGAAAGAGAGGCATATTTTAAAAAAATTAAATATAATGGTATGTCAGTAAGAATTATTGATGAAATTACTAACTATCTTTCAGAAGATAGCTCTAATTATTTCAGAGGTCGTTTAATTAGGATGACTAATATTTCAGAAGATAACCACTATGTAGAAACAATAAATGAAGAACTTATGAAAGGAGTCTATATCTAATGGCAGGACCAATTCAAAGCGCAATAAACCAAATTATCGCAACAGGCGCAGCGGCTGCTGTAGCAGGGAGAAAAGGCTATGAACATGAAAGACAAGCTAGTGAAGAAGCATCCGCTCAAATTAAGGCTAAAGCAGAAGCTGAGTCAGCTCTTCAAAAAGAAGCCCAAGAAACAGCCTTAGAAGCCGACTTAGTTAAAATGGGCGCAAGTCCTGAAAGCGCTAATGCTTTTATGACTGCTCGACAATTAGGCTTAGATACTAAAAATTTTGGTATGATAAGACAAAAAGGTAGATATGTAGGCTCTTATTCTACTATTGCCGAAAGACTTTCCCAAGACTCTTTAGCAGACTCTCTTTCATCTCGTGTTATAAATGAAGAAGGCTTCGCTAAAAGAGTTATGGCTTTAGGCGGAACTCGCAAAGGAAGAGTAAAAGCTTTAGTTGAAGCTTCAGGAGGTAAAAAGTAATGGGTAAAGGTCCAAAACTTATAGATCCTTCTCTATACAAACAAGCAGGAATTGATTTAAAAACAGGTCTCCCTTCTCGTATGGTAGATAGTGTTTTAATGCTTAAAAACATGAAACACTTGTTGAGGCTTGTAGATGAACAAGATGCGGTAAACCGCTATAAATGGTTTAACTTACCATGTAATATTTCTTCAGAAGAATTAGAAAGACTTCTTTATTATAAAGGTCAGTTATGCTTCTTCTATTTCAAAGACTTAGATGAATTTTATTTTATGCCTTTTGCTTTAGATGGCTCTATCGACTTTTATGGTCGCTACAATACAATTCATCCTGTTCCAATGTCTAGCGGAACAGAAGGCACTAAGGAAGAACAAGCTGAGAAAAAGAAAATTTATGAAACTCAACGCGCTCTTCTTTCAATGCTAAAGCTTAAAGTTGTCAAAGCTATTAAGTCCTTAGATGAATTAAAGGAGGAAGATCTCTATAATTCTGCGGTTATTTTATGGGACTATTCAAGACAAATCGGACAGAACATCGTTCCTCGTGCTGATGTCAATGATCCTTTAATTGAAATGATGGCGGAAATTCCATGTTTTCTTAGAACAGCTTTAATTGCTTCAACAGGCATTAAAGGCATGAGAGTATCTGATGCCGATGCTAAAGGCGAAGTCATTCAAGCCTCTAATGATATTATTAAATGCGCTCTCACAGGTAAACTTGCGACTCCTATCACATCCGCTATTGAAATTCAAGAACTATTTGAAGGTCCTGTTGGTAAGGCACAAGAATATTTACTTTCCTTACAAGCCTTCGAGAATTTGAGACTCTCTACTTACGGTTTAGAAAACGGTGGACTTTTTGAGAAAAAGGCGCATAAACTAGAAGAAGAACAAGAGATGAACACTTCAACTGTTGGTCTCGTTTATGAAGATGGCTTAGCAATAAGACAAAACTTCTGTAACATTGTTAATTCTATTTGGGGCACTTCTATTTGGTGTATGCCTTCAGAGTCAGTAACAGGCTCTGACCTCGATGGCGATGGCTTAATGTTTGATAACAACGAAGCAGGAGAAAATAGCGGTGTTGAGTCCTCAAAAGAACAAACAGGAGGAGAACAATAATGAGTTACCCTGATTTAAGACCTGAATATTCAACAATGACTTTTGCTCAGGTTTACCCTAGCTATGAAAAGTTTAAAGAAGATTATGATGCTCTCATAACTCTTGTTTCAGGTGGAGTCCAACCTTTGACTCCTGCTAATACACAAGCTACTTTTTACCTTTTGTTTGCGAGATATGGAAACAACCCTATTGTCAACTTCGATATAACTCAATTTAAAATGAAGCTTATGTCTGTTATAGCTACTTATGGTCCTGTATGGGAGAAGAAAAAAGCCATTCAGAAGAGCCTTAGAGATTTGTCTGAAGCAGAACTATTACAGGGCGCTAAACAAATCTATAATCACGCGTTTAACCCCTCTACCGAGCCTTCTACACAAGAACTCGAAGAACTAACTCACATAAACGACCAAAATGTTACAAATAACAAGAAAGCAAAGATGGAAGCTTACTCAATTTTATGGGCTAATCTTCATGTCGATGCTACTGATGAATATTTGAACAAATTTAAGAATTGTTTTTCTCGCTTTGTCGGAGACCAATGTC
This sequence comes from Methanobrevibacter sp., assembly GCA_017646885.1. The sequence continues at coordinate 3,722 of JAGCLR010000390.1, read as the reverse complement.
CAATTTTATTTGCGGTTGATGAGGAGGACTAGCTTATGGACCTACATGAATTAAAAATCTTTTTAATCAATAATTGGCAGTTGATAGCTTCAGCTTGTTTATTTGTTGTGTCGTTTATTATTGGCTTAATTACAAGAAAAAAGAAAGGTTATACTTTCTCAGACATCTTGTTAGGCTTAATTGCTGAACAACTCCCACAATGGATCTCTTTAGCGGAAGCTTCAGGGAACTCAGGGGAACAAAAGAAAGTTGAAGTCCTCAATAGCGCTCTCAATTACGCAAGTAAAACACTAGGTCGAAAACTTTCTGAAGAAGAAACTTCCTTTATAATCGCTAATGCTTCAGAACAAATTGAGAAGATCTTAGGAACTCCTCAGAAGAAAGAAGCTGAAAAAATAGAAGAAAAAGCTAAGAAAAAATCTAAATATAGATAGGAGAAAAAAACTTATGTTAGAAATCAACGGTAAAACATTGATGAATTTACAAGAAGCGGTCCAATGGCTTCTTAACAACAACGCGCTTCCTTTTCAAGCAAATGTAAGCTATGTTGCTAATACTGAAATTGCTAAAAGCGCTATTATTAACCCTTCCCCAATTTCAATTAAGGTAGGAGCTTTAGTCTTATTCGCAGACTCTAAAATTGGCACAGTATCAGCTGTTAGCTCAAATAGCTTTATGGTCGGCTCTGAATATACAGATATTAAGACCGCTTTGAACTATATCTCTAATGTTCAAATCAATGCCTCACAGCATTTAATTGTTACCTTCTCTGATGGCACAACTAAAGATGCAGGTTTAATTAAACAAATTTCAAGCTTTAGTATCAATGCCTCACAGCATTTAATTGCTAATTTTAACGATGGCACAAGCCAAGATTTAGGTGCTATCTTTAGTGGTAACATAACTATTTCAGGCAACTTAACTGTTACAGGTCAAATTAACGGTGTATCTAGCCCAAGTGTAAAGCCTATTTATTATCATGGCATTAACTTAGAAACATCTACCTTTAGCGCCATCTTAACAATGACAATTTTAGATAATAGCTACAATACCTATAACGCAACTAGACTTAGACAATGGATCACAGATATTGTCAATAATACAGGTGGCTTATTGATCGCTTGTAATGGCAACCTCAGAGACTATGTTGATGTTAACGAAAACCAAAGAAGCGGTCATGTTGTTGCTATTTTCACAAATGCAACTTTAATGGCTGAAGAAAAATTACAAATCACAATGGTTAATGACTCAGGCGTAAAATCTGTTGTTACAACTACATTGACTGACTTCTTCGCGACATTTACCCTCGTGGGCGACAAAGTTAATAAAATTAACTAAGCGACATCTTGCCTCCTAACTTGATTATCGCTAGAATAAAGGAGATCCCATGTTTTCTAATCAGGATCTCCTTAACCCTCAGTAAACTAACTGAGCATCTAAGCCTCTGCGCTGACACTTCTTCCAAAAGCGCAGGGCTTTTTCTTTGTCTGTAAACAGATGAGTCTTAAAGCGGTTTTTTCTTCCGTAAACCGTTACCCCTTTTGCTAAGAATGGCATTTTTACACCTCCTCCTACTAGCTTTGTTTTTAAGGACATAGCTCTGTCCATATCTGCGCTCCATGATCTCCACCCACTCTAACGAGATAAGAAATAAATCATCCGCGCAATACCACTTTTTCTGTTTGATTTTTGAAGAGCCCATTTAATACCCCCCTTTTAATTATCTATATCGAATAAATTGAGTTGCCCCTTTTGATTTATTCCCTGAAGTCTATCACACGCGATTTTATAATACTTCTCGTTTATTTCAAAACCTAACCATTGAAGCCCTAAGTGCTTTGCGCCTAAGCAAGTTGTGCCACTTCCCACAAAAGGATCAAATACAACCCCCCCCTTACAGGAATTTGCTATTAAATTTTCAATAATGTAAAGCTCTTTAATAGTGGGATGCCCATAGTCGTTTTTATCAGCGACATTATTTTTAGTTAAATAAACTGTCTTGCCTCTTTCAAAAGGTATATCTATATCGACTCCCTGTTCCCAAAAATAAAGACAATATTCTTTATCACAAAGATAATGAGTGCCACAAAAAGGAATTGGATTCTCTTTAGCTTTAATAATTATTTCATAGTTGCATTTTTTGCCATCTACAAAGTATTTAAGCAAAGGGAGAATCATCGCCCTATTACACCATATATAACAATTTATTTTCTTTAAAACCCTGCAAAAGTCATCTAGTATCGAAAAGTCGATGCCTACATTTAACTCCCCCTCTGCAATTTCAGACATAAATGTTCCTGCTTTGCGTGTTTTCATGATTCCGCTTCCATGTATGCCCTGTATATCGTAGGGCGGATCTGTAACGATTAAGTCGATGCATCCATCAGGTAGCTCTTTTATAAGCTTGTATGCATCCCCTAAGTAAATTTTATTAAATTCTAGAGTGTTCACTTTAACACCTCCCCTGTTTTGATAATTTCAACTCGTGCCCCCTCAAATTTAGTTGCAAAAAATTTTGCATCATAATCTTTTAAAAACTTTTTAGCCTCAATTAGACTAGGCGAAAAAAGCCCCTCAAAAGTCGGAAGGGGTGAGCCTTCTGTTTCTGTTATTTTTATGCTTTTTAAATAATAGCGCTTGCCCTCGTGCTTTATAACCACAACAAAACAAAGCGCGCGACCTTTTCCCATCTTTGGTCCTCCTGTTATATAATAATTCTTTCTAAGTCTTTTATAACACTCTCTAATTCATGGGCGGAGTCTTCGAGCCTTTCCGCGTTCCATTCTAGATCGTTTGCGATTCCATAAAGTGATGGATCATCGATTTTTTCTGCATCTCCATCTGTAATTTCTAGCGCCTTAAATAATAAAGCGCGCTCATTTAAAAGAGCATCGCGCAACTCGCGCAAATTGGCAAGAGAAACAGCACAAAGCGCGACACATCCGCGCATCTTTTCGGTTTTGTTCATAATTAAAAATGCCTTTCTCGCTCTGTCTTTTTGAGGGCTTGCGACCTCGTGAGAAAAAATCTCACGCGACATTAAGAAAGAGGGGCAAAGCCTGCCCCCTTACCAACTGATGACAAGAGTCTCATCACTATATAAGAGCCCATCAAAATGGTCTTTTATGTAGTCGGCTTTGTCATCTTCATCCTCTAGCTCGTTAAATTCTTGAAGATCGAAGTTATAACAATATGATGGATCTTCTTGATCTTGCTCTATCTCGTGGATCGCATCTGTAATTGTCTTAGTTTCTGCAAATCTGTAATCAACAAATAGATCGAAGTCATGATCTGCGAGCCATTTCACAAAGTCCGCGAGGCTGTAACAGTCTAGATCTAAACTGATGATGGCTTCGGCTGTGCCATCTTCTAAAGCTTGGGCGAAGTCTGGATCGGTGCACTCTGTGCCCTTTAATAACTTAATAATTAAAGCTTGCATCGCTTGTCCTTCTTCGCCATGAGTGCGCCAACTTTCGACGCATTCGATGAGTTCGGCTTTTTTTGTTTCTAGTTCTTTTAATTCCATTTTTTAAAATCTCCTTGCATTACTGCGCCTATATTATAATAGACATCTTTATATTTTGTAAAGAGGTAAAACAACAAAACAACAAAAAATAAAACAGATCCACAGCCGAACAGCGCCAAAACGCAAAACAGGCGCAGAGAGGCACGAAACAAAGCGCGCTAATACAAACAAGCGCGCCCCCCCAAAATATAGCCCC
>JAGCLR010000389.1 GCA_017646885.1 Methanobrevibacter sp. | reverse complement strand
GAGCAGATATCCGAGAGAAGAAGAATCGTTCAGATGTTCCGTATTTTGCATTAGTAAGACAGAAAGAACAGTATGATAATAGTCTTGAACTTGGGTTTAACGATGAAAATGTGCAGGAGGTAATATATGCAGAACAATAAAGAAATTAAATGTAGAATCTGTGGAAAGACAGATAGTTTAGACAGATGGGTGGATTGTAATGAAACCAAAATAATGGAGAAAGAAAATGTTTGTTTCCATTGTGCATTCTGGCTTGAAAAAATTGCAACAACAAATGAGAATACTGTTGTTGTAAATGGAACAAGATATACTATTGGAAAAGAAGATCCAAATCTACTTTTTAAAGGATTTGGAGGTGCGAGGTTTGATATCGAATTTTTTGATGGTAGAAAAGTTGTTTCTCATAATTTGTGGTGTCAGGGTAATATTCCAGAGGAGTTTCGCTCATATCCAGAATTGCAGGACAATGCGAGATTTGTAAATAATAAATTTGTAGATTAGAAATGCTTGAATTTAATAACATATATAATATGAATTGTCTGGAAGGACTTAAATTGCTTCCAGATAATTCTATTGATCTGGTAGTCACGAGTCCACCTTATAATATGAGAACACGAATAAGGAATGGAGAATATACAACCAGAGAGAAATCCGAGCATTTTTCTAAAAAATATGAACATTTTTCCGATGACCTCACAATAGAAGAATATTATGACTTCCATAAAAATGTGCTGACAGAATTGTTGAGAGTTTCAAAATGTGTGTTGTGGAACTATCAAATAGTAACTGGTTCTAAATCAGCAGTGTTCAAATTATTGGGGGATTTCGCCGATCAAATAAAAGATATTATTATATGGGAAAAAGTTGGGCAACCAGCGATGCATGAGCAAGTTTTGAACTCTTGCTATGAGTTTATTGTAGTATTTGAGAATGATAATAAGAAAGGTAGGTGTATCACAAATGCTCAATTTAAAAGAGGCACAATGAACAATGTATTGAAAGGATATAAGAAAAACAATAGTATCAAAGGACATGGTGCCTGCTTTCCAGTAGAACTTGTGAAGGACTTGGTAAATGCTTTTAGCAAAGAAGGTGATGTTGTATTAGACCCTTTTATGGGCAGTGGAACGACCGCCGTTGCTGCGTTGGAGTGTAATAGAAAATATATTGGATTTGAGATTATCCCAGAATATGTGGGTTTTGCTAATGATAGAATTCAGAAGTTGGGATTGCAAGATGTAGATAGTTTGTGGTAAAAAAATAAAGATTATGAAGAAAGAAAATTGGATTAAACTTGATAGTGGTATACAGAAGACGCTTAAAGGTAAAGTAGTTGAAACATATGCTTTTAATAAAGGATTGGGTGATGGAGATGAAGAATCACATTTAATTATTAAATTTACAGATGGGACATATATTTGTGTTGGTGTAGTTATGGATGAGATGGATTGTTGTGATTATATATTAGATAATAAGTATTGTCCTGAAATAGCAGATTATCATTCATTACCTTGTTATGTTGATATTGTCGGGAAATTTCATTTGGAGCATTATATTGAACAGCGAGTTGAAATGGGAGTTGTTGAACCTATGTCCGATGAGAGGATTGAGGAAATTGTTAAATCTGAAATGGAAGAACGACGAAATAAAAGATATGAGCAATATCTCAAGTTAAAGGAAGAATTTGAAAATGATAATAAATAAAAAAATATATTATGACAAAAAAGGAACGATATGATTTAATTAAGCACTTGGAATCTGAAATCAATAGACAAATCCCAATTATAATCGATTCTATAAAGTGCCCAACAATGAAAGATGTTGAACTCAATTACTTTAAGGATGGCGTGAAGAAGGGAATGCTGGTATCTATTGATATATTAAGAGATGAAAGATATTAAACATTTTATAAAAAAAACCTCCAAAAAATTTGGGGGTTTCATTTTTTTATTGTATATTTGTATCGTGAAACTTAATAAAATTTAAAAAATTGTATTAAATTATGATTAACATAGCAGAGATTTTGAAAGACTGCCCAAAAGGAACTGAATTATATAGTCCTATTTGTGGAAATTGTAAATTATTAAAAATATATAATGGTTTGGGTTTTGATGTTATTAATGATGCAGATGAGGTATTTAACTTTTCTTATGATGGTAGATATAATCTAAATGGAGAATGTTGCATTTTCCCATCAAAGGATAAAAGAGATTGGAACACATTTCGACCATTTCGACCATTTAAGGATGGTGATATTATCGCAAAAGATGAATTCATTGTAATATTTTCACATTCCAAGCAATCAGAAGTGAAAGTTAAGGAACAAATTGTGTATTATCATTGTTATTTAAGAGGTTCAAGTCATTTTAAATCTACTAAAGATTGTGGTGTGGGATATATATCTGACTTTAGATTTGCGACAGACGAAGAAAAACAAAAATTGTTTGATGTAATTAAGGCATTTGGTTATAAATGGAATGCTGAAACCAAAACATTGGAGAAATTGATTGTTCCAAAGTTTAAGGCTGGTGATAAAATAAAGGGAAAAAATGAGAGATTTCCATCTACCCGAACTATAGATAATTATGTTGAAGGTATTGGATATTATACTACTATACATGATTGGGTACGCATTGAAGACCAAGATAATTGGGAGTTAGTTCCTACACATAAATTTAAGGTTGGTGATATAATTACTAATGGTAAAGTTACTATTAAAATTGGTCATATTGATGGTGATTATTATTATGACATAACAAGAAATATTGCAACTAGATTGTTTATTAAATTTCAAGATGAATGGGAATTAGTTCCTAATAAGTTCGATATTTCAACATTGAAAGCATACGACAAGGTGCTTGTACGAGATACAAATGTACAGGTGTGGGTTGCTGATTTATTTAGTCATGTTCTTGATAGACCATTAGGTGGTTATACATTTGCGTGTGTTGGACATTATTCTTATCAATGCATACCATACGAAGGTAATGAGCATCTGTTGGGAAAATGTGATGATTGCGATGAATATTATAAAAATTGGTAAGGATTATGTTTAAGAAAAATAAACCATACAAAGCAACAGAAATGGATATTATTACGGATAGCAAATTCTATAATATTCCAATGGATATTGTGAGAATTATTTACTCACAGAATAAAGTATGTCACACTATTTTTGGTAACGAGTATTCTGAAAAATATACTTCGGACGAGTATCAAAAAATGCTAATGGGTGTATCTATTGCATATAATAATCAACAACTAATGGGTCGTGTTATACCAAATGACAACCCAAGAGCAATGGATGTGAATAGATATTTGAAAATGAACAATGTTGCTATTCAATATCACCCACAGCACGGAATGGTATTGTGTGATTTAAGTAACAACAGAAATTATGTGTCTGAAATATCCGATCCCGAAAAATAGAGATAAAGTTTGGTGAAAATCAAATAAAAATGAGATTTCCAAATTTAAATTTGGATATCTCATTTTTTTGTTGTATATTTGTATCGTGAAACTTAAAATAAATAAATAATATGGCAAGAGTAGTAGTAGGTATTTCAGGTGGTGTAGATAGTTCGGTGGCGGCATATTTGCTTAAGGAGCAGGGTCACGAAGTTATCGGCATGTTTATGATTAATTGGCACGATACAGAGGGATTGGTATCGGGCGACTGTCCATTACACGATGATGAAATATTTGCTAAATTGGTTTGCAAGAAGTTGGATATTCCTCTACATATAGTAGATTTGTCCGAGACATACTATAAGCGAGTTACAGAGTATATGTTTAAGGAGTATGAGAGCGGTCGTACACCAAATCCAGATGTGCTTTGTAACAGAGAAATCAAGTTTGATGCATTTCTCAATGAGGCATTGAAGTTGGGCGCAGATTATGTTGCTACTGGACATTATTGTCAGAAAAGTTCTTATATTGATGAGACTGGTAAGGAGATTTTTCAACTTATTGCGGGTGCTGACAGCAATAAAGATCAGAGTTATTTCCTTTGTCAGTTAAATCAGTATCAGTTGAGTAAGGCATTATTTCCAATTGGTCATCTCGACAAGCCTGATGTTAGACGAATTGCGGAGGAGCAGGGGTTGGCGACAGCAAAGCGAAAGGATTCGCAGGGTATTTGCTTTGTCGGTAAAGTAAATCTTCCTGATTTTCTTAAGCAGAAACTTAAGGCTAATACAGGATCTATTATTGAGGTTCCAAAAGATTGGATTGGTTATATTACACGAAAGTTGTCTTCAAATCCTCTTGATTATGCTAAACCTTATAATTATAGTTCATGCTCAAAGTGTATTGGGGAGCATAATGGAGCACATTTTTTTACTATCGGACAGAGTAAGTATCTTGGCATTGGTGGTCGTAAAGAGAAAATGTTTGTGATTGGTACTGATGTCGTAAACAATATTGTTTATGTTGGGGAGGGACATGATCACCCAGGTTTGAATAGAAATCGTCTTTTGATTAAAAAGGATGATGTTCATTTGATTAGCGTAGATGAAATTCCATGTATATGTAAGGTGAGAATTAGATATCGTCAGCCACTTCAGGATGCATATGTGACAACAATGGAAAATGGTGATGTTTTTGTGCGTTTTGTAGATTATCAGAGAGGAATTACACCTGGTCAGTTTGCTGCTTTTTATGTAAATGATAAACTTGTTGCGAGTGGAGTAATAAATTAAAAATAAAAGATATGAATATATTTAAAAGAATTTGGTACTGGAATAAAAACACATGGTGGTACCCATTAAAAAGATTAAAGGAATATAATTTTACTAAATTGCATTTGGATTGTGTCGCGGAATCTTTTAATTCCAGACCGTATGATTATACAAATATATGGCGAGTAGAGCGAGCACATCTAATTGAAATGAGGTCATATTTTAAAATATCAAATGTTGTTGATCATGAGGATGACATTAGATATATTAATATATGTATTAAATTATTGGATATTCTTATTGATGATGGGTTCGAGGTCTTTAACTTTAAAAATATGAAAATGCAAAAATATGTAAATATTAAAAATGCGAATAGGTTTAAGTTAAATGCAACAACAAGTTATGACATTAATGGCGAACTATATAATTTCGATATATATATGCTTAAAGTAAAGCATTTATATTATGAAATTTTAAAGAATAAAATTACCGATTGGTGGGATTAAATTTGGATATTTAAAATATTTGTATTATATTTGTATTGTAAAACTAAATATATAAACATTATGGGAAAACTTATTAATTTTTATTATGGATGGTTAATGACTAATAAAAGTCATTCCCTTCGTTATGAACTTGATAATTTAGTAAGAACTATTGAAGTTTACAATCTTATTTCTATTGATGATAAGAATGAGCCTATTATTTTGCTAACAGGCGATGAGTTTAAAGTTTTTAAAACAACAACGGAAAGCAAAACTTCATATAATATTTTTACAGGCAATATTCATATTAGAATGGAGATGTCCCCCAAGGAGACTGTATATAGCATTCATATTAAGAAGCATGGTGAGGATTGGATGTTTAATGTTGATGATGGAAATATTAATTATTCGATTCCTGCAAATCAAACATATAGGATCTTCGTAACATATGATGTGCCAGTACTCAATATTACAAGAGCAGTTGGAGATTCGTATATTAATGGTGCTTGGGATAAGTATGTTTATAATACTATTAAAACACTATTTGAAATTATAAATAATAAGAGTGAAATTGCTCAATTTAATAAAAATTATAAGTAGTTATGACACAATTTGAATCTGATGTTTTCGACTTCGTAGAGAAGTATTTTGGCAGGGATGCTGCAGTGAAGAATTTCTGCTTTTGGTCGGATGCATTTACGGCATTTATGTATATGGGATATCTTTGTACACTTCCATTTAAATTTGTAAAATTAACATATTTAAATCTAAAAGAAAAAGGTGTGATTTAATATCACACCTTTGTTAATTATATAGTATATATTAAAGTGAATCAATCCAAGACTTAACAGTATCTTTACCCCATGTATCCACAGCATACTTCAATTTAGCCTTGATAGACGCCTGCTTTCTTTCGTCATTCCACTGCAAGAAATCGTCCCAAGTTTCATTAGCCTCATCTTCGAGAGTCTGATAAGCATCCTTTACAGAACCAACGGCACTCATTACTTTTTCCTTAGCCTTCTCCCAAACATTTTTAACGCCCTCTGCAAAAGCAGTAGATGTCTTCTTGCACCAACTGGTAACAACATCCCACTTTGAAGAAACATAAGCCTTAACCTCATCTGAAAAATCTTTTACGCCATCCACAAACTTGTTATATGTTTCTGAAATCTTATCCTTTACATCAGAAGCGAGTTGACCTAAAGTTGCAACAATAGCAAGGTATGTTTTACCAATAGCATTGTATGCTTTCTGTGCACCATCTTTAATTGCATCACAAGCACTCTTAAGGAGTTCTTTTGCTTTTGTAAGAGTTTCGCTAACCCAAGTTACGATTGTATTCTTAATGCCTGTAAATACATTCTTAACGATTTTTGCACCATCCTTTACTTTCTCAACAAGCATTTCGCAAACTTTCACAGCACCTTTATATACTGAATATGCAAACATAATAGGCAATGAAATACCAAAAACAATACCCTCTCCAATTTTAGTCAAAGCATCCTTTGCGAATTTTACCATTCGCTGACAGAATGTCAAAACTGTAGCAACAACATCAGATAGTTTATTTTTAGAAGCAGTAACAATCTCGTTAATTTTAGCGATAGACTCTTCTGTAAACTTCTTAATAGCATCATTTGCTGCTGTCATCTTCTCGCTGATAGTCTTATAAGTTTCTGCTTCCTTTTCAGCAAGTTTAGCACAAATTTCTTCAGCAGATTTGCAGAGTGATTCAATCTTTTCAGTTACCTCTTTTACTCGGATATCTGACTTCAAATCTTTTGCCATCAATACAATCTCTTTGCTAAAATCGTCTGGATCCTCAATAAGTTCTTTCATCCATTCCTGTGTGAATTCGATATCCTCTTTTGCTTGTGCTGCTCTCTCTCCTGCTGCACTCGCACCCTTCTTGAAAAGATTTCCAATAGAATCAAAAAGACCCTCTTCAATCATATCATAATCAATAACAAGTTTACCTTCGTTAATGCTATTGTTGATAGAATTCATCAACGACTCTGAAATCTCGTTAAAAAGTGGGGCACCATACTCCTCACCAAACGAAATAGTAGTTTTCTCATTGTAGTTCTCATTAATGAACTGCTCAAATGTTTTAATCATTATTTTATATTTTGTTTATATAATATATTTATGACAATTACTTTTTCAGAAAAATTTGGATATAAGAAATAAATGTGTTATATTTGTAAAAAATAAAACGATAAAGATATGTTTTTTACATTAAAAGTAGAAGATACAGGTAAATTGTATTTTACCAGTGATAGTCACATTAGTCATTTTAAGATATGTAAGTATTGTCAACGACCTTTTGATAGCAGACAGCAAATGAACAATGCTTTGATAGCAAATTGGAATTCGGTGGTTCCAGAAGATGGCATTGTGGTTCATTGTGGTGATTTTATGTTACCACACAAAACGGGAGATATTGAGTATAAGAAAATTTGGGATAAGTTGCATTTTAAGACGCTGATTTTATGTCGTGGAAACCATGACCGTATTGATTGTGGTACATATGTATATGACGATAAAACTGTCATTGTTGTAGATAATGCAAAGGTGGAAGTTGATGGAATTGAAATTATCGCAAGTCATTGTCCTTGGACGGCATACCCCGCCGACTATCAGGTTTTTGGTCATATTCATACTTTATCGGATGGAACTTGCAATGGCATTGATAGCGATGTAAATTATAGATTGAGAAATACACAGTATGATGTTGGTGTAGATCAAAATGGATATACACCCGTGTCGTATAATCAACTGATGGATATTTTTAGAAATAAAGAAAATCAAAATAATAATTTAAAATTGTTTTATGGAAACTAAAAAATGTAGAAAAATACTTTTTCTTGATATCGATGGTGTTTTGGGTGGAAATGATTTCTTGGAGAGAACCAAGGGGCGAGAAGGATTTATAGATAGAGAGAAAATTGCTTTACTTAATAAATTGAAATTTTATGGCGTAGAGGTGGTTATTTCTTCATCTTGGGGATACAATGAGGACACAGTTAATCAATTGACAGCAAATGGACTTGAATTGCCCATTATTGGTGGAATAGAGCATTTTCATAAGGGTTGGTTGTGTCGAGGTACGGAGATTGCAAAATGGCTTGATGACACATTTGGTGATTATGATGTATTTACAGGCAAAGTGTATAGTTATACAGATGAAGATTGTGAGTATGTTATTTTAGATGACGATGTTGATATGTTGATGTGTCAAAAAGATAATTTCATTCATGTGGATACTGATGAAGCATTGACAGAAGAAGATATCAATAAAGCAATTGATATATTTGAAAGAAAAAACAAAAAATAATAATTATTATTTGGATATTAAAAATAAAATGTTTATATTTGTATTGTAAAAAGAACACTAATTAAAAATCTTATATAGGTTATGAAAAAAATTACAATTGTTATTGACATGCAGAACGACTTCTTGACAGGAGCGTTGGCAAACCCTGATGCGGTAAATATTATCCCATCAGTTCTTGAGGAGATTAAGAAGGCGGATTATGTGATGTATACTCGTGATACACACGGTGAGAATTATTTGGAGACACAGGAGGGAAAGAACTTGCCTGTTCCACATTGTGTTGAGGGTACACACGGTTGGCAGATTGTGGATGAACTTGACCCACACAGTATCGCCGATATTAAGATGTGGCATATTGTCAATAAGCCAACATTTGGCGATGTGAATATCTGGATGGATATGTATTTTGCAGATTTGGTTAATTGGAATGGTGAGGATGTAGAGGTAACATTCTGCGGAACTTGTACGGATATTTGTGTGGTATCAAACGCAATGATTGTTAAGTCCCTTTATCCAGAGTTGGTTGTGAATGTAAAGGCAGATGCTTGTGCAGGTCTTACACCAGAGAAGCATAAGGCGGCTCTTGATGTTATGAGTTCTTGTCAGATTAATATTATCTAAAAAGTAGAGGTTATGATTAAGTTAAATGGTTATGTAGTAGAGCAGAATCGTTTTCCTGATGGTACATTGGCTCTTAAGGATGTAGATTATACTTCACTGTCGGATAATTTTGCAAATTGGATCGATTGGATGTATGATGGTGATGAGGAGATGTTCGTTATTATGTCATTGGTTGATGTGATTAGACGAAATACTTGTAGTAAAATTTATCTTCATATGCCATATCTCCCCAATGCTCGAATGGATCGCATCAAGACAGATACCGAGAATTTTGCGTTGAAGGTATTTGCCAATTGGATTAATGGTCTTGGATTTGACCGCATTTTAGTTGAGAATGTTCATTCCAATGTATCAAACGCACTTGTTAATAATATCGTAGATATTTTGCCAGATGATGATATTAAGACTATCACAAAGGATTATGATTTTGATGTCATTTTCTTCCCAGATGAGGGTGCTTGTAAGCGTTATAAGGATATGGATGTAATTAAGGAACTCGGATTGCCGATTGCTTTCGGTATCAAGAACCGAGATTGGAAAACTGGCGAGATCCTCAATTTGGATGTTATGGGTGCTGATGTAAAGGATAAGAAGGTTCTTATCATTGATGATATCTGTTCAAAGGGATTTACATTCTATTATTCTGGAATGAAGCTGCGAGAACTTGGTGCATCCGATGTGAGACTTTATGTAACACACTGTGAGGACACTATTAGGGGTGGTAAGATTCTTGATACAGATGTTGTATCAAAGGTATATACAACTGATAGCATTTGCCATTATGATGGCGATAAAATTGAGTTTGTTCGAAAGTTTAGAAATTAATTAAAAATAATTCGCTAAAAATTTGGATAACAAAAAAATTTATATTATATTTGTATTGTAATTAAAAAATCATTTATTAACACTTAAAATCTTATATAGATATGATTAACACAAATGCACTTTTATTGTCGGACACTTACAAACAGGTCCACGATCGTATGTATCCCAATTCACTTAATACACTTGTATCTTATTGGGTTCCACGAAAATCAATGTTTCAGAATGAGGAGAATCAGAAGATGGTATTCTTCGGATTGCAGGCTTTCATTCAGGAGTATCTTGTAGAGTATTTCGATAAGAATTTCTTCAGTGTTCCTTTGGATGATGTTCTTGCAACATATCGAAAGTATCTCAATATTCAGTTGGGAGAGGGTAATTATGATATTGACAAGATTGTAAATCTACACAATCTCGGATATCTCCCACTTCGCATTGACGCGATCCCAGAGGGTTCAAAGGTAAATATGGGTATTCCTTGTATCCGAGTTACAAACACAAATAAGAATTTTGCTTGGCTCGTACAGTGGATTGAGTGTATTCTTCAGTCCGAACTATGGAAGACTTGTAACCATGCAACTATTGGTAATATGTATTACAAGATTGCGAAGTATTGGTATGAGAAGAATGTAGATTCTAATATCGATCCCCGAATGGCATTTGCTGATTTCGGTATGCGAGGTATGTCTTGTATGAATGAGGCAACAAGATGTTCTGCCGCTTGGTTGCTGTCAGCAAATAAGACAAGTTCTATCCCTGCACTTCCATATATTGATAAGTATTATGATGCTGATTGCTCGTTCAATCACATTGGAATTGGTGCGGTTTCGACAGAGCATTCTGTTATGGGAGCAAATTATGCTCTCGATGGAGATGAGCGAACTTTTGTAAAGCGACTTCTTACAGAGTTGTATCCTAACTCAAGTTTTTCAATGGTATCGGATACTTATGATTATTGGAATATGGTAAATAATATCATTCCAAGTCTTAAGGATGAGGTTCTTGCACATAATGGTAAACTTCTTATTCGCCCCGATTCTGGCGATCAGTATGAGACTGTTATCAATACTGTATTGTCTTTGTGGGATACTTTTGGTGGAGACCTTAACACAAAGGGTTACAAGGTATTGAATCCTCATATTGGTGTAATTCTTGGTGATGGTTGCACACAGAATGTTGTTAAGAAGATTTATAAGGAACTTGACCGACTTGGTTTTGCTGCTAACAATGTAATCTTTGGTATTGGTGCATTCTGTTTCACTGCTCTCTTTGAGGGTGATAAGATGATTGTTAATACACGAGATACTTGGGGTGTGGCTATGAAGGCGACATATGGTCAGTTTGGTGATAAGGAACTTATGATTTATAAGGATCCGAAGACAGACACCGACAATCTCAAGAAGTCACACAAGGGTCTTATCTTTGTAGAGCGAGATGGCGACAACTTTAAGGCGACCGATGGATTCCTGTATGGTGCGTATTGTGAGTATGCACAGACACATGAGAGTGCTATGCGAGCAGTGTTTATTGAGGGTAAAATGGTTAACCGTGAGTCGTTCACAACTATTCGTGAGCGACTCGCAAATGAGAAATAATAATTATTTTTTATGATAAAAGTTGTTAAAGGCAATCTGTTAGATGCTACCGAAGCAATTATTGCTCATCAGGTCAACTGCCAGAGAAAAATGAACTCTGGCGTAGCAAAAGCAATACGAGAGAAATATCCTATTGTGTTTGATATATATCAAGAAACAAAACCAATGTTGGGGTTTACACATTTTATTGATATACCGTCTAATACAGAATGTAAATATGTTGCAAACATGTATGCACAAGATACATACGGATATGATGGAAAGCAATATACTGATTATGGTGCTTTCAAAAGATGTTGCGATGATATTGTATATACTTGTAGATCGCTTGGCGTATACACAGTAGCAATGCCTTATAAGATTGCATCTGACAGAGGTGGTGCGGATTGGGATAAGATTATGGATATCCTTCTCGAAAAATTCACAGATGTAGATTTAACGCTTTATAAACTTTAATTGTGATAAAAATAAAAAAATATGGGATACAAATTTAATGTAGAAAAGGTAACAGAGGATGTAATTGCTTGGATTAAGGATTGGTTTGAAAATAATGGTAAGGGATGTAATGCTGTGATCGGCATTAGTGGAGGTAAGGATAGTACTATTGTTGCAAAACTCTGTGTAGAGGCACTTGGAGCAGATAGAGTCATTGGTGTGATGATGCCGTGTGGTGTTCAGAAAGATATTTCGGATTCTATCAGAGTCTGTGAGTATCTTGGTATTAAGAATTACACTATCAATATTGAGGATGCTGTAAATGCAACATTGAAGCAGATGGAGGACGCAGGTATTGAGATTTCAAATCAGACTATTGTAAACCTTCCGCCTCGAATCCGAATGAGTACACTTTATGCAGTTTCACAATCACATAACGGTCGAGTAAGTAATAATTGTAATTTGTCGGAAAATGTTTGCGGTTTTAGCACTAGGTATGGAGATGCTGCTGGTGATTTTTCGCCTTTATCGAATTTAACAACCGTGGAGATTGTTCAGATTGGTGACTATCTTGGCATTCCTTATGATTTGGTTCATAAGGTTCCAATGGATGGACTTAATATGAATGGGAATGATGAGTATATCACAGATGAGGATATTATGGGCGTTAAGTATTCAGATATTCATATGTATATAACAGAACCAGGTGTATTGAAAGAGTTGAATCCATCTGTGTATGACACAATTCAGGGGAAAGAGCGTAAAAATGCTTTCAAATTGAAACCAATGCCATCATATAAACCTAATCTAATATAAAAATATAAAAATATGAGACAGACATCAGGAGTTATTTTGAACAATGACATTTTTATAAATTCAAGTCATGTTGTAAAAATAGAGAAAATTGACACAGATAAGATTAAAATCGATATGTCGTATAATGCACAGCCAGTAAATTTGGAGTTCAACAGTGAAAGCGAGCGTAATGTCATATTTAATAAGTTAGTTATGGAAATGTATGGCAACAATTATGCTTACCTTGATTTTGAACTCAAACAAAATTCATCAACAATGAGTGATTAGGATTATAAAACTATTGTTGATCATAGTTGATGATATAACCTAAATAATAATTAAATTATTATTTTTGTTATGTTTAAACTATCAGTTTGTTCATTCTGATTAAAAATGGACTGGTGCGGAGAGAATTATAAACAATTAAAATTTAAAAGAAAAATGAAAATTACAAAGTCAAAGGCGTTCCGTCAGGAGTATTGCGGAACCGTAGTAAAAATTGGTGAAATTCTCCCCATTGAGGGAAGAGACAGAATTGTGAAGACTATGGTAAACGGTCTGTCTATTGTTATTGGAAAGGATGAATTTCAAACAGGTGATGTAGCCGTTTATTGTGCTAACGAAACACAACTTCATGAACTTTTCCTTCATCTTAATTCAATGTATGACGATAAGGAACTCAACATTGACACGGAGAAGAAAGGATATATCAATAAGCATGGTCGAATTCGAGTTGTAAAACTCGGAGGTGTTCCATCTTACGGTCTCCTTTTGAATCCTGCTTCAATTGCAACATTCCTTAATGAGCCTGTTGAGGATATTAAGGCATATTTGGAGAAGCATGTTGGTGAGGATTTCGACGAGATTAACGGAGAAATTTTCTGCAAAGTCTATGTTCCACCTGTAAAGGAAAATCACCATGTGTCAAAGGGCGAGAGACGAGCAAAGAAATTGGCAAGATTCAAGATGCTTATTGATGGTTCTTTCAGACAGCATTATGACACAGGTCAGTTGACAAGAAATATGCATTTGTTCTCACCAGAGGATGCTGTATATATCTCTAACAAATTGCACGGAACTTCAGCGATATTTGCAAACATTTTAACCAATATGCCTACAAATTGGTTCAAGAGAATGTGGCGTAAGTTGTGGGGTAAGCATGAGTTCGATCAGAAGTACAACCTTGTATATTCTTCAAGAACAGTTATCAAGAATGAGTTTATCAACCCAAAGCAGAAAGCAGGTGGATATTATTCTGATGATGTTTGGGGATACTGGGCTGAAAAGTTAAGACTTTTGGTTCCTGCTGATTACTGCATCTATTGTGAGATTGTAGGATATACTCCTAATGGCACTGCCATTCAGAAGGGTTATGACTATGGATGTAAGCCAACCGACGAGGTTAAGTCTAAACTTATGGTGTATCGCGTTACACAGAATGACCAAGAGATGGAGATTACAGATGTGATTGCTTTCGGTCAGCATTTGAAAGATCATCTCGGAGATATCATTATTGATTTCCCATTGTTGTATCACGGAACACTTGGTGATCTCTATCCAGAAATTTCTACAACCGAGCACTGGCACGAGAATGTGTTGGAGGCATTGAAAGTTGAGAAGAAATTCTTGATGGAGCAAATGGAACCAATGTGTATTAACAAGGTTCCACGAGAGGGATTTGTTATCCGTAAGGCGAATGACCCTATCAAAGAGGCTTGGAAACTCAAGACTGACGCATTCAGAATGAGGGAAGCCAAGCAGATTGATGCGGGTGAGGTTGATATGGAAATGGCAGAAGGTTATACAGATAATTAAGAGTAGGAGGGGTAAAAAAAATATCCCTCCTTTATTTGGATATTAAATAAAAAAGCACTATATTTGTATCAGGAAATGGCGCATTTGTATATTATATATATTATATAGAGAATATAAACTTTTAACTTAAAATTATGACAAAATTTTTTACTATTACAGAGTATATTAAAGATATCATTCGAGGTACAAAGTTCGAGCGACATATTTACGCAGTTGGAGGTAGTGTTAGAGATCTCCAAATGAAGAAACCTATTAAAGACATTGACCTTGTTATTGATATTGAGAACGGAGGAGTTGAATTTGCTAAATTCTGTATGGATAGCAATCTTCTAACACATGATGTTGTTATTTACGAGAGATTTGGAACTGCTATGTTTAAGTTCTTAAAGTTTCCTGATGATGAGATTGAGTGTGTAATGACCAGAGGAGAGAAGTATCCCGATAGAAATTCAAGAAATCCAGAAACAGTATTTGCAAGCATTGAGGATGATTGTATTCGTAGAGATTTAACTATCAATGCTCTTTATTATAATATTTCAACAGGTGAGATTGTAGATATGGTTGGGGGTCTGAATGATATTGAGAATAAAGTTATCAGAACTACCAATAAGAACCCAGATATCGTATTTGATGACGATCCTTTGAGAGTTCTTCGTGTTGTGAGATTTGCCACAAGATATGGTTGGGAGATTGAACCTAAAACATATGAGTCAATGAAGCGATATGTTGATAGACTTGATATCATCTCAAAAGAGCGAATTAAGGATGAGTTCAATAAGATTTTGCTGTCAGATAACGCTTCTATGGGCATCAGGACGCTTTGTGATATTGGTGCTATGAAGTATATCATTCCAGAGGTTGGTGAGATGATTGGAATGGAGCAGAATGCATATCACTTCGGAGATGTATTTGAGCATACAATGGCACTTTTGGATTATGACACAACACATTTCGAGAGTGAGGATATTGCTGTCAGATTAGCATTGCTGTTGCACGATATCGGTAAAATCGTTACAAAAACTGTCGGTGATGATGGCAGAGTTCATTTTTATGACCACGAGTTTGCGGGTGCTACAATGGTTGTTGATATTTTGAAGAGATTGAAATATGACAATAAAACTATTGATACTGTTCAGTTTTTGGTTAAGAACCATATGAGAACAAAGAATTTTGGAAATGATTGTTCAAAGATTAAGACGAAGAGTTTCAATAAGTTGGCGTATGATTGTAAGAATATGTATCTATACAAGTCTCTTGCAAGAGTAATCGATTGTGATAACAATTCACACAATGCGGAACATAACATTACAGGTCAGTATGACTACTTTGTAAATCATATGGGTGATGCTGTTAAGATGTTTGATTACAAACTACCTGTTGACGGCAATGATGTAATGGAGGTTCTGAATATTTCGGGTGGTGTTTTGGTGAAGAAGGTTTTGGATAGACTTCTTAAAAGAGCATTTCCAAATCCTGATAGCATTACAAAAGATAGTTGTTTAAAGCAGATTCCAAGCATTGCAAAGGAGATTTTTAAATCTGATCCGAACTTGTTTATTGAGAATTTTGTGAAATATAAGTAGATTATATTAAAATTGTTATTTTTAAGGGTGAAGATAAATTTCTTCACCTTTTATTTGTTTATATCAATAATTTATATTATATTTGTATCGGAAATTAAAACTTATAAAATATGACTGAACATGAAATTTTTGAAAAGTTGAAAGAAGCATTAGATTATGATTATCTATGCACAGATTGGGGTGGCACCGAGGTAACTAATTTGGAGGAGTATCTTCGTGCAATTAAACAAGAGCGAGATATTGAAAAACATTTTGATAGTGTCGAGTGTGATACATTAAAAACATATAAAGAATTTATTCATTATCTGTCAGAAAAT
>JAGCLR010000388.1 GCA_017646885.1 Methanobrevibacter sp. | reverse complement strand
ATGCAATCCTCATGAAAGGTAAATTTTCAAAGTTTTGAAAATAGTAACTTCCTACATTATTGTTACAATATTGATGTAGGAACTTGCACACTAAGAAAATTATACTTATCTTTGTTCCAGTGAAACAAATAATTACAAAGATATGAAAGCAGTTTTGTTAGTGCGTGTAAGTACACAAGATCAAGATTATGAAGCACAAACCCATGATCTGATTGTTTATGCAAATTCTCTGGGATTCTCCAAACTTCACATCATTCAAGATAAGGAGAGTGGTGTTAAATTGTCAGAGGAAGAGAGAAATGGATTAAGCCAAATGAAGATTTATTTGAGAGAAAATCCAGATTGTAAAGATGTTTTCATTTGGGAAATCTCCAGACTTGCAAGAACGGAGAAAGTGTTGCACAGCATTAAAGAGTGGTTGGTTAATTCCACAATCCAACTTCATATCTTTGATAAGCGTATCAAGTTGTTAAATGAGGATGGAACAGAAAACCCCAACACATCACTGATCTTTTCAATCTTGGGATCATTTGCCAGTCAAGAAGCAAAGACCATTAAGGCACGTTTTAACAGAGGAAAGAAAAGAAATAGGGAACTGGGAAGATACAATGGTGGAATAATTAAGTATGGATATAAACATGATGAAAATGGTTACTTTGTTCCAAATCCAGAAACAGCAAGTGTGGTTAAGATGATATATGAATTATATTCAACTGGAAGATATAGCATTTCAACACTAACTGAGGAACTGCAAGCACGTGGAGTTGATATATATCTTAGAGCAGTTACCAGAATATTGCAAGAAGATTGTTATTGTGGTGCTGGTGAAATTAAATATCCAATCCTTATATCACCAGAGTTGTATGATGTGTGCAAGAAGATCAGACAGAGCAACAACATTAAAATGGAAAAAACAACAACCAACAATGTTGCATTTGCCAGAAAACTAATGAAGTGTGATCATTGTGGTTATAACTACTCAGTCAAGTTAAACAAGATTGGATATGTGTATTATTGTACTGGAAACACCAAACGCAACCTTTCTGGAATTACTCCAAAAGATAGGTGTGAAAACAAGATACACATGATGAGGGATTGGTTGGATGCAATTCTTTGGTACGTTGCAAAACCCATACATTTTGACTACATCAATCATCTATCAAAAGAGGATGCAGACAAAGTAAATGCAGAAATTGAGATACTGGAAAGAAAGATGGATGTTATCCAATCATCACAGCAGAAATGGGAAGAGAGAAAGGATAGGATTGTGGATAGTTATATGGATGGTTTAATCTCGCAGGAGAAAAGAGATCAAAGGCTTACGCAGTTGAGAGAAATGAGGGATGCAGAGAGTATGGAATTTCAAAAATACTTTGAGGAACGTGCAAAGTTGGTTAAGATACACAGGAGATTGTTGGGTATTGATCCATCACCCATTGATGATGTAAAAGCAGATTTAACACTGGAACAGATGAATGAAATTGTTAAACAGCACATCACCAAAGTAGAAATGAAGTATGAGGAAAAACACAATAAGATTATAATATATCCCGTGATTGGTGATGCACGAACATTTTACTTTAAAAGGTCAAGCAAGAAAGAAAAAGTATATGTTGATTTAAACGGTCATTTTAAGCCATTTGATGAAGAGATTAATGCAGTGGTACAAGATTACTGGAAACAAAGAAAAGGGGTTTAAAACCCCTTTTTCTTTTTAATATTGCCATGTATTTCCTCGTGGCACTCAACACATACGGTCATTAAATTATTCCAATCCAGAGCAACAACAATTCTTTTCTGTTCATCTTCATAATTCATAAAACTATCCTTATGGTGAACGTGTTGACCAGCGGTAATTTTGCCATTCTCCAAACATCTTTCACATAGGGGATTTGCCATAAAATAAGCCTTTCTGAGTGCTTTCCATTCTTTGGTATTATATATATCACTTCTTTGTTTCCTGCGCTCAGATGGCGTGTTTTTACGCTTAAAAGGGCTTTTCTTAGGCTTGGTTAAGTATGGCATATTTCTGGAAATATTCTTCAACATTTACAACCAAAATGGCTTCATCTGTTGGTAATTTATAGGCTGGCACTTCTTCATACTCTGAATCTTCCAAATACTGGACTTTCTTAATTCTCCACATAAATGTTTCAATCTTTGACCAGTCAAGTTTGGAGAGATTGAAAAAGTAAGCCACTGAATCATTATTGATCACAACATATATTAGATTGTTGTTGTGGTGATCCAGTTTCATGTTGTTTAATTTGGAGTGCTTCAGTTCAAGATAAGGATATTTCCCAACATCCTTATTTCTGGTTTTCACTTCCACGTCATAGGTGTGTGAATCTGCGGTAAACCTTACATCCACATGGCATTTTACTGGAGTTTGTTGGATTGTTAACAAATGACTAAAGAACAGATCAGTTATTAATAGTGTTGCAATGTATCTGGTTTTCTGTTCATGTTTGTTTATTTTCTTTTGCTTTGCTACTTCTTTGTTGTACATAATTCACCAGTTTTTAAATTATCATTCAGACAAACAAGAATTTCACGTTGCAATTCAGTTTCAGTAATTGTGTTCTGGATTTCTTCCAACTTCTCAATCTGTTGGAGTGTGATGTTGTTAATGTGATTTATACACACGCAGGATCCTGCGAGCAACAAAATGTAAATAATATATTTTTTCATCTTCAATAAAGTTTTATATATATAAATATCCAGAAAAATGAAAAAATACATGATTTTCAATAAATTATTAACAAAAAACCCTTACCAGAACGGTAAGGGAACATTAATTATGAAAAAATTGAACTATATTTAATTAAAATCTTTGAAAGGTCAAGAAAAAGGGGAAAGGGGTTAACTTTCCCCGACAAGTAAACTAAATTTGAATGAAAAAATATATAAACTCTTATGAAGAGTGAGGTTTCAAAATGGGGGTTTATAACCCCCTCAGGAACTTATTTTCATAGCAACTCACTTATCACGTACCTCAAGCAAAAGTGAGTTTTTCCAAAAACCATTTAACTTGTATTCTTCAACTGGCCATATTGTTTTGGCAATTGAAGTTTTCAATACACCCCCATCATCTTGTGGGATTTCCACTTTCTGATTATATGGGTTTCTTACATATATGTACTTTGTTTTACTTCTGGACAAATAAAAGTAAATGGTAACACGTTTGTTGTTATCATCCAAAATACCAACCATATTTGAGGTTTCAGTATTATATATTCTTTTATTTATCTTTTCTTTCATGGTTACTTAGCAATGGCAGGGGCGATCAAACCCCTACCATCAAAAACATAGATTTGTAGATTATTATGGCTTATATATATAAATATCTAATCAAATCAAAAAACATCAAATTTTATTAACTTTTTTTTACCACATCATTTTATCAAACAATGCCTTGGTGATGGTGAGATTTTTATCACTCATTATAACCTCGCCATCCTCAGATAATGAGATTTCACCACTCTCAATGTTTGAGATTAAATCTGGCAACATTCCATCCCATAACCACGCTTGGCAACCCTTGCAACCAAATAACTTTTTATATTTGGTATCAACAGTGATTTTTAAATGATAATCTTCTGGTGTATTATCACAATCAATGTGGATGTACTTGCTCATTAACTTAACAACATCCTCAGAAGATTTTGACTTGTTAAAACCACAGTTTTCTGTACTGAAAACAATATCAAACGCTTCACGATATTGGTGTGGCTCTGAAATCTCCTCTACAAAATCCAAAAGAGTGGGGAAGTCCTCATATCCAAAATCTGAAAGATTAAACGCTGGACGCAATACATCATCAATATCAACTGTTACTGCCTTTTGAAACATTCTCATAACTTATTATTTTTTAATTAAACAATTCTATTTCTTACCAATAATGATCTTATGTGTTTTATCATCATCACTTGATGTGTACTCTTTCACGCTCACTGTATAACCTTGTTGAGATAACTTTTCAATAGCAATTTCCTCAACAAAGTTTTCAAAGATGTATTCATCCCCTTTTTCCAAACCAGATGAAAGAACTTTATAACGATATACGTTCATCAACTCTTCTGGTGAAATCAATAACTCATTTTCACATATCTTTGTCAAAATATTTAATTTTTCTTCTACCACTTTGGTTGCATCTTTTTTAACTCCCAACGCTTGGTAAACTCTGTAATGTTCTGGAATGGAAAGAATACACTCAAACATGGGTGAATCACCAACAATTGCTTCATCATCATCAAACTCACAATATCCCTCAATATCCAAATCCTTTTCAAACTTGGCTAATGACTTTTCAAATTGTTCATACAATTCATCTTTTGAGTTGAGGTACATATCCAGTATATCACCATCATACTGGTTTACCCAACCTCTTAACGCTTCCCACTTTATCACATATAAAATGCAATCAGCAAGAATTTTATTTCTACTGCTTTCTATATGTTTAGCATTTCTTTTGTGTAGTGGGTGATAAACATTTGCCAACGCTTCAATCTCTTTGGTGATCTGAATCTCTTTCATAATAATTTATTTTAAAAGGTTTAACAAAATTTCTTTTACTTGGGGTTGGATAGGGTTTCAATCCACACCAACCTATTTATGATTTGTCATAATCTTTATATTAATTTAGTTCCACACTCTGGACATTCTGCCAATTCAACCTCCATTATAACAACTGGTACACCTCCCACTTCTAACATATCACTTGCTACTTCTAAGGCTTCTGCTTTGGGGTATGAATCCCTACCGCTCCCATCATTCTTAGTAACCTTAACGTGACCGTCTGCACAATCTACTATCACATAATATAATTTCTCTTTCATTTTCATTTGGATTTACTTTATTTATTATTTACTTACTCAAAACTACTACTGTATTGTGCAATGCCGCACCTCTGAATGTTGGGTATTCCTCACAATATATATCCCACTTCTCACGCTTGGCAATCTTGCAAAATGCCATTTCCAAATACTCACAATACTTATAAACCTTTGACCAATTAACGGCTACTCCCCACATATCACCATTTGCAACATCCTCAATTGCCAATGCCATAAGGTTAATGTTAATACTTGATGAATCACTGTTCATCTCAAACTCTCTTTCTGCACGCTCCATAGCGTTTTTGTTAATATACTTCTTCATATCAAATTTAGTTTAATATATTATTAATTATTTTATTATCTATTTTGCAAGTGTGCCACTCCTATCGTGAAATCTTACAGTGCAAAGGTATATTCTTTTTTTGGGAAAAACAAATTTTCTTCAAAAAAAATTAAAAATATTTTTCATATCACCTCTGGATTATTAAAAAACAACTCTTTTCCCTCTGGACTTATTAAAAAATCTTTTAATTTATGTAAAATACACTTTTTTGGGTAACTTCCAAATTTTACACAATAAGTTTTACAAGTAAAGTTACAAAAGCCACAAATACACCAATCTTTGCTATTCTGTAAATCCAATTAAAAACAATATCCTCTTTGTTTGGTTGCTTTACCAATAAACAGATTCTTCCATTTTTTAGTGGTATTGCTTCAAGTCCACATCCTATTTTTTTTAACTCAGCCATGAATGTAGGTAAATGATGTTGGTGATTTCTTATTATATCTTTCACCTCTTTTGTGTATTCCTCACAATCTATACCAACAAAATACTCTGTTGGGTAGGTATTTTTCATTTCTTTCATACAAATCATTATTAACTTTATTATATATAAGTGTTGGAGATTTGCAATGCAGCCATTATAAGGCTGCTTGCATTTCACTCCAGATTTCATCTATTACATCAAAGGCTTCTTCTTTTCCCTCACGTGTTGGGATCATCACATCACCAATCACAGTTACTTGTTTTCCATCTTCCAACTGGTAAGTGTAAGGTGTTCCACTCTTACCTCCAGATACAACCTTGGAATTAAGGGGTATTTTAGGTGTTTTAACAGCATCAACCCTTGAAGTGGGTACTTGTTCCACCTTGTGGGGAAAAGTGGCTGAAATAGCCTCTTTTTGCCCTTTCTTGAGGTTTTGGAGTGTTTCATCAGCCTTGCCCATAAGATTGTGGCGTTGGAGAGCAGTTTTGTTAAGTTTTACCCACATTTGGAAGTTGCTAATCTCTAATTCATCTCCAGTTGAAGTGGTGATTACCTCATCCATCATTGTTACCAACTGTTCACGTGTTTTCTCAGTTGGAGTGGTGTTTTCCTTTTTCTTATGGATAGGCTCGGCAGAGCCATTTAATAGAATTGAAGATAAAATATTATCATTGTTAACAGGGTTAACAAAACTTTCACTTAATTCTGTATATCTTTCTTCCAACTTCTTTTCTATTTCTAATCTTTCACTTGGAGTGTAGCAATCTGTATGATTGTTTAACCACTGGATTACTTTAACTCTTTTCTCTCTTAACTCTTCCCTTGTTTTACTTTCCATACGTTGAAGTAAACCAGTTACCAACTCTTCAAAATTTCCTTTCATATCTTCTTTATAATTATTTAAAATAACATATTCATTATTGTTTGCTGCAAATATTGTTTGTTTTGATATTAAAAATGAAATCATAACTAAAAATATTAATAAAATTTTTTTCATGTTTTGCCTCCTTTCAAATATTATTATTT
>JAGCLR010000387.1 GCA_017646885.1 Methanobrevibacter sp. | reverse complement strand
GGCAAGTTTAGTAAAATATTAATTTTTATTCATCCATAATACACCATCTCATCTAAACTATTTTTATATA
The DNA here is from genome assembly GCA_017646885.1 of Methanobrevibacter sp. The sequence goes on along the minus strand of JAGCLR010000387.1, from coordinate 1,844 downwards.
ATTATTATATAATATACAAAGGTTTATATATAGATAATAATCAAATATAATTAATGTATCTATAATAATATGATATTTTCTTATTTTAAAATATTTTTTTAATTATTAGATTCCAAGATTTACAGTTTGTTAAATCTTTTTTTATAGTTTTTAAAACTTTCATTTAGTTTATTCTATGAATGAACAGGACTATGAAAGGAGTATTTGAAAGAGATTAGAAAAAATATTTTTTATAAGAATGTGTAGATGCTCTCATGCTCGTAGGAAACTGAAAAATGTTCTTATTAGTATGTTATAATTTATCCTCATGCTAAATGGAAACCTAAACAGTTCCAAGTGGTTTGTTGTAATTATTTATTATATAATCTGTTAATTAAGTTCTAAAAGTCTTTTAACAGAGAAATCAATTAAAGGTGAAAAATATGAAAATGCCTAAAGAAAAAAGAACTTACTGTCCACATTGTAAAAGACACACTATTCATGAAGTACACACTTCCAAAAAGAGAAAAGCTAGTGAATTAAAATGGGGACAAAGACAATTCAGAAGAGTTACCGCAGGGTACAGAGGTTATCCAAGACCATTACCAGGTGGTAACAAGCCGGTTAAAAAATTAGATTTAAGATACAAATGTAAAGAATGTGGAAAATCCCACATCAGAAAATCTTTCAGAGTAGGAAAACCTGAATGGGTATCTAACTAGGTGATTTGTATGGCAAGTAATGGAAGAGGAAACTTTTTAAGAGTTAAATGTTTAGATTGTGATAACGAACAAATCATTTTCGATCGTGCAGCTTCTGATGTAAAATGTATCATCTGCGGTAAAACTATTGTAAAATCCCGTGGTGGAAAAGCTAAAATCATGGCTCACATCGATGAAGTTTTACAATAAGCTTAAAATTATTAATAGCCGATTGCTATAAACTCAGCAATTCTGAATAGACAATTGGCTGTTATGTGATCTTAGAATAAGGATAAGTAGTTTTCAATTACTTATCTTAACTGTTTTTATTTCGGTGTTTTAATTGGTAAGAAAAAGTCAAGAATGGCCAGATGAAGGAGAACTTATTGTAGGAACCGTCTACAAAGTTGTTAACTATGGTGCATTTGCTAACTTGGAAGAATACGCAGGCAAGGAAGCTTTCATTCATATTTCTGAAGTTTCTTCTGGTTGGGTAAAGAATATTCGAGATCATGTAAGAGAAAATCAAAAGATTGTTGCTCGTGTTTTAAGAGTTAATCCTAAAAAAGGTCATGTAGATGCTTCTTTAAAAAGAATTAGAGAAGATCAAAGGACTAAAAAGATCCAACAATGGAAAATTGAACAAAAAGCTGAAAAATTCTTGGAATTAGCTGCTAAATCTTTAGATAAGGACTTGGATACCGCTTACGATGAAGTGGGATATGAACTTATGGATATCTTTGGTGATATCTATGGTGCATTTGAAAGCGCTTCTGAAGAAGGGGCAGAAACTCTTACTGAAGAGGGAATTAGCCAAGAGTGGGCTGATGCCATAACTGAAGTTGCTGTCAAGAACATTCAACCTCCTGAAGTTCACATCAGCGGTTATGTAGATATTAAAAACTACAACCCAGATGGTGTAGAGGTTATTAAGAAAGCCCTTATGGCAGCAGAAGATGAAAACATTGAAGTTCAATGTGTTGGTGCTCCTCGTTACAGAATCACTGTAACTTCTACTGATTATTTGGTTGCTGAAAAGCAATTGAAGGAAGCAGCAGAAAAAGCTATTGCTATTGTAGAAGACGCAGATGGAACTGGAGAATTCTTACGTGAAATTGAAAATTAATTAGTGAATCAGATGAAAATGAAAATGAAGAAGTGTCC
>JAGCLR010000386.1 GCA_017646885.1 Methanobrevibacter sp. | reverse complement strand
TGGTATCATATAGAATTTAGGTGATTAGATGAAGGATTATGAGATTTATTCAACTATGAAGGTTCCAAAGAACTCAAATATAATCATACGTTTAGATGGACGCAAGTTTCATAGTTTATCAAAAGCATTAGATCTTGTAAAACCTTACGATGAAAACTTCTATAAGATAATCACAAATGTTTGCCTCGACATATTCAATCAGTTTGCACCTAAATTCATTTATGCATTTTCAGATGAAATAAGCATACTTTTGGATGAGATTCCATTTTCAGGCAGAGTTGAGAAGATCAATTCTGTATTCGCCTCACTGGCTTCAAGTTCCTTTACATATTCTTTATTAAACGATTATTCTAATGAATTCAATCTGGACAAGCTATCAGATAATGAAAGGAATATTGTATTTCCTATATCATTTGACTCAAGAATCATTCCAATCGATGATGCATCTATATCCGACTACTTCAAATGGAGACAAGATGAATGTTGGAGAAATTGCATCAATGGATATGGCATTTGGGCACTTAAGAAAGAATACGATAATGAAGAGGCTAATGAAAAGATAAAAGGATTGAAATCAAATGAAATCCATGACATGCTATTTGAAAGAGGAATAAACCTAAATGATGTGGATACATGGAAAAAGAGAGGAATCGGAGTCTATAAGAAATCATGGGAAATTGAAGGGTTCAATCCTAAGAAACAGGAGAAGACAGTTTCTACAAGATCTGAAGTTTTTGTTGATTATGAATTGGACATTTTTAGTCCAGAGTTCTTTGAAAAATTATAACATTCAATATTATTATGCTAACTATTTTTTTTACATGATTTAGAAGGATTTAGAAGGGTTTAAAAGGATTTCAAGTAATTAGAGTAATTTAAGTGATATTATGGGATTTGAAGATTTGGTATCTAAAATGAATGAAAAGAATCAATTCAAGAAGGTCTGCGTTGATCAGGGAGTGATTGATTCTGTAGTGTTCTATTCTAAAAAATCATATCCCAATGAATTTTTAGCAATGCTTGACGGGCATGTTAAGGATAATGTTCTATATATCACTGGATTATTGTTCTTGCCTGGTGAAAGATCCCATACAAGCGCAAGCTTTAATGATTGGATGATTCCACCTAATCAGAAAAAATGGGGTTCTGTACATTCCCATCCAGGAAACAATGCAAATCCTTCCCATGCAGATTTGATAACATTCTCAAAGCATGGCCCATTCCATATAATTGTCTGTGAACCATACAGTTTAGAGACTATGAAAGCTTATAACGCTTATGGAGAGCCAGTTGGCTTTGAAGTTGGAAGCTTTAGAGATGAGAATAGGGATTTGATGCTTGAGGACTTAAAGCAAATCAAGGAAGAGATTGATGAATTGGATGGTGAAGACCTTAGTCCTTCATTCTTTGATTTGGATAAGGATTTGTCCTACTTCGATGATGATAGGGAAAAGACCAATAAGTATTCACATGAATTTGATGAAACTTTTGATCCATACAGCATTTCCGATGAGGATTTGGGAGCTATTGACTTGAATCCAACTGTGGTTGAAATAGGTGGAGAGCGTATCAATGGTCAAAGTCCTAAATTAGGTATTGTAATAGAGTTCAGAGATGGAAAGCCTATCTTAAAAGGAGTTACAAATAAATTCCTCGAAGAGGATAATGAAAATCAAGAATAAATCAATAATTAATCATGAATAAACCAAGTATAAATCGAATAATAAATGATAAAAAAGATTTAAAAAATACTATTTTTTGAAATTTTAAAAAAAGAAAAAAAGAAAAAAAGATTAGAATTCAAACGAATTCTAATTGAACTATTTTTTATATTCTACTTAAAGAATTAAGCTGGTTGCATCATAAACGTTTTCTAACTGTTTAATCTCTTCAACAGCTTCTTTAGTAGCTGGTTCATCTAAAGTGAGAATCATGATAGCTTCTCCACCAGAGGAGTCTCT
>JAGCLR010000385.1 GCA_017646885.1 Methanobrevibacter sp. | reverse complement strand
TTCTATCCTCTTCAGTTAAGTCATCCACAAAGTCATCGGCTCCTCCACTTTGCTCCGCAAAGTAGTCGTCTCCAGACGACAGGAATGGATTATCATTAGTATCCTTATAAACAGGAATTTCAATTTCTCCCTAAGGAATCGGAACACTAGCCGTGGCGAGCGCTTGAGCGATTTCCGCAGCCTCATATCCCTGACGCTTCATAGTTTCTTCAATTCGCTTATTTGCAACTTCTTGTAGGAACTCAGTATCTTTCCATCTATAATCTCTAAATTGTTTCAATTTCATCTTCGAAAGATAGCGTCCAACAATAGTTGTACCAGTCAGCTTTGAGCGGTCCTTACCATATGAAGCCAGTAACTTGTTCCACTCTTCTGGAACATAAGGAACATCACATTCTTGTAAAATCCATAAATAAGTATCAGGATTGAAATTATCGACGTGCATTGTCGTACATTTTTTACATTTATGTAATTTACCTTCTGGATACTTCTCAAGGTTATTAGAACCATAGAACTAATCAGCATTCATTGTTCGATTACATTTTTCACAATAAAAACTTTCAGCCATAAAATTTCCTCCTTTACTTATAATGAAAATACCAAGTCGGAATTATGACTTTTTGGCCTTCGAGTTTCTGCAGCACTTACAGATGCTGTAAAAACCATCTTTAGAAGTTTTATTTTTACTAAAATATTTATTATGTGCTAACTTAATTTCTCCGCAGCGGCTGCACTTCTTATACTTGCCCTTCATTTCATTTAAGAAATACCAATCAAGTAATCTATCTTCAGCCTCGGAAGCTATTAACTTTGGAATTTTATTTCTCCACAAACTTGAAATATATTCAACACTGTGTTTAATCCCAAACTCTAATTGTATTTTTTCTTGAATGTCTATATTTTGCAACCCATCAACCTTATACTCTACAATTCTATCATATAAAGGATAATCTTTTAAAGCAGCGTCCGCAACATCATCGAAGTCATGCATTAAAAACCATAAATCTCGTTCAAATTCGCCCCAGCTTTCTTGCTTTAATAACGAATAATTACATAAAATTGCAGAGCAGACTTTCGGGTCACATAAAGAAACACCCTCTGGAACAACATATCCATCATCATCAAATGAAAAATCATCTTCAAGAGGAATATAGTGCTTAGAGCGTGTGATATTTTTTGGAATAATAGGCTTGTACCAAGCATCTTTGAGAATGTATTGGTCCTTACGTAAATCGATAATCGCCTTTTTGATAATAAAAGCATCACGCCCGGAAGCAGTTTTTAACTTCTCTTCCCACATTTTAATGGCTTCTCTTAACTGTTTCAATCCGGGTACTTCTTCTACATCTTTTTTCGTTATCATTACTTTAGGTTGAAAAATCTAATTTTTGTCATTACTCATCATATTATAAATGCCGTCTTCGCCATTTTCAAGTTGGGAGACAAGACCCTCGAAGGAAGTTTCTCTTTTGTTAACAGTGGCCATGCGGTTCTCTGTTAGCAGCTTACGCTCCTTTTTCTCTTGTTTCTCCATGCAAAGAACCAGATAGTCCGCGAGGGTTTCCAAATACTATGGAGTAGGATTAGGACACTCCTCTAAAATCTTTTCGACTAACTGTTTTCTTTCTTCTGGAGTTTCTAAAGTATAATCTAATTTGAGCATTACTTTACCTCCAGTCTTTCTCATACTTTTATTATACCAGAAAAATTTTCTTTTGTCAAGTTTTTCCGAAAAAATTTTCCCCAACTTATATATGAAATTTTCAACATTAAATTTAATAATATTTGGCCATGCCGCACCGACTTGACAAAGAAAAAAATTTTTGTTATAATATTAATGTAAATAAATAGATAAAGGAGTAATAGATATGATTGTCGCAATCGTAATCTTGAGTGTCCTACTGGTCGGCGCAGTCGCCTTTATTTTTTGGCTATTGCAGGTACTGAAAAATACCTTTGAA
>JAGCLR010000384.1 GCA_017646885.1 Methanobrevibacter sp. | reverse complement strand
TTGGTGGTTTCTCTGATGGATGAGTCTTTTGAAAATATATTAGAAAACATCTATCGTATTTTCTAATATAAGGTGTTTGATCTAGTCAACATTCTAATTACTTTTAATTTTCTAATAAGATGAGTGAACAGAACGAAAAAAAATGGTATGTTATAAGAGCTGTCAGTGGTAAAGAGAAAAAAGTTAAAGAGTATCTTGATGCTGAGATTTCTAGACGTGCTGATTTACAGGCTCTGATTTCACAAGTGCTTATTCCTACAGAAAAAGTTTATTCAGTTAGAAATGGTAAAAAGATCAGTAAGGAAAGAAATTACCTTCCTGGTTATGTTTTAGTTGAAGCTGTTCTGTCAGGTGAAGTATCTCACGCAATCAAGGATATACCTAATGTATTAGGTTTTCTTGGAACAAAAGGAGAAGCTGACCCACTTCGTCCATCTGAAGTTTGTCGTATTTTAGGTAAAGTTGATGAACTTACAGAAATGGGTGAAGGTAGTGATTTATCATTCATAGTAGGTGAAACTGTAGTGGTAAACGACGGACCATTCAGTAGTTTTACAGGCATTATCGAAGAAGTTAACGAAGAGAAGAAAAAACTCAAAGTTATGGTTAAAATCTTCGGCCGTAAGACACCACTTGAATTAAGCTATTTCCAAGTAAAAAGAGAGTAGTAGAATTTTGAATTTTTTGTTTTCATTTAACTTTTATAAAAAATTAAAATGAAAGAAGTAAGCGGATTAATTAAACTGCAAATCAAAGGAGGAGCCGCTAATCCTGCACCACCTATTGGTCCAGCTTTGGGTCAAAAAGGTGTTAACATCATGGAGTTTTGCAAGCAATTCAATGCTCGTACACAAGATCAAGCTGGAAAAGTACTTCCAGTTATTATTACTGTGTACAAGGACAAATCATTTGATTTCATTGTCAAAGCTTCACCAGTTGCTGCATCTGTATTAGAAGCTGCTAAAATAGCAAAAGGCTCAAAAGAACCTAACCGTTCAAAAGTTGGTTCAATGAGTTGGGATACTGTACGTACAATCGCTGAAGGCAAAATGAAGGATTTAAATTGCTTCACAATCGAATCAGCTATGAGTATGGTAGCAGGTACAGCACGTAGTATGGGTGTCAAGATTACAGGCGAATCACCTTTAAAGTAAAGACTAAGTCTTAAGCATTTGTAGAACAAAAAAAAAGAAATTAACAAAAATGGCAAAAGTATCTAAGAAAAGAAAAGAAGCTTTAGCTAAGTTCGACAAAAGCAAGGTTTACTCCTTGACAGAAGCGGTTGATGTCGTGAAACAAATCACTTACACCAAATTCGATGCATCAGTTGACTTAAACGTACGTTTAGGTGTTGACCCACGTAAAGCTAACCAAATGGTTCGCGGTAGTGTAACACTTCCTCACGGTACAGGTAAAGTCGTTCGCGTTTTGGTATTATGTACACCAGACAAAGAAGAAGAAGCAAAGAATGCCGGTGCAGATTTCGTCGGATTAGAGGATTATATCCAAAAGATTAAAGACGGATGGACCGATGTTGATGTGATTATCACAATGCCTACTGTTATGCCTAAAATTGGTGCTTTAGGACGTATCCTCGGACCAAGAGGTTTAATGCCAAACCCAAAAACTGGTACAGTAACAATGGACATCGCTAAAGCTGTTCAAGAGGTAAAAGCTGGTAAAATCGATTTCAAAGTTGACAAATACGGAATCGTTGATGCTGGTATTGCAAAAGTCAGTTTCACATCAGATAAGATCTATGATAACGCTAAAGAAGTTATCCAAGCTATTATCAAGTTGAAACCAGCAGCAGCTAAAGGTACTTACATTAAGAGCATTTTCATTTCCAGCACAATGAGTCCTGGAGTGCAAGTGGATCCTAAATCAATAGCCCTCTAAACCTTTAATAAGTTATTGACATGAGAAAAGAAGATAAAGAAGTTATTATCAACTCTATTACAGAGCAGTTGAATGCATGTCCAAATTTCTACTTGACAGATATCGCTGAATTAAACGCAGAGAAGACAAGTAGCTTAAGAAGAGAATGCTTCAATAGCAACGTCAAGCTTGTAATGGTAAAGAATGCATTGTTAAAGAAAGCTATGCAAAACACC
>JAGCLR010000383.1 GCA_017646885.1 Methanobrevibacter sp. | reverse complement strand
TAGCAAGGTATTTCCAATCGTCTAAATCCTCATCTTCTGGACGGTTTTCATGCTTTCCCGAAAATCCAAATCTTTGAGCAACCCAACGGACTGCATCATTTAAATCATAATCTTGATTCCATTGTATCTTCGCAATTTTAATCACTAATTCAAATGGGTCAAAATAACAATCACAACCTGTATAACAACGGAACAATCCACTATTATCATAATAATACAATTTTCGGCTACCTTCTCCGGGAGGATTGTGGCAGATGGTTGCACAGAGTATTCCAAATGATGAATACTCTGGGTCTCCACCAAACTCTTGCAGTAATTCAAAAACATTGTCAGTAGTCAAAAGATTACGGATTTCGTTTTTGTCAAATACTAACATATTACTCCTCTGTTAATTCAAAAGCAGATTCTTCATCTACTCTAATTCTAACATCATCAATTCCTACCATTTCATAATCATATGTGGTGCAGAACATAGGTTTAATTCTACAACAACCTAAATCTGCTTTACACCATAAAATTACACCTTTATATCTACCACGTCTATTCTTATAAATAGACATTTTAATTGTCGGTCTTTCAAAAATATTTGAAGCCAATATTTTTTCCAATGCAACCAAGTCTTCATCTTTTACTGCCAAAAGGATTGAACCATAGTCAATCTTATCCGCAATCGCTTTAGCGCCACGAAGTAAATTCTGGTCAGGTGTCTTTGCTTCTTGGTAATCACCATTCAACTGAGTAGCTGACATAATGAATACACCATATTGATTACAAATATCTTTTAATCTTGTTGATAACATAAACAAGATATTATCTTCTCTCAATTTAATACCGCCTGAACGACGAGTAATTTCTTCTAAGATTTTTAAACTTGTATGAATATAATCGTGAAAGACATATTTAACATCATGCTCTCTAATATTCTTTTTAATTTTATCCTCAACATCTTTAAGTGAGAAGTCAGGAAGCTCTTCTACATACAGAGGACTCTTTGATAAAATATCTGCGGCTTCGAGGATACGACGCTCTTCTCCATCTTCATATTCACCATTAAGAATATGCTCTTCATTTACATTAGACAAAAACGCCAACATCATCGTTTGAATTTCTTCAAGTTCCTGTTCTGTTGTAATAAATAAAACAGGTTCAGACGTTCCATTTTTAATCCAGCCAAAGTTGTCATCATAGATTTTATTACAAGCAATATTACAAGCATCTGCAATCATTGAACGCGTTTTACCGATACCAGTAGCCGCGGACCGCAAATAAAACTTTTTTAATCTTGCACCTCTGGTTACTGTATTAATCAGTGGGCCATAAAGAGGAACACCAACTTCAGGATGGTCTTTAAACTTTTGAATTAAGTCATAAATACCTTCACCTGCTTGTTGAGCTTCTCCAAAAGTATCGTCAACATATTGCATACGAATATTATCAATTTTTGCATCAACCTTGTCGGCAATTTGTTCAAGAGTTGAGTTATCTAATTGATCCTCTTGGTATTGTTTTTTCTTTGTGTCAAGTATATTATCAATATCGTAGATGTCTGAAATATCAATACCACAATTATCATATGCTCGTAATAATGAAAACTTTTTCAATCTACTATAATAATAATCAAAAGTTGAAGACATACTGTTTTCAGAGATTTTCATCAACCACTCTTCACCTTTTTGCTGCTTGAAAACAGCCTGACTCTTAGGTCTAGATGAAAGAAAATCATTAATGCTTTCTAACGTAATTTTATTTGCTCCAAGTTCATGTAATTTATAAATAGCACCAAATACAATTTTGTGGAATGGTTCTACAAAATCTTCATCAGTAATCACATATTTATCGGTACATTCTAAGATTTCTGGTGTATTATATACACAACCAATAACTTGCATAATGGCGGTTGGATCAATATATTTACTTGCCATTATTCTTCCTCCTCATCTAAAAATGTAAATAAAGGTCTCTTTTTAACATTTCTTTGCGGCGGTGGGATTACTATCTCTTTAATATTAGGAACATAATCCTGCAACACCTTATCACTATTTTTTTGTTGAGCTTGCCATAAAGCTAAATAGTAGTTATAAGCATTTTGATAAACATATGGAACAATACCTATACCACCATTATTTTTATTAATTGAATTTCCTTTTATTTCAAAGAAATAAATCAAAGCCTTTTTTATACCAGAATAGGTGAAATTGTACTCTTCCACATATTGTTTAATTTGTTTTTGGATTCGAGCATCAACATAAGTAGTTTTAAACAATTGCTTAATATATTCGTCAAGCTCTTCCTTGTCTTTGACTTCTTTAGCTTTCTTTTGGTCGTCGGTCATAGAACATGCTTGATGGGCATATCGTCTTGTTGAGACTGTCACAAAAGGTTGCTTATCGCGGTCGAATCTATTTTTACAATAAACACAAGTTACTATATGGGCCATTACCTTTCTCCTTTCTATATATATAATAATTATACTAAAATTTTATAAAAAAATCAAGCCGGAGCGATTTTGAGATCGCTCCGACCATAGTTTAAAGTCTCTTTAGGTCGAACAAGATGAGATCAATTTGAGGAGCTTGGTCTGGAGTGCAATCTCCAACCTTTTTACCACGTCCAAGGTGTTTATCTACAATAGCAGTAATCTTACTTGCCATTGAGGGAGTTTTGGACATAATATCTCCAACAAGGTCTTGGAACTCGTTCATTAGTGCCTCAAAGTTGTAATGAGGCTCATTTAGATGCTCCTTACTCATAGGTGCGTTCGTAACGAGCGCCGCACCGGAAACCGCAGCTTCTTTGTCAATCGCTTCAGAAATTGCATTTACCAGAGCATCATAATCAAAATCAATGTAGTCAGGTGTAAAGCGGAATCTTGAACCAGCAACGAATCTTGGAGTTCCGCGCATGAAGAGTTTGGTTTGTGGACCTTCTTCGGTTTGAATTTGACGAGAGTAACCAATAATGTCGCAAGTTCTTTCACAAACTAAACGAGCTTTATTGTCAAGAGTAGGAATAATTTGATTATATTCAACTCCGGCTTCGTCTTTGAAGGTTTTATCAACGGCGTGGCTAATAAGAATTAGACCGTAATCCATTTGTAAAATCTTTCTTAAGCATTCATCAAATTCCTGTTGAGCAAGTTTGTATCCTTTACCAAAAGGAAGGTCAGAAATTTGCTCATATGTGTTTTTAGCGTCGCTTTCGCGAGAGCAAATATATTTTTCGCATAAACCATAAGCAATATCCGCAGTATCAATTACAACTGTTTGGAAAACCTCTTTTACTTCTGGGTCTCTTAATTCAGTAAGAACCTTTTTAAAATCACCCCAAGTATTCAAAGGTTTAGCCATGATACCCGCGATTGCGTTATAGCCTTTTTCAAAGGCGAGAACAAGAGCGCCGGGGAAACGGCTTGAAATTGTTGTTTTTCCGCTCTTGGGCTCTCCGTAAAACATAATGGAATAACCTCTTAAATCTCTACTAATCTTATGTGGCTTAATATCTAACAATGAATTTCCCATAATAATTCTCCTTACTTATATCTATCTTATATTTATATTGTAATTAAAATAATGGACTCCTCTCCCAAAGTGGGAGAGGATTTTAATTAGAAGTTAAATACTGCAGAAGAGGTGTTGGCTGCAATATTAACAGCAGGGGCATTCTTTGCTGCTTTATACTCATCATTTCTTTGCTTAAGTGTTGCAAGATAAGTTTCACGAGCAGTGATTGCATCATTAAGCTCTGCAACAGTAATAGTGCTCTCATCATCCCAGATGTAAGGTTCCTTAGCTGCGCCAGTGATTACGAAATCACGACGAGTGTTCTTAACCTCACGAACAGATGCTTCACCGAATGCAGATTCTTCTGTGATGGTCTTTACAACAGTTTCAGAAACCTGACGACCCCAAACCTTAGTGAATACAGGCTCCTTAGAAGTTGCGCCAAGTCCCTCGAAGTAGTTCATAGCACCAGCATTAACTGCGCTAAACTCAACAGGAAGAAGAGACTTGCGGAAGTCAAAGATTGCGCCTTTAACGATTACTTTCTCAGGAATTTGTCTTTCAGGGTTAGCTTCTTGACGAACAGTGCCGGTGATAATCATATCGCACTCGAATGTATTGCGAGACTTTTCATCATCAACAAGTACATCTACAACGTGAACAAAACCACCTTCATTGCGCTTAGCGCTTACGAGTTCTTCCTTACCATTTCTATCAGTATAGAACTCATTAAGACCAAGTGCAGAATCGATACGAAGCTTACCAGCTACATCCTTGCCGTCCTTCATACAATTCTTAATTACGCCATCGATAATATTTTTAAGTGTTACGAAAGTAGCGTTAGTGCCGCCCTTTGTAGTTACACCAGTTACATAAGTAAAGTGAACAGATACAATATTCAAGCAAGCATCGTCAGTTGCGATACTGATTGTACCAGTGATATATTCAGTTCCAGGGTTCTTGGAGTTAGGTCCAGAAGTCTTAAGTTCCAGAGCGTGCTCATAGAGCAAACCTTCAATGTGTGTTTTATTAATCATTGCACTTTTCATAATTATATTCTCCTTATTTTTTATTATTTTAATTAATTAATTTCAATATTTTTGCCTTTTTCGGTAATTGTATATACAACGGGCTCTTGACCAACTTTTTCTACAAAACCATCGGAAACGAGTTTTCTCATAGCGCCAGATACTGCGCGAGAGCTAATAAATAAACCCTCTGCAATGTCTCTTGCTTTCCACATAGGAGTGGATTGATTGTCTTTCAAATATTGAAGAATAATCTTACCATTATCGGTAAACATAGGCTTTTCAGCGCCTTCGTCTGTGCCTTTGAATGCTTCCCAATAGAGAGCTACATTTTCAGGCAGTTCATCAATTCTGTGTTCGTTAAATACCAATTCTACAAAGTTAATAAATTCTTGCTTTTTTGTCATTTTAAATTACTCACTTTCAATTATTTTTTATTTTTCTTACATTATTATTATACTATTTTTTTAATTAAAAATCAATTAAATTCTCTCACATTTCAAAGTTAGGCTTGGCCGCAATAAGGAAATCTTCCATATACGGAAGCGCTTTTGCGAATTTAATAAATGATTCGTGGATAAAGCTTTCACCTGAACCAGACCATTCAGTAAGTTTATGATGCTCTCTTTGATGTACCATTGAGAGAAGATTTTCATAATTCATAGTCACTGTGCGCGTTTGCAACCAACTTTCGGGTAGCCAGCGCACAAGTTCTTTCCAATAAGCCTTATCATTGGTTTCAAGATATTTTTGACGGAGTGCTTCTAAAT
>JAGCLR010000050.1 GCA_017646885.1 Methanobrevibacter sp. | reverse complement strand
GGGAATAATTGAAAATCATTTCATATTTCCAAATAATCCTCTAATAATTCCTTTTGTAACTTCCCTTGCAGCAGTGTTTACAACAGTTGTAGTTGCTTTTTCAACAGTTGTCTTTCTTGTGGTCTTTCTTTTGGATTTTGTGGTTTGTTTTGCCATTTGGTCCACTGCTGTTCCAACAGCTATTCCAATTACATCTTCAAGCAATCCTTTTTGTTTAGGTTGCGCTGGAGCTTGCTCTGCAGGTGCCTGTTGGGTAGGTGCTTGTTCAGCTTGATTTGGAATTTCTCTAATCGGAGCATCTTGAGGGATTTCTGATTGAATATTTGGATTGTTGTCAATCTTGTTCAATAGCATTTCATATGCTGATTCCCTATCAACAGCATCTCTGTATTTGCCTCTAAGTGAGGAAATGCTCATCAATTCTGCCCTATAATTGTCTTCAATAGGTCCAATATAACTTTGAGGAGGCAAAATGTCCACTTGCTGAACGATGCTTGGAGCTCCTTTTTCTTCAAGAACAGAAACCAATGCTTCACCTGTTCCTAAATTGGAAATCACTTCTTTTGTATCAAATTCAGGATTTGGTCTGAATGTTTCAGCAGCGGTTTTCACTGCTTTTTGCTCTTTTGGAGTGTAAGCATGAAGTGCATGTTGCACTCTGTTACCCAATTGTGCAAGAACTGTATCTGGAATGTCTGAAGGGCTTTGGGTAATGAAGTATAATCCAATACCTTTGGAACGGATCAATCTGACAATCTGTTCTACTTTTTTCTGGAAAGCCGGTGACATATCATCAAAGAGTAAATGTGCTTCATCGAAGAAGAAAACGAATTTAGGCTTTTCCGGGTCCCCAACTTCAGGCATTGTTTCATACAGTTCAGAAATCATCCATAAGAGGAATGTGGAATACAATTCAGGTGCTGTAGATAATTTGACGGAATCCAAAACATTGATCATACCTTTTCCTTCATCATTGCATTGCATGAAATCAGATAGTTCCAATGCAGGTTCTCCAAAGAAGAGGTCTCCCCCTTGCTCTTCAAGGGTAAGCAATGACCTGATTAAGGTGGTTGCTGATTTTTTAGCCACTGCACCATATTTGTTTTCATAAAGTTCAGCATTATCACTTACATGATTGATCATGGATTTCAAGTCTTTAATGTCGATTAAAAGCAAGTTCTCATCATCCGCTACACGGAACACTATGTTTAATACTCCTTCTTGAGCTTCAGATAAGTTTAGGATTTTTGAAAGCAATTGAGGCCCCATTTCAGAGATTGTAACTCTAATAGGCAATCCTTTTTCACCATATAAATCCCAGAATTCAACAGGATATGACTTAAAGACAAATCCCTTATCTGCAAGATTGTACTTTTCCATTCTTTCAGTTACCTTTGCGTTTGGTTCACCTACCTTTGCAAGACCTGAAACGTCCCCTTTCATATCTGCTAAAAATACAGGGACTCCCATATCACTGAAAGCTTCTGCAAGTGTTTTTAAAGTGACTGTTTTTCCGGTACCGGTTGCACCAGCTATTAATCCATGACGATTGGCTAATTTAGATAACAAATAAACTTCTGTATTTTCATTAGCCCCAACTAAGATATTATTTTCTGCATACATGATAACACCTTTTTGATAAAATTTGATTAATGAAAAATTATCATAATATAATTCTTAATTTATTTTTAATAATATAAAAAATAATATATTTTATTTTTATTTTTTCCAAATTTTCATTATTTATTTTCATTATTTCTTAATCAAATTAATTTTGTTTTTCAAATCTTTTTTTAAATATTATTTTTTCATTCATTTTAAAAGTAAAAATAATAAATTATATAATAGACTAAAAAAATATATTAAAATAAGATATTTTATTGAATAGATTGATTTTAATAATAATTTATGATTTTTATAAGGTGATGAATTATGTATGAAACCTTAACATTCACTGGTGGAATTCACAAAAGCGAAGAATTAAAGGAATTAATTGAGGATTTAGGAGGTTTTGTTCTTCAATCCAATATATTGCAAATGGAACTTGTATTGAATATGGCAGTTCCTATTGATGATGTGGATATTGTTAAGCAAAAGGCTAAAGAGCTTTTAGGTGAACTATCTGTTGCACCTATGGCTGGTTCTGAAATTGCTATTGTTTCTCCAACCCTTGCAAGACATCACCTTCCTCATGCTGCATGTGACATTTCAGAATACCTGAGACGTTATGGTGCTAAAGATAATATGGTTGGTTTGGCTCGTGGTCATGGTAAAGGAACTGCAGGAATCAGTGAAACTGAAAAGGCTTTGATTGAGGAACATGACATAGCTATTTTCGCTTTAGGAAGTTTCAAGCAATGCATTATCGATAAGGCTTATCTTTACAATGACATTGACATTCCAGTGATTGTCACCGGTGCACCTGAAATTGACTTGGAAGAATT
>JAGCLR010000049.1 GCA_017646885.1 Methanobrevibacter sp. | reverse complement strand
ACATCAACATCATCTGCAAAGTAGATTTCACAGTCGATGGAAACAGCTTCATTCAAGTGTCTTAAGGTGTCGTGCTCTTCTGCTCTGAAGATTTGGCCTATTTCGAATACCTTGTCAAATCCAGTACCCATCATCATTTGCTTGTATAATTGTGGGGATTGGCCAAGGAATGCCTCTTTTTCAAAGTAAGTGATTGGGAAAAGTTCAGTTCCTCCTTCAGTAGCTGAAGCTACAAGTTTAGGAGTGTTGATTTCAATCATGCCTTGTTCATCAAAGTAGTTACGGATTGTTTTGAACATGTTAGCCTTTATCTTGAAGATAGAGCTTACATTTGCTTTTCTTAAATCCAAGAATCTTGAGTTTAATCTTGTATCGATTTCAGCCTTTACCTTTTCGGTAGGGTCCATTGGCAATGGCTGTTTAGCAGGGTTGAGGATAATGACTTCAGCTGGAATGATTTCAACACCGTTTGGTGCTTTTCCTGCATCTTGCACAGTACCTTTAATAGCCACTACAGATTCTTTTCTGAGTGCTCTTAAATCTTCTAAGATGCTTGCATCCACCTTTTTGCTTGGTGCAGTAATTTGCACTAATCCATCTCTGTCTCTGATGATGACAAAGATGATTCCACCTAAATCTCTTATTTCATGTACCCAACCCATGATAAGGACTTCTTCCCCACTGATATCTGGGTTTACGTCTTTTGAGTAATGAGTTCTTCTTAAGTCGCCTAATAAATAATCCACGTTAATCGCCTCGATTATATTTACAAATAATTTTTTTCAATTAATAATAAACATTAGTAATTGTTTAATTGTTTTAATTAATCTAATAAATAATTTGAATAATTATAATAATTATATTATTTCTTTAATTTATTTAAACTTAGTTTTTTTAGCATTATTTCTTATCCAATCTCACTTTCACTGAATTTGCATGTGCATAGAATCCTTCATATTCAGCTATTGGAATGACTGTTTTTGAAAGCTCTTCAATTCCTTCCCTTGTTAGGGTCTGAACAGTAGGTTTCTTAAGGAACGCTTCAGTTGAAAGGCCTGAATACATCTTAGCTCCTCCACCTGTTGGCAAAACATGGTTTGTACCGGAACCGTAGTCACCTGCAGCAACTGGAGAGTATTTGCCAAGGAAAATGGAACCTGCATTTTTAATCCTGTCAAGTACAGATGCATCATCTTCAGTGCAAATGATCAAGTGTTCAGGAGCATAGGTATTTGTAAAGTCAATAGCTTCATCCATATTTTCACAAAGGATAATATGTCCGTGCTTTTTTAAGGACTCTTCAATTATTTCACGTCTTTCAGCTTCTTTTGCGAATTCTTCAATCAGATCTTTTGAAGCTTTAGCTATTTCCTCATCATCAGTCACCAAGAAGCAGGATGCTTCAGGGTCATGCTCTGCCTGAGATAGGAAGTCATGAGCGAGATACTCTGGAATTGCAGTATTGTCACACAAGATCAAGACTTCAGATGGTCCTGCAGGGAATTCAATATCCACATCACCGTAAACAAGTTTCTTTGCTCCTGTAACGAACACGTTTCCAGGACCTACAATCTTTTCGACCTTTTCGATTGATTCAGTTCCATAAGCCATTGCAGCAATAGCTTGAGATCCGCCGCATTTGTAGATTTCGTCTGCTCCAGCCAAGTCTGCAGCAACAAGGATTGCATCCATTATCTTGCCGTCTGCTCCTGGAGGAGTGCAGCAAATGATTCTTTCCACTCCAGCTATTTTCGCAGGAATAACTTCCATTAGAATAGATGAAGGATAAGCAGCTCTTCCTCCTGGAATGTAACAGCCAACACTGTTGATTGGCCTGATGATCTGCCCAGCAGTGATTCCAGTGTTCACTTCCATAAACCATTCTTCTGGAATCTGAGCCTTATGGAATTTTTCAATGTTTCCAGATGCTCTTTTAAGCGCTTCAATAAGATTCTTATCCAAATTATCGTAAGCTTCCTTGATTTCATCTTCTGAAACCTGCAAATCATCCAATTCGGCCTTATCAAACTTTGCAGTGTATCTCTTTATAGCTTCATCCTTGTTTTCCTTAACATCCTTTAAGATGTCTGATACTATATTCAGGACTTCGCTGATATCTGCCTGTGACCTTTTGATCAAATCATTTGCAGTTTCCTTATCATACTTTAGAATTTCCATTCTACCACTCTTGCTAAATAAAAATAAACTAAAATAAAATTATTATAATTTCATTTGTTTTGTTGTCTTATGCACATTACCTTGATTGTACTATGCATAATTTATAACATAATTAAATATATTTTTTATATTTTATATACATTGTTAATAATAATATAAAATTCTTTTATTTTTTGTGATGTTTTTGCCAAATTTTAATATTACTCCACATTTTTCAATGATTTAAACTGTTTAAGAATTTCATTTATTTAATTTAGTTAAGTAGTAGTTTGTCTATTTTTTCAGTATTTTTTATATGAAACTATTAGTTTATCAGCAAAGATTATTACTAAAAAATCCAATTCAACAAAAAGATTTATATATTTTTGATACAAAGAATTAAATATAAAAATTTATATAGTTAAACATAAATTTTAAATATAATTGTGTTTAAAATACTATTAACAAAAATAAATTTGAGTGTGTAATTTGTAATTCATTATTGAGGTTTATATGGGGATTTTGTTGTCAGTCGTTTAAATCCCAAATAGAGGATATGAATCTCTTGGTACTTGTAGTGAATTAATATCTTATAGCTTATTTTTATGTTTGTTATGTGTTTAATGATTTAAGTTGAATGATCATATTTAACTTAAAGCCAGAATTTTATTTTTACAATTTTAAAATATAGGAAAGGTATTATATGTATAAGGATGAAATGATTCAATTACATCAATTTTTAGTATATGTTTTAAAATATTTAGACACTGATAACTCTGCTCATGAGTTCTTTGACGATTACCTTGCGTTAAACATAAGTCCTCATCATATTCACAGAACAAAAGCAGAGCACAAACATGCAATATTCGTTCTTTCTAACATTATTTCTGAAGTGATTTTAAACAAGGAAGAGGGATCAGTTCCTCCAAATGTTTCAAATGCTTTAAGAGATCTTGTAAGAAGATCTAAAAAAGAATTAAAGGCAGCTGAAGCTGCTCAATCCAAATAATTCTTTTCTTTATTTTTTTTATTTTTACAGTTTTTTCTTTTTTTAACAGTTTTCATTTTCTTTTTTTAACAGTTTAGACTTTGATTATTTCTATCTTTAGTCGTGTTTTTTGAATATCTTTATGGTTTTTTCATCTATTTTTTCTTTAGAATTTATTAAATTATTTTCCTTTGCTTAAAAAGATTTAAATATATTATTACTGATATATATTTATAGTATAAAAAATTAATACGAAAATATTAAATAAGAAAATATTAATAAGAATATTTTTAGTATTTTAGTATTTAGATTGAAAAGCAGAATTAAAACTGAGAATTAAATCATTCATTAGAATAATTATAATTAAATAAACTTTTAAAGGGTGATATCTTGAAAGTTATTATTGATGCTGCAAACGTTGCACATTTTCATAAAGAGGAAGGTTCAAAAGCTAAATTAAAGAACATTACCTTAGCTGTTAAGGCATTGGAAGAAGAAGGTCATGACTTTTTAATCATAGCGGATGCTTCCTTACGTCATAATATAGATGATAAAGAGACTTTTGTCAGATTGGTTAATGATGGAATCATTGATGAGGTTCCTGTAGGAACAATTGCAGACCATTACATTCTTGATTTGGCATATGAAGAGGATGCAAAGGTATTGTCAAATGACAAGTTCAGGGATTTCATGTCTGAATTCCCAGACATCAACAGCATAAGAATTCCATTTTCAATTCAGGACAATGAATTGGTTATGGGAAAGGCCAAGAAGCCTAAAAAGGTCAAGAATCTCTTGCAGAACATCTGTGATGAAACATTGAATGAGCTTGAAAGAAAACGTTGGGTGGTCTACAAAGGAAAGGAAACCACTAAATTCACTCCATTGAATGTTGCAAAGCAAGCTATTCTATTGCTTGATGAGTCTGAACAGGATAACGTTTCCTCAAAGATAGAGGGAATATTCTCCAGATTGCCAATGTTTGACAAGGTTATGGAAATGGTGGATGATGTTGAAACATCTGTTCCATATGTGATCTTTGTTCTTGTTCATCCAAAAGACTATAAGGCTGCTGTAAAGGATGCAGGTAACATTTCAGTAACTGTAGCGGACAGATTGAGATTGGTTCACAAACCGCTCATAGCAGTTAGAAATGACTTGTTCATCAAGCCAGGATACTTTGGATTGAACATCGTCTTGACTGATGAGGTGGAAGACAATCCTCCATACAACATTGAAATTCAAACAAACACCTATGATGAAGTGTTCATCAAGAAGAACTCAAGAAACATTGCAAGTACAATTGCAGGCAGATTAGGTTCCTGGAAGTTCCCATTCGTTTCAGTCAAGCCTAATATGATTCTTGAAAAACCGGGTGAGTTTGAGATCTATTTGGAAAAGAATTCCAAGAAAAAGAAAGATAAGGATTAAATCACCTAATCTTTCAATTTATATTTTTTAAAATCCTATAATGGATTCATTACAATTCGATTTATGATATTTAACGATTTACGCTTAACAATTTATTGATATTTTAAAAAACTAAAAGGAGGTAAAATATGGCTGAACATAGTATTATAAGGAAGCTTGTTTCATTAGTTACAAAACATGAAATCATAAGCATAGGTACTAAATACTTCCCTACAACTCCATTGGAAACAGAATATGTGGACATGTTCAATTACACCCAAACCATGCTAATGGAGATTGACAAGGCACATATCACAACAGAAAGTATTTTTACCAACTTGGTTAGAGATGTTGGCCGTGAAAACATTCCAGAAAATCATAGCTTTTATGAATTACTTCCTGCACAAGACAAGGTTGAGGAATATGCTCTTGTAAGCAATATCATCATGGGTAGTGACCGTTACATGTATGTAGAGCTTTCTGAACCTTCTTACATTATTAATCTTTTCACTGACATTATTT
>JAGCLR010000048.1 GCA_017646885.1 Methanobrevibacter sp. | reverse complement strand
TTTCCTGAAAAAATGTGAAAAATAAAAAATTCGAAAAAATCATAATTACTAAAAATTTTAAAAATTTATGGATCTAAAAAATCAAAAATTAAAATTTTAAAAAATATAAAAAATTTATAAAATAGAAAATATATAAAAATTAGAAAATTAGAAAATTAGAAATTTAGAAAATTCAAGAATAATAAAAAAAGTAATTACGAATAATTATAGAAACGCCGAGACTGGGATTTGAACCCAGGCGGCTATTACACCACGGGATTTCAAGTCCCGCGCCTTACCAGGCTAGACTATCTCGGCATATGAATATGAAAATTAAATATAAAATTAATTAAGGGTAATCTAATTATAAAATTTAGTAAATTTAAAAATAAAAGTATGAAAATTAATTCTGAAAATAATTTCAGAACAATAACTTAATTATTTAAGTTCAATTTCAATACTTACGTTATCAGGAACGCTTACTTTCATAATTTGTCTCATAGCTCTTTCATCAGCGCCAATTCCAATTAAACGTTTGTGGATACGAAGTTCCCATTTTTCCCAAGTAGCTTTTCCTTCTCCATCTGGAGATTTTCTAGTTGGTACAACTAATTTTTTAGTAGGTAATGGAATAGGGCCAGAAATATCTACACCAGTTCTTTCAGAAATTTTCTTTAACTGGTCACAGACATAATTAATTTTTTCAGGATCAGTACCTGTAAGTTTAATTCTAGCTTGATTCATTTTAATCCTCCTTAAACAGGTTAATAATCTAGTTAAACCTAAAATATGATTAAACTAGATTACTAGATTAAAACATACTATAGATTTAAAATAATTATTATTTAAAACCTAAAAATAAAGATTAATTTATTAGAAAAATTAAGAGATTTCTAATAAATTCAAAATTAAAACTAAAAAAAATAAAAAATTAATAATTAATTAAAAATTAATCATCAATCTTATTTTTTGTCAGTTACTTTAAGACATAAACCAGCTGCTACGGTTTGACCCATATCTCTGATAGCGAATCTTCCCATTGGAGGGATGTTTGCAGCTTCTTCCATAACCATAGGTTTGGTTGGTTTAATTTGTACAATAGCTGCGTCACCAGTTTTAATGAAGTCAGGTTTGGTAGCTTCAGGTTGACCGGTAGCAGGGTCGAGTTTAGAAGTTAAGTCTAAGAAAGTACATGCAGTTTGTGAGGTGTGACAGTGGAATACAGGGGTGTATCCAACGGTAATTACACCAGGGTGTTGTAATACTACAACTTGTGCAGTAAATTCTTTAGCTACGGTAGGAGCGTCAGTAGTGTGTCCAGCTACGTCTCCTCTTCTGATATCGTTTTTACCTACACCTCTTACGTTGAATCCGATGTTGTCACCAGGTTCAGCTTCAGGGAAAGTTTCGTGGTGCATTTCGATAGATTTTACTTCACCAGATACTCCAGCAGGTTCAAAGATAACGTTGTCACCTTGTTTCATGATACCAGTTTCTACTCTTCCTACAGGTACAGTACCTACACCAGTAATGGAGTATACGTCTTGAATAGGAATTCTTAATGGTAAGTCTACAGGTTTTTCAGGTGGTACTAATTTGTCTAATTCATCCATTAATGGACTACCTTTGTACCAGGACATGTTATCAGAGAGTTCTTTGATGTTGTCTCCTTCAAATGCAGACATAGGGATGAAAGGAGTGGTTGCTGGGTCTCTACCAATGGATCTGAGTAAGTCAGATACTTCGCCTTTTACTTCGTTGAATCTGTCTTCACTGTAATCTACCATATCCATTTTGTTTACAGCAATGATTAATTGTTTAATACCTAAAGTCATGGATAAGAACATGTGTTCTTTGGTTTGTGGCATTACACCGTCGTTAGCAGCTACTACTAATACAGCTGCGTCAGCTTGGGATGCACCAGTAATCATGTTTTTAACGAAGTCTCTGTGTCCAGGACAGTCTACTACAGTGTAGTCGTATTTGTTGGTGGAGAATTTTTGGTGAGCTAAGTCAATGGTTACTCCTCTTTCTCTTTCTTCTCCTAATTTGTCCATAACAAATCTGAATTTGTCTTCACCTTCATCTAATTGTTGTTCAGCGATTGCACCAGCTTTTAATAATAAGTGTCCTACTAAAGTGGATTTACCGTGGTCAACGTGTCCAATAAATGCTAAATTTAAATGTTCTTTTTCTTTTGCCATTATAAAAACCTCTTTTTATAAATTGTATATAAGTTAAGTATATAATTAAGTATAAGTTATTTGTTAAGTTATTTATATTGTTGAATATTTTTGAAATACTTATGAATTAATAATCAATAAATGTTATCAAAGATATATCAACGGATTTATTCTATAACTTACATGTAAAAATTACATGGTAACAATTACATGCAATATAAAATAAATCACATGTAATATAAGAATACTCAACTATATGTATATTATTATATTTTTTATAATATATAAACTATATGATTATACCACTATTTTTTTAATAATTGAAAAAACTAAAAAAACAGTAATTTAAGTTTTGAAACTTAATGAAATTTAATTAAAAAATAATAATTAAAATAAAAAATTTAAATTAGGAAAAATTCCTAATTTAATAAAAACAAAATCAGATAAATTAAGATAAAGATCATCTTAATTTAACTTAGAATTTATCTAACTTAGAACTTATCCTAAGTAGTGGTCAGGACCAAATGGTTCTGGGGATAATCCTTTTCTTTCTCTGATTTGTCTGATAATTTGACTTTGCAATTCTCTTGGTAATCTTTCGAAACCAGAGTTTTCAGTAGACCATAAACATCTACCTTGGGTTGCAGATCTGATTTCACCAGCGAAACCAAACATTTCAGCTACAGGTACTTTAGCTTCAACGTTTACCATGTCACCTTCAGTTGGCATATCTACAATTTGACCTCTTCTGTTTAAGATTTCTTTAGTAACAGATCCCATATAGTCAGTAGGAGTGTTAATGAAAACTTTTTGAACAGGTTCAAGTAAAGTAGGGTCAGCCATCATCATACCACCTTTAATAGCGTTACGGATAGCTGGTAAAATTTGAGCAGGTCCTCTGTGAACTGCGTCTTCGTGAAGTTTTGCATCTACAAGAGTGAATTTCATACCCATTGCAATTTCGTTTGCAACTGGACCTTCTTCAAGTGCAGATTCGAAACCTTCAATAACAAGCTCTTTGATCTCATCTAAGTATTGGATACCACGAGTCATGTTGATGAATAAGGACTTGTTGTAAACATCCCATACTCTTCTAGCTTCTTCTTTGTCAAGACCATGCTCAATGAATTTTTGAGCTTCTTCCTTATCTTTGATTTTACCTTCTTTGATGTCACCATTTTGCAATGCTTGGAAGATTGAATCTTCTAAAGGTGCAACTTCAAGGTATAATCTGTTGTGCTTGTTAGGAGATTTACCTTCTACAGGAGCTTTGGTTTTTCCTGCAACAGTTTCTCTGTATACAACAATAGGTTCAGAAGTATTGATATCTACACCTTTGTTGTTGATTCTTACACCGATAACTTCCAAGTGAAGTTCTCCCATACCGGAAACTAAGTGTTCACCAGTTTCTTCGTTAATGTTAACGTGAATGGTAGGGTCTTCTTTTGCAGTTTGTCTTAATACTTCAATAAGTTTTGGTAAGTCTTTAGTGTTTTTAGCTTCTACAGCTACAGTAACTACAGGTTCAGAGATGTGTTCAATTCCTTCAAATTCCACAATCTTGTTTTCAGGAGAACAGATGGTTTCCCCTGCAGTAGCTCCTTTTGCACCAGTGATGTAAACAATGTTACCAGCAGGAACCTTTTCAGTAGGAACTCTTTCAGGACCGAAGAAAACACCTACTTGTTGTACTCTTGATCTAGCTTGACCTCCAACCAAGAACACTTCAGTACCTTGTTCTACAGTACCACCATATACTCTACCAGTAGCTACTTCACCAGCGTGCTTATCTACAGATACATTAGTAACCATTACAGCTAAAGGTCCGTCAGGGCTGGTGTGAATCA
Organism: Methanobrevibacter sp.; assembly: GCA_017646885.1. Next base: position 3,497 of record JAGCLR010000048.1, on the reverse strand, counting down.
TGGTTTGACCAGCTTCACTTTCAATGTCTCCATCCCAAATGTTAGGACATCTGTATTGTTGGGAAACTTCAGGAGATGGTAAGTGCTCTACTACCATACCTAATAATACTTCAGCTAAAGGTACTTTTTTAGCTAATTCTTTTTGGTTTTCATCATTACAGTAATCAATGATGTCTTTAAAGTTGATTCCGGTTTCTTGCATCATTGGAATGTTAATAGCCCAGTTGTGGTATGCTGAACCGAATGCTACACTACCGTCATCCACTTTTACAAGCCATTCATCTTTTTTATCTTTAGGAGCCATTTTGCTGATTAATTTGTTAGCTTCATTAATGATTCCGATGAATTTGTTTGCTAATTCTTCTGGTCCTAATTTTACTTCGTTGATTAATCTGTCAACTTTGTTAATGAATAATACTGGTTTAACTTTTTCTCTTAAAGCTTGTCTTAATACAGTTTCAGTTTGAGGCATGATACCTTCTACTGCACATACAACTACTACTGCACCGTCTACAGCTCTCATTGCACGAGTTACGTCTCCACCGAAGTCAACGTGACCAGGAGTATCAATTAAGTTAATAAGATATTCATCATCATGGTATTGGTGCACCATAGATACGTTTGCAGCGTCAATGGTAATACCACGAGCTTGTTCTTGTTCGTCAAAATCTAAGAATCTTTGGTCACCAGCAAGTTCTTCAGAAATCATTCCTGCACCTGCTAAAAGGTTGTCGGATAAAGTAGTTTTACCGTGGTCAATGTGTGCACAGATACCGATGTTTCTGATATTTTCAGGTTGGTACATCAATTCCTTGATTTTTGCAATCATTTTGTCTCGTCTACTCAAAATCATCACCTATAAACATAAGTTTATTATTTAGTCTATATTTCAGTCAATATTATGTCTTTTAAATTAAAAAATTTTAAATTAAAAAAATATAAAAAATTAAGAATTAATCAAGCAATTGAAACTCATAGAAAGAAATCTATAAGTTTCAAATAGAATATGACTAATTCCATGATTATCAAATACACTAAAATTAGTGTGCTGCTTTTGCAACTCTTTCTTTTTCTTCTTTTTTCTGTATAGCGAAACTTCTTGTATCTTCTTCAGAAGCAAAGATTAATTCACTAGCTAAGCATTCAGCTACAGATCTTTTGTTTTTGAATGCAGCTTGTAAAGTTCCTCTAGTTAAGAATCCTAAAGAAAGGTCTACTCTTCTTTGTGGAGAAATGTCTACAGCTACTTGGTATCCAATACCACCGTATTTAATACGGGTAGTTTCTTCACGTGGAGAAGTGTTTTCAATAGCAGTTACTAAAACTTGAACAGGGTTCTTTTTAGTTCTTTTGTTAATAATTTCTAAAGCTTCTTTTACAATATTGTAAGCTTTGTTCTTTTTACCAGAGTTTCTTTGGGTTCTCATGATTTTGTTCATTAATCTTTCTACAATAGAAACTTTGGATTTTGCGAATTGTCTTTTTACATGTCTACCTAAAGTATGAGGAACGATAGTTTCATCTAAGCAGATGTATCTCTTTAAACCTAAATCTTGTACCTCTACTTCATCAAGGTCCCATTTATCAAATAATTTAGCCATGAAAATTACCTCAATTATCTTACTGGTTTATCAATTTTTCCGCTTACCATTTCGGATAAAGCAACATTGTTAACTTTACTTACTTTCCAACGAACTCCTGGAATATCTCCCATGGATCTTCCAGATGGTCCACCGATACCTTCAATCATAACTTCATCGTGCTCATCGATAAAACCGATTGCTCCGTCACCTGGTGCAAATGCAGTTAATTGTTTACCGTTTTTAATTAATTGAACACGAACACATTTACGAATAGCAGAGTTAGGTTGCTTTGCTTCAATTCCTACTTTTTCAATAACAATTCCTCTAGCTTGAGGTGCCCCTTCAAGAGGGTCTGCTTTTACATCTAAACGTAATGCTCTTCTTTTGTAATCTACGTCTTTCCATTTAAAATTTTGTCTATTCTTTTTAAGCTTTTTAGCAGCAAAAAGTCCTGGCATATTTATTCTTCCTCTTAAGTTAATACGACAAATGTCTTTTTGAATAGATAATAAGATTAAAATAATTAATTCCATTAGATAGAAGTCCACCGCTGCGATTTACTATTATACTTATAAACTTCAAACAACATCCAAACTAAGGTGATTAAGCTTAATTTAGATTCAAAATACTAAAATTATACGATAAAATAACCATATAATAGCAATCAAAACTCCTATACAAAATAGAATATAAGTATAGAATCTAATTAAATACATCAATTAAACGATTCTGTGATTATTTAATTAATGTTTGAATCATTGAAATTCGATTATTGAAATTCAATGATATGAAAATAATATAGGTAAAACTATAATAAATACAAGAAAAACTATAGCAAAACCGCACACATAGCTATTAGTTTTAGAAATAAAGAAATTATAGCTAATAAATTATATTAATTAACATTAAAAATTAAGATACAATTTTTTACACACAAATGTTAATTTAACATAATGTTACCTATTATAATAATATATTATAATAACTTTATTAATAAATGTTTGGTTTTTTGATGTGTAATGGTGATGAAATTTTAAAATTTAATTTAATAATATTTATTAGAAATATTTAATATAAAAAATTTGAAAATAAAAAATAAAAAAAGTTAACATAATCTAAAATTGATTTAGATCATGTGTAATTAATCATAAACAATAATGCAAAACAAAAATATTAGAAAAGAATTATTTTAAAATAATATTGTTTATTTCATGTTGTCTTTTTGCTAATAATTTTGCTCTTTCAATGTTAATACCATTTTTACCAATAGCTATTCTTTTATTAGAAGAATCTGTATTGACAATAGCTATTTTTTCATCATTGCTTTTCTCAACGATTTTAATGGATTTCAATTCAGCAGGGGATAAAACATTTTTAATGAATTGAGCAGGATCTTCATTGTGCTCAATGATTTCAACTCCTCTGCCAACTGCTTTTTTAACTTTGGTTACAGTGCTTCCGCCTTTACCAATAGCTAAACCCATATCACCATTTTTAACAACAAAGGTAACTTTGGCATTATCATCATCAAGTATGCAATCTTTAACCATTGCACCAGTCATGCTCTCAAAAAGAGCTATAAAACGGATTTCATTTGCACTAAATTTAATAGCCACAAAAATCTACCCCATTTTTTCTAAGATAGTAGAATCTCCTGGATCGTTTATGATTAAAGTAGCAACAGTAAATGGTTTACCGCATACAGAACCTAAGTCTACACTTGTACCTTCATATACAATGAAAGGAATTTCAGAGAGATTTGCATAGTATTCCACATCTTCTAAAATTTCTTTAGGACTGTTAGCTGCAACAACTGCAAGTCTACCTTTACCTAATTTTAAAGATTGAATAGATTTTTCTGAGCCGAGAGTGACATCTCCTGTGTCTACTGCAACTCTTATTCCTCTTTCTATA
>JAGCLR010000382.1 GCA_017646885.1 Methanobrevibacter sp. | reverse complement strand
TATAGCTTGATGAAGAACTTGAAGATTTTTTAGCTCTATCTTGAGCTTCCCTTTGAGCTTTTTCCTTTTGATGCTTCAAGTCATCCATATGGTCTTTCACAAGATAGACATAATGGTCATACTCTCCACCTATAAGCAATCCATTGCCATTTTTATCGCAACTCTCAAAGATGCTATATAATTCTGAATCTGAAATGGTGAATTCTGAATTATGGTCGTAGTCTCTCACTTCATCAAAACTCAAACCGCCATCGCCATCAAGGTCCAATTCTACAAAATCAGTGTAATCGGTTGGTGTTTCCTCTGAAAATGAATCCCATGGAATTCCTAAAACCGCATGGCCTAAAAGAGTGATTATCATTAAAATCAAATAAACTGCACAGCATCCAACTATGATTCTTTTGATGATGTTCATTTCATTAAATTGATTTATGAAATCTTCTATACTTGACATGAATTACCCCCTTATATAAAAAAATTCCCAATAAAAATTAAATATCAATAGTTAAAGTAACCTCATCTCCATCTTTGAAATTGTACTTGTCCCTTAGCTTGTCCTTGGATATGAATTCCAAATAGTTCTCATCATGGGTTGTCTTGTCTGGAAATACAATAGCTCCTTCAATATCCTTGTTTAAATGAGCTCGAATATATCTCACTGCACCGAATCCTTGATCTGGCTTTATAAGATTCTTGCAGCTGTTTTTCATTAACCTTATGTCCTCAAGCTTATCCTCTTCCACAATGAGGTTTAAGGTTCCAGGAAATGGGGTGAATCCGCATTTTTCCCTGAATTGGTCCTTATAAAAATCCTGGCCTAAAAAATATGCTGCCTTTCCCAATCCTGTTGTGACAATTCCTGTGATTTCCATTATAATCCCTATAAATATAAAAAATTCTAAGATAAGTATAAAATAAATTTAAATTATTGAAGTGATGTTAGCTGAACAAATGAATCCCTATCGCTTGAAACATAATTCCTGATAGAAGTGCTGTTTCTATTCTCAAACTCTATCATTCCATCCTTTCCATCATAGCTAAAGGTGAGATTTCCATTTAGAACATCCTCATAATCAAATGTGCACATGATGTTTCCATCATATGAAATTGAATAGCTGGAATCGTTTTCAAAGTTTCCAACTGAAGACAATACGGATTCATTATCGAAAGTCAAATTGAAGAAGGTAGCATTGGTTGATTTTGGACTGATGGAGAATTCAACGAATCCTTCCAATACATCACTTAAGTTATTGAATTGAATGTTATGCTTCACGATTACGTTCTGGAAAGCTTCAGTCAAGTGACTGTTTGGTATGACCTCACCATCAGAGAGATCCAATTCGGTTTTTACCTTTGAAGGCAATCTGAATCTGTCTCCATTATCCCCTTCTTTTGTGCCGTTTATATTATATGACTTGCCATCAATGATCATTGTATCGTTTTCAGTCATTTCCAACGTACTCAATGCATCATGTGGAACTCTCAATATGTCTGTTTCATTCTCTAAAGCACTGTCAATTGTATATGGCCCTCTTACAGAAATTGTTTGCTGGTTATGGTCAGATGGAGCGTAAACAAAGTTTCTTGAAGTGAGCTCCACTGAAATCTTTCCATCATCGAAACTGGCTGCAGATAAGAATGTGGAAAGCATCAATATCAAGATCAATCCTGCTACAATCAATGGGAAGTGCATTCTTACAAATGACTGCAATGACGCCCGTGTATTGCTTTTCTTTAGAATAGGTATG
>JAGCLR010000381.1 GCA_017646885.1 Methanobrevibacter sp. | reverse complement strand
TCTCATCGGTTGTGAAGATTATTATTGGAAAGGTTTTGGAGTTAATCTATTGGATTCAGTAGCACGAAACAATCGACCCATAACAGAGCAAGAGGCATTTATTTTGTCTGATAAAATTATTCGTGCGAACTGGTTCGAATCATATACGCACTAAAAGAGCAAAATTTGCCATTACCAAGAATGTTTCTTAACTTCTGCGGACGCGGGGGATAATGTCTGAGAGAAGTCCGTGGGACGAGGCAATGAAGCTATAAGATTACAAGAAGAATTTGCATAATTAAATGAAATAGAATTGGTTATGCTGATTTGCTATTTCTAAAAAAATAAAAAAAATAGAAAGGGTATTTAGGGTTTTTAGGGGATATAATGTCATCAAAATACCCTAAATGCCCAAAATACCCACGCTAAAATAAGGGATGGCGCACAAATGCCACCAAAAACCCATAGATCTCCCATAGATATCTTATAGTGCTCCCGAAACGGAGGGCTTATCTTTAGCTTATCTTTGGCTTATCTTCGGCTAGCGGTAACGGAGTGATAACAGGAAAATCAAGATAGCCTATGAACCCGTTATGAACCCGTAAAAGGTCGCTTCCTTCTCTTACCTCTAAGCAAAATTCAACTTTCTTGCACATGCTCTTGCGTATGTGCATTTTTTTTTGTAATTTTGCAGCCGAAAGCAAATTTGTGCATAATCCAGAGGGATATATTCGCCATTACGGACCTGCCGAGTACTATCATTTCTATTACATCAAAGATCTCTTGGGTAATATCCGTGAAACTTATGTACACCCCGATCTTTGGTTATAAAATAAAACTATAAATATGCAAAATATGAATAAAATATTTTTTATCGTCATTCTTATTGTTATGACCTCTTGTCAGAAGATTCATCAACAAGATACGGCAGTGTTGTCAGTACAAACACAAGCAATTGTTGATTTCTTTCTGGAAGAAAATGAAAAAGAATTATGTGATGACATACAACTTGTCATTACAGGAGGTTTTGTTGAGAATGATAGCAGTTGCTTTTATCTAAACTTAAGAGAACATGATTCGTCTATGTATAAGCTTTATGGTAAATACAACGGCATTGTGCACTATAAGGGATATGATATATCATTGTATGGCGATTCCTGGAACGACTTTTTTTGGACATGCGATACAATTTATGAAATACCCAATATGAATAATGATTTCTTTTGCTTCTATGATCCAGTAGAGTGGAATATTACCATCTGGTGTAATGACACTACTATCTCTAGACCGTTGTCTGAATTCCCATATTATTCATATTTATCCTTGTCGTATGAGGAAAATCAAAGAATAATTTGCGATTCACTTCAAAAAATAATACGCAAATAAACTAAATCATTAATTAAGTCTTTTTATCATTAAAATCATTTTTCGCTTTATCAGCTATTCTCTGCGTATCTATGTTATACGCAGTAGATAATAATACCTATATCAAACAGCAAATAGCATACAAAGACCAAGGGGCTAGTGGTAAAGAACTGACTTAGGATTTTGCGAGCAATAAATAATGGATATAAGTCTAACTTTTAAATCTAAATGATATGAAAAGCATATATTATTTTCTTCTTGTAGTACTGTTGTGTAC
>JAGCLR010000380.1 GCA_017646885.1 Methanobrevibacter sp. | reverse complement strand
TTGCTTCCATTATCCATTGGAATATAGACCTTGCTGCAATCGCTGGTTTAATCGCATCTGTAGGTACTGGGGTAGACGACCAGATCATCATTACAGATGAGGTATTGCACCACGATGATGAAAACACAAGACACAGAAGAACAAGAACTCAAATGAATGTTAAAAATGCATTATTCATTATCTTCGCATCTGCAGGAACCTTAATAGCTGCTATGTTACCTCTTGCTTATGTTGGATTTGCAAGGGGAAGCAGTGGTATCGGTACCATCGCAGGTTTCGCATTCACTACAATCATAGGGGTTTTAATTGGTGTATTCATCACAAGACCAGCTTATGCTAAATTTATTGAAATTTTCGTTTCATAAATAACTAAAACTATTAAAAAAGAATAATTTAATTATTCTTTTCTTTTTTTATTTTTTTAAAAGAACTTTTTCAAAGAAGAAAAAATACAATGAAAAAATATAACAATTGTTAACTATTTATATTATAAAAATAAATACTATTATGAAGGGATAATTAATTAATAATCTAAAAACAAAATATTATTAATTAAAAAATAAATAAAAAATAAAAAATCAATAATTAAATGATTAAATAATTGAAATAAAGGAGACAAAAAATGGTTACAGTTATTGGAACTGGTGCTGGAGGAGCAATAATAGCTATGAAGCTTGCAAAAGCTAATATTCCAGTAACCATAATAGAAAGAGGACCATATATACATAGTAAAGATGCATATGGTACATATGACATGAAATACTATGATAAAAGGTTTGAAAATGAAAACAGTTTAGACTTATTAAAGACCACTTGTGTTGGTGGATCTACAATAGTTGCTGCAGGTAATGGAGTAAGGGTTCTTGAAGATGAATTCAGGGAAGAACTTGGAATAGACCTTAGCAAGGAATATGAAACAATAGAGGAATTGACTGGAATTCACCAAATGGATGATGACCATATTGGTGAAGGAACACAGAAATTCCTGGATGCAGCACGTGAATGTGGATTTGATGCAATTAGAATGCCAAAATTCATTAGAGATGAAGACTGCAAGCCATGTGGTAAATGTTCATTCGGTTGTCCGCGTGATGCAAAATGGAGTGGAAAGGACTTTATAGACATTGCAATTGAAAATGGTGCAGAGCTAATAGAAAATGCAGAAGTCCAAAAAATATTGACTGAACACAAAAAGGTTTCAGCTGTAGAATACATCCAAGATGGAGAAACCAAAACCATAAAAACAGACTTGGTAATCCTTGCAGCAGGAGCAATTGATTCTGCAGTCATTTTGCAGAAAACTGGAATTGATGCAGGAAACAAATTGTTCTTTGACCCATTCGTATCTGTTGGAGGATACTTGAAAGACATCAATTACAACACTGAAGTTCAGATGAATGGACTTGCAGTTGGAAAAGAATACATTTTAGCACCTCACTTTTCCTCATTTATTGCAAAATACATCAAGGAATCCAATCCAGAAGTTGAAGATAAGGATATCTTAAGCATTATGGTAAAGGTAGAAGATGATATGGTAGGTTCTGTTGACATTGATGGAAACGTTAAGAAATTCAATACAATCGATGATATCAGAAGACTTGCTCAAGGTGCAGCAGCTGCAGGATC
>JAGCLR010000379.1 GCA_017646885.1 Methanobrevibacter sp. | reverse complement strand
TTCATTGATTCCAAAGATTGAAGAGACTGAAATAGAAGAAGGTATAAGTCTTGAAGATTTATTAAGAGAATCCGAAGATGAATCAAAAACATTTGAAGAACTGGTTGAAGAGGTTGAAGAGGAATTTGAAGGTGAAGATGAAATTCAACTTTTAGAAAAGTCAGCTGATGATGAAGAGGAAAAACCTAAAGAAACTTCCCAGTACACAAATGTTTTCTTCAATGATGATGAGAAAGTGGCTGAAGATGCTGTAAAAGATGAAGAAAAAATCAGCTCTGAAAAAAGTGTAGAAAATATTGATTCTACAATTAATTTAAATGAAGAAACTGAAGCAAGTAGTGAAATTATTGAAGCTTCCGATGATTTAAATGAAGTTGGTAGTCTTCTTTCTGAAAAGGAAGAGAAACTTATAGATGAAGTTATCGAAACTGTGGAAAAAAACCCAAGAATCACTTTATGGTCTGCAAGATCTGCAGCTGTACTAAGGTACTTGAGAAAAACCGAACCTGAATTCAGCATAAGCAGTGAAGCATCAGACTTGATAGATGCTGCAATAGCTGAAAAGTATCCTGAAATCTGGACATTGTTTAATCATTTGTAAGATAATTATCTTATCTAAAATTATGATTATCCACAATAACATCAATAAATCAAAGGATTGGTAGATGATTGGAATCTTTTAATGGATTCCATTATCTATCAATTAAAATAAATTTTATAAAAATGAATTTTTTAGTTCATGAATGAATTTTAATTTTAATAAAATAGCATAATATAAAACACGGGGATTAAAATGAAATTAGGATTTTCACTTCTTTCACTTTTCATGAAAGATGTAAATGAAATGCTTGATATAGCAGTTGAAAATGGCTTTGATAGTGTTGAACTATTGGCTGAAGGTCCATACAGACCAGATGAAATGCTTGGAAACAAGGAAATAACAGAAGTATTTCACTCATATGACTTGGATATCTACATGCATGCAGTAAATGTTGACATAAATCTTGCAAGCCTTAATACAGGAATTCGTAAGGAGTCTGTAAAGCAGACAAAGGATTGCCTTGACCTTGCAGATGAGATAGGTGCTATAGGAATAACAGCCCATCCAGGTAAAATAGGAAGGCCTGAAAAATACCTAAGGGATATGGCACTTGAATTCTTGACTGAATCAACCCATGAGCTTGTGGCATATGCAGAGGATAAGGAAGCAAAAATATCCATAGAAAACATGCCCGAACGTTTTTCCTATCTTGGAAACCGTGCATATGAATTGGAAAACCTCACCAACGAAACCGGATGCAACATAACCATAGATTTAGGCCATGTCAATACCTGCGAAGATCAGGAAAGTTTCTTCAAGATTCCTAATATCCTATATAACCACATAAATGACAATGATGGAAAAAAGGATAAGCACCAAGCAGTAGGTGACGGAACTCTTGACTTGAATCTGTTGAAGCATGTGAAGCATGGAATTATCGAATTGAACAATTTCGATAATGTAATGAAAAGTAAAAAAGTGATTGAAGATTTCTTAAGCGAAAATAAATGATAAAAAAAGTGAAATAAAAATAGTTTAAAAAAAGGAATGATTCTCTCTAGAAATCTATTTGAAGAACTTCGCTAATGTCTTCAATTACAAAATCTGCATATCCTTTTAGTTTATCTGGGAAATCACCATCTTTCTGTTCAGTTGTAAGAATAGCTGTATCAGCTTGCTCAAATGCTAAAATGTCATTTGGGCCATCACCAACCATCATGACCTTATACCCTTCATCCTGAAGATTAGCCACTATTTCCGCTTTTCTATGTGTGCTTGCAGTTGCAAATGCATGGTCTTCAGGTATTCCTGTAATGTTTGCAAGTCTTTTGATGGCGCCGGATCTATCTCCTGAAGCTATGAAAACTTCTATATCCTTATCCTGAAGCTTGGCTATTGTATCCTTAACGCCACTGAACAATTGGCCTGCAGATGTTATTGTAAATGCAATTCTTTCCTCTGCAATGTCTATAATGACTGCTGAACCATTGCATAGTTCCATATTAGGAACCCTTTCAGCTAAAAGAGGGAATGTATCTGTAATGTCCTTTATCACAGCGGTGTCCTTTTCTAAAATTGAAGTGATTTTCTCCTTGGAAACCTCGGTAGAATAATAGCTGATGTCAAAATCTATATTGTTTTCCAATACAAAATCGCTTATCAATGTATTTGGATCCAATTCCTTAAGACGATTTGTGTTGAATTGAAGGACAACAAGTGCTGCATTCAAATAGCTGTCTATCAAATCCAAAGAGTTTACATGAGTGATAAATTCGCCGGTAGACACATTCTTTATAACCCTAAACCTTTCTAATAATGTTCCGGAGTTATCAAATACAATAGCTTTTTTAGTCATTATATCAGCTCAAATCAATAAGTAATTATAATTATGGATAAGTCATATATTAAATTTATTGAAAGAAAATTGAAAAATAAAAATTTAGTGAAAAAATGATGCTTGAAGAAAAATTGGAATTGAAAAACATTTGCCTTAGAAACCGTATAGTCATGCCTCCAATGGCAAGGGAAGCGAGCATTGAAGGAAAGCCAAGTGATGAACTGATTGATTACTACAAGAAAAGAGCAGAATACACTGGCCTTATTATTACAGAACATGCTTATGTATCTTTAGAAGGCAAGTCAAGTCAAAGACAGCTTTCCATGGCAGATGATTCTGTTATAGACAGCTTTAGAAAATTGACAGATGCGATTCACATGGAAAACTCTTTTGCAATAGCCCAATTGAATCATGCAAGGCCCCAATCAATTTCATATGATAAATCAAGTGTAAACAATATGACAAAAGAGGATATTGAAAAAGTCAAAAACGATTTTATAAATGCCCCCATAAGAACCAAAAAAGCGGGATTCGATGGTGTTGAAATACATGCCGCCCACGAATACATGTTAAATCATTTTT
>JAGCLR010000378.1 GCA_017646885.1 Methanobrevibacter sp. | reverse complement strand
CTGGTAACAACCAAATCCGCTCCAAGCTCTGTCGCTTTCGCTTGATTGAAAACAGCAGTTCTTAACCTTGCACCTGAAGCATCATCAACAAGCACAGGAATGCCCTTTTCATGAGCCATATTAATGACTTTCTTAAAGAGTTCCTCATCAATGACCTTATGATCCATTGTTGAGCCAGTTACAACAACCAATGAAGTGTTATCAGGAATGGTGAACTTATCAATGTCAATGAATTCGTCATAGCTTGCCCCTACAATTGCACAGGACCTTGGAATAGATGGATGAGCTGGAAATTCAGCTAAGAAATGACTTACATGGTCTCCTTCATTAACCAAAGCCAAAATGCTTGCCAAGATTCCTGAACTTGTCCTGTTAACTGCCAAAACTTTCTCTCCACCAAGGTGTTTACGGCCTACAATCTGGAGCTCATCTTCAAAAATAGCTGGACCTACATAAGTTTCCAAGAGATTCAATTCCTCATCACTTGCTATAAAACCACCGGAAAGTCCAGTAACGTCATATAAGGAATCCCTTCCCTTATCGTTAATGATCTCCTTAATGATTTTCAATGCAGATTCCCTTTTCTTAACTTCATCCAATGAATTATTGACAATCATGATAAAACCTTTCAAATAACTAAAAATAATTAAAATAAATAATAATTAAAAATTATTAAAATAATTAAAAATAATGAATTGATAAAAAAATTAATAAAAAATAGAAATAATAATTCTAAAATTAGAATTATTTGAAATTAGAATTTGCAATTAGTCTAAAAGACTTAATTCGAAATCAGAGAATGATTCAATGATTACTTTTAAATCCTTTTCACTAATGTCCATTTGGGTAAACTCTTCCCCTTCAGAATAAGCATATTCTGCATGAACGATGTTTCCATCTGGACTGGTGTATAACATAACGAAGTCTTCTTGCTTTTCAGGATTTTTGGTAGGTAAACTGATAGTGAAAGAAAGACCTAATTGATTGAAGAATTTTTCTTTTTCCTCTTCATCCTTATTGCATTTTTTTAATTTTCTAATTCTTGACTTTAATTTTTTTTCAGCTGCTTCTGCAATATCTGCCATTTTATCACCAAAATAATCGTAATTCTTAAAATAATCAATCTGATAAAAATTAAATTAAACTAATATGATAAACTAATAAAATTAATTAATATAGATTACTATCATATTTAAAATAATTAGTATATAAATATTTAGTTATTATCATTTGATTATTATTTGAAAAAATATTAGTCAGGAATTAGTCATAAAGACTGTTTCCTTCACTGTCCATAGCTACAATGAGTGGGCCAAATGAATCCACATCCAAATCCCAAATAGCTTCAGGCATTCCAAGGTCCAGCCAATTGACTCCTTTTATTTCATTTACCTTGTCAACATACAATGCTGCGCAACCACCAGTTGCCACAACATAAACTGCATTGTTTCTCTTTAGGGCTTCCCTGACAGAATCGTCCATTCCACCCTTACCAATGATTATCTTAGCACCCATATCCAAAACATCAGCTTCATATGGATTCATTCTCATGGAAGTTGTTGGACCTACAGCAACCATCTTGTATTTAGACTCATTGGAGTCATTTTCCTCTTCTTGAATGATAGGCCCTGCATGGAATAAAACTGCCCCCTCAATATCCATCGGAGCTCCCTCTTCCAAGATTCTTTTATGGGCTTGATCTCTTGCAGTCAATATTTGACCAGAGATTGCAATAACATCTCCAGCTTTTAGCTTATTAATATCATCATCAGTAATCGGGGTTTTTAATTCTATCATGAATTCACCAAATAAATTTTATAAAAGTTTGAAACTTAAAACCATATTTTTAAAAAGTTCAAAATTAAAT
>JAGCLR010000377.1 GCA_017646885.1 Methanobrevibacter sp. | reverse complement strand
TATATTCTATATTTATAATAGCGATAAATTATGAATTATATAAAATATTTATATTAAATAAAAATCATAAATTAAAATCGTATAAACTATTAATATTTAAAAAAAATATGATAAAAAAATTTTAATAAAAATTTAGAATAATTTAGATTAATTTAAAATAATTTTAACAATTACAAAAACAAAATAATCAGGGCGATATTTATGAAGATTTGTATTGTAGGTCAAGGTTACATTGGATTGCCAACAGCCGCATTGTTTGCAAAAAATGGCTGTGAAGTCCTTGGAGTGGACGTGAATAAGGAAATTGTAGATAAATTAAACCAAGGAATTGCACATATTGAAGAGCCGGGAATTACTGAAGCCATTGAAAATGCTGTAAAAAAAGGCCATTATCATGCTTCCCTAAAGCCTGAAGAGGCAGACACATTTATCATTACAGTTCCTACACCTTATGTGAAAGAGGACTTAAGCTGTGATTTAAGCTATGTAATTTCAGCATGCCAATCCATCTTGCCAGTTTTGAATAAGGGGAATGTAGTCATTATTGAATCTACAATAGCTCCTATGTCCACTGATGAAATCATAAAGCCAATATTTGAAAAGGAAGGTTATGTAATTGGAGAAGATTTGTTCCTTGCTCATTGCCCTGAAAGAGTTCTCCCTGGACAGATCATGGAAGAATTGGTAAACAACAACAGAATCGTAGGTGGAATAACAGAAGAGTGTAGCCGTAAAGCTGCAGATGTTTACAGAACCTTTGTTGAAGGGGAAATAATTGAAACTGAAGCAAAAACTGCAGAATTGTCCAAATGTATGGAAAACACCTTTAGGGATGTGAACATTGCACTTGCAAATGAGCTTGCAAAGATAGGTGCAGAAATTGGAGTGAACGCACTTGATGTTATTGAAATGGCTAACAAGCACCCGAGAGTGAATATCCATAGCCCAGGGCCTGGTGTAGGTGGACACTGTCTTGCAATTGATCCATATTTCATTTATGCAAAGGCCCCTGAAACCGCTAAGATAATCAAGTTGGCAAGGGATACAAACAACAGCATGCCAGGATTTGTAATAGAAAACACCGGCAAAATACTATCCAAACTTGATAAGGATGCAGAAAAGATCTCTGTCTTTGGAGTGGCATATAAGGGAAATACAGATGATGCAAGGGAAAGCCCTGCATTTGAAATCATCACTGGATTGAAAGCTGCAGGATATGAAATAGCTATCCATGACCCACACTTTGACAATCCTGATTACCTTGATTTTGATGAAGCCACTAAAGATTCATCATTGGTTTTAATCCTAACAGACCATGACCAATTCAAGGACTTGGATTATGAGTCATTGTCTAAAAACATGAAAAAAGGAATCATCTTCGACACTAAAAACATAATCAAGGAAGTGCCGGATGATATTACTTTGATAAACTATGGAAATTTGTATAAGTATAACAAATAATGAAGAAATTGATGGATTTGAAGAAAACAAAAAAATTGATTTATGCTAACTAACTATCATTAACTCTTTTTAAATGAGGTGAAAATATGTCAACAATTGCTGAAAAGATATTTGCAAGAGCTTCCGGCAAAGGAGAAGCTGAAGCTGGCGACATTGTCATGGCAGATATCGATATAGCTATGATGCATGATTTGACTGGACCTCTCGCAGTTGAATCATTCGAAAAAATAGGAACTGAAAAGGTATGGGATTCCTCTAAAATAGTGATTCCATTTGACCATCAGGTTCCAGCAGATTCTCTAGATTCCGCAAATAATCATATATTGATGAGAAAATTTGTAAAGGAACAGAACATTGAAAACTTCTATGATGTAAAGGAAGGAGTTTGTCATCAGGTCTTGCCTGAAAAAGGCCATGTAATACCAGGAACCGTTATTGTAGGTGCAGACTCACATACCTGTACATATGGTGCTCTTGGCGCATTTGCAACCGGAATCGGCTCTACAGATATGGCAATGGTTTTGTCTACCGGACAGTTATGGTTCAAGGTGCCCGAAACAATCAGATTCAATGTTGAAGGCAATCTTAAAGAGAACACATCAGCAAAGGATGTGATCTTGAACATCATCGGCCAAGTTGGAGCGGATGGCGCAACATACAAGTCATGTGAATTTGCAGGAGATACAATCACCAACATGAGCATTTCTGATAGGATGGTCCTATCAAATATGGCAATTGAAATGGGAGGAAAAACCGGGCTTATAGAGCCAGATGAAAAGACATATGATTACCTTAAAGACCGTGTAAGCGGTGAAAACAAGAATAGGCTTAAGGCATTTATTGAAAAATCAAACCTTAAAAGCGACCTTGATTCTCCAAGCCTTGAAATTATGGATATTGATGTAAGCGAGCTTGAACCGCAAATAGCTTGTCCTCATAATGTGGATAATGTAAAGCCTGCAAGCGAGCTTGGTGATGTTGAGCTCGACCAAGTATTTATCGGCTCATGCACAAATGGAAGAATCGAAGACTTGAGAGATGCTGCAAGGATATTGAAAGGAAAGCAAATAGCAAGTGACCTTAGAATGCTGGTCATTCCTGCCTC